>JAYZEO010000055.1:0-12416 GCA_036337215.1 Myxococcota bacterium | reverse complement strand
CCACCCGGTCTTCCAGTGCACGGCGCACCAACAGCGCCGGGCCAGTCTGATTCGCAAGAGGGCGGCGACCGGGGCTCGATTGACGCCCGAAGCGCGCGCCCGGCTCACGATCCGGATCCTGTTGCTCGATGAAGAAATCCGTCAACTCCAAGTCTGAGCAACCCACCACCACCCGATGCGTTCAGCTTCCCCGCGCGAACGGCGCTCGACCGACGAGCGCTGCTCGACCGAGCAACGTCGAAGGAGGGCACGAGTGCCGGAACTGAAGAACGCCGCTCCGCAGTTTCTGGTCGACGATTTACCGCGCGCGCTCGAGTTCTACGAAGGGCAACTAGGCTTTGCGGTCGACTTCGTCTACGAGGGCTTCTATGCGGCGATCTCGCGCGGAGACGCCGTGCTGCATCTCAAGTGTGCGCCGAAGATCGAGGCGGATCGGGAGCACCGCAAGGCCCACGAGCACCTCGACGCCCACGTAGACGTGTCGGGACTGCGCGAACTCTACGGAGAGTTCCAGGCGCGGAAGGTGCCGATCCTGCGTGCCCTCGAAGAGCGACCCTGGGGCCGGGATTTCTACGTCGAAGACCTGGACGGATACATTCTCGGGTTCGGCGAGCCCGCCTGAGCACAGACTGCGAGCCTCGGTGCGAGTGGAGGCTCGGGTACAATCGCCGCACACAGGGTTTCGGGCCTGGGCCGCCCCAGGTCCGCGCACCAAGTCGGAGCGTTCTGCGTCGATGGGGGATCGGGGAATGAAGATCGGGCGGGTGCAGGTACGCACCACGCATTCGGCGTTCGTGGATCTCGAGGTCAAGCTCCGTGTCGCCTAACACGGCCCTCAGAACCGCCTGGGCGGAGGACCTCGATCCGGAGCAGCCGCTTCCCGAATACCCGCGGCCGCAGCTCCGGCGAAAACGCTGGCAGAACCTGAACGGGCGCTGGGAGTTCGCGATTCGCGATGGAGATGCGCCGCAGCCGACGAGCTTCGAGACGCGCATCGTGGTCCCGTTCGCAGTCGAGTCCGCGCTCGGCGGGGTTGCGCGCGCGGTCCAACCGGAAGAGCGGGTCTGGTACCGGCGGGAGTTTCGGGCTCCCGAGCTAGCGGAAGACGAACAACTCCTGCTCCACTTCGGGGCCGTCGACTGGGAGGCCGAGGTCTGGCTGAACGGCCGGCGGCTGGGCAGCCATTGCGGCGGCTACGACCCCTTCCACTTCGACCTCAGCGATGCGCTCGCACCCGGCGAAGTCCAGGAACTCGTCGTGGGCGTGCGCGACCCCACGAATCGCGGACCCCAGCCAATCGGCAAGCAGACGCTGGAGCCGGGTGGCATCTGCTACACGGCCGTGACCGGAATCTGGCAGACGGTGTGGCTCGAACCGGTCCCGCGGACACGCGTCGAAAGCCTGCGCGCCGAGACCCTGCTCGCGCAGGCAGAGGTGTCGATCCGCGCACGGATCTCGGGCAGCCTGCCCGGCGACCAGCTTCGGCTCCGGGTCTGCGTAGCGGGGAAGACGATCGCGGAGCAGACCGCAGCCGTGACCGGCGAGCACCTGCGCCTCGAACTCGCGATCCCGTCGCTGCGTCCGTGGTCGCCCGACGACCCGTTCCTTTACGACCTCGAGGCCGAGATCCTGCGCGACCGGGTGCCGGTCGACCGCGTCGAAAGCTACTTCGGCGCGCGAGAAATCTCGACCGGGCGTGACCGCGCCGGGATCTGGCGGTTGTTCTTGAACGGCGAGCCCCTCTTCCAGCTCGGGCTGCTCGACCAGGGCTGGTGGCCCGACGGCCTCTACACCGCGCCGACCGATGCGGCGCTCGCGTTCGACATCGAGGCGACCCGGCGCATGGGCTTCAACCTGATCCGCAAGCACGTCAAGGTCGAGCCCGCCCGCTGGTACTGGCACGCGGACCGGCTCGGGGTCCTGGTCTGGCAGGACATGCCCTCGATCGCATTCGAACTCGGCCGCTTCATCGAACAACTCCAGCAGGGACGCCAGCCCGAAGAAATGGAGTTCTCGCTCCAGGTCACACCCGAGTCCGAGGCAATCTACCGGCACGAACTCGACGCGATGCTCGACGCCCTTGCGCCGTTCCCGAGCATCGTCGCTTGGGTGCCCTTCAACGAAGCCTGGGGACAGTTCGACACCGACGCGATCCTGTCCCACGTGGCGGCCCGAGACCCCGAGCGTCTGGTCGACGGACCCAGCGGCTGGAAGGACACGGGCACGGGCGCGATCCGTGATTGCCACATGTACCGGCGCGAGGAACAGCTGCCGCCCCTCGAATCGGATCGCCCACTCGTCTATGGAGAGTTCGGGGGCTTCAAGCTCGGGGTGGACGGTCACCTGGCCGTCGCAGACGGCTGGGGCTACGGCAGCGCCAAATCTTCCGAGAGCTTCGAAGCGAAGTACACGGAACTGCTCGGATGTATCGAGGCACTGGTCGCGCGCGGACTCTCGGGCGCGATCTACACCCAGACCACCGACGTCGAGAGCGAACTCAACGGGCTGCTGACCTACGACCGTGCCGTGTTCAAGATCGACCCGGGCCGGCTCGCCGCACTTCACCGCAGGATCATCGAAAAGCTCGGCACTCGGGCCTGAGCGCTGCCGTCCGCGGGGCTGCTGCACTCGGGGTAGCGGACGCTATGTTCACACCGTGCCCACCCCCCTGTTTCGAATCAACGCCTTCAGCCAGGACCCGTTTGGCGGGAACCCGGCCGCGATCTGTTTTCTGGATCGCGAAGCCCACCCCGACTGGATGCAGGCCGTCGCTGCCGAACTCGACCTGGCGGAGACCGCGTTTCTGCTGCGGAAGGGCGACGACTTCGGGCTGCGCTGGTTCACGCCCACCGTAGAGGTCCCGCTCTGCGGTCACGCCACCCTCGCAAGCGCGCACGCGATCTGGGAGGCCGGGCGCAGCGACCCGGAAGCCACACTCAGGTTCCAGACCAAGAGTGGCCTGCTCGAGGCCCGCCGGCAGGGCGACTTGATCTGGCTGGACTTCCCCGCGTTGCCTCCGAGTCCCGCGGCCGCACCGCCCGGCCTGATCGAGGCACTCGGCGTCCGTCCCAGCTACGTCGGACGCGGCTCGGAGATGTTCTTTCTGGTCGAGGTCGAATCGGCAGACGCCGTCCGCGCGCTGCGGCCCGACTTCGCCACCCTCGCGCAGGTCGGAAGCGGCGTCATCGTCACCGCTCGCGCCGACGACGCCCGCTCGGACTTCGTCTCCCGCTTCTTCGCGCCTTCTCACGGCATCGACGAGGACCCGGTCACGGGCGCGGCACACTGTACGTTGGGCCCCTACTGGGCTCACAAACTCCAGCGCCAGACGGTCACGGGATACCAGGCCTCGGCTCGGGGCGGGATCGTCCAGGTGCGCCCCCGGGGTCCTCGGGTCGAACTCGGCGGCCACGCCGTGACCGTGCTCCGCGGCGAACTGCTGGCCTGAAGCAGCGCCCGCAGGGCACCGCGTCCCCGCGCCGGAACCCACGGAGAACCTCGCGGGACGGTGTCACCTGCGGCTAGAATAGGTCCATGCCCGACCTTGAGCGGTCTCGACCTCCCGCCAGCTACTCTTGCATCAAGGTCGCACCCTGCAGCGGGTCGCTCGGCGCCGAGATCAGCGGCGTGAGCCTGGCCTCGCTCGATGACGAGAGTTTCGAAGAGATTCACCGCGCCTGGCTGGAGCACCAGGTGCTGTTCTTTCGGGACCAGCGCCTCGACCCTGGAGATCAATCCGCCTTCGCGGAACGCTTCGGCGAACTCGATATCTACCCGTTCATCGCGCCGCTGCCCGGCCATCCTCACGTGATTCCGATCATCAAGGAGAAGGACACCCGCATGAATTTCGGCGGCGGGTGGCACTCGGACATGTCGTACCAGGCGAAGCCGGTGCGCGCGACCTGTCTCTACGCGATCGAGGTGCCCGCGCACGGCGGAGACACGCTGTTCGCGAACATGATCGCGGCCTACGACGCCCTCTCCGACGGGATGAAGCAACTGCTCGATGGTCTCCGAGGCGTGTTCACGGCGGCCAAGGTCCACGGGGCCACCGGCCTTTACAAGCAGGCCGACCACCCGATGCAGATGACGAAAAATCACGACAGGGAGGAGGCTCGCCACCTGCACCCGGTCGTGCGCACGCACCCCGAGACCGGCCGCAAGGCGCTCTACCTGGACCTGCCGCACGTCGAACGCTTCGAGAACATGCACATCAGCGAGAGCCAGCCGCTGATGGAGTTTCTGTACCAGCACGCGACCCAACCGCAATTCACGACGCGCTTCCGCTGGCGACCGGGCTCACTCGCCATCTGGGACAACCGCTGCGTGCAACACTACGCGCTCAACGACTATCCGGGCCAGCGCCGCGAGATGAACCGCGTGACGGTCCAGGGCGACGTCCCCTTTTGACCGCGCGCGCCACGACTCACTTAGATTCGACCCCGGGAACTTAGACTCCCCTTCTCGCGTCGACCGCGGCCGATCGGCTCCTCGGGTGGGTGGGCATAGACGACGAGCGCGACGCATCCGCCCGGGCCACCGCCTTCCGACGCTTCCTGTTAGCCGAGGCCGCCGTCCATTCCTGGATCGTGATCGGCCTGGGACGCTCGGCTGAACTCCACGGGGTCCTGCTGCCCTGCGCCGTCGCCCTTACCGCCGCGGCCGGCGCGGTCTTCCTTCCGCGCTTCGAGCGACCGTCCTTGGCGCTGGCCTTCGCCACGATGCTCGCGCGTGCGGTATGGACCTTTCCCGACCCCTACAACCACCTGGTCCTGGAACTCATCCTTTGCGGAGCGGCTGCGCTCACCCTTCCCCGCTCCCCGGCCGAGCAACGACTGCTGCTTCAGTTCGCCCGCTGGATGATCGTCATCGTCCTCTTCTGGTCCGGCCTCCAGAAGGTGCTGCACGGGTGCTATTTCCAGGGCCAGTTCCTGGCCTTCGCGGTCGCGACGCACGAGAACTTTTCGATGCCGTTCGCCGTCGTCTTTCCCCAGGAAGTGTTGCGGCTGCGGGAACTCGCCGGTGTGCTACCCGGGGAAGGTCCCTATCTCGTCGACCGGGTGCTCTTCGTCGCCATCTCGAACCTGGTCTGGATCAGCGAACTGCTGCTCCCGATCGCCCTGGTCGTTCGGCGCACGCGCACCCTGGCCTTAGCCGCTTCGATCCTGTTCGTTTTGTGTGTAGAGGTGATCGCGCGAGAACTCGTGTTCAGCGTGCTGTTCGTGAACGGGCTGCTCCTGTTTGCGCCGGGCAACGTGTATCGCAAGGCATTCTGGCCCTTCATGGGGATCCTACTGGGATTGCTCGTTGCAGAACTCATGTTTCCGGACGCGGGATTGAACTGATGCTGGAACTGAAGAAGCGCCTCGCGATCATCGCTCTGGGAATCATCACGCTCTGGCCCGGCCTGCACTTCGGTCTGTACCAGGGCTTCGGCATCGATCCCTGGCAGCTCTTTGGCTGGGCGATGTATACGAAGCCGCAGGAGGTCCAGCAACTCGGAGTCTTCGAACTCCGGGACGGACCGGCCGCGCGCCCGGGAGGTCGGCTTCGGGAAGTGCCGCTCAACGCGGGCCCGATCGCCGCCGAGGTCGAGCGCCTCGGCGTGTTGCGGAGCTCGCTCGGAGCCCTTCAGCCCATGGACTCGCTCGGAGAGATGATCCTGGCCGAACGGCCCGACCTGCCGGGCGTCCAGATCCGCGTGCGTCGCTGGGGGTTGAGCTGCTCCAGCGGGTACATTGAAGTCCTGGGTGAAGACGTTTACGAGTACCGATCGCTGAAATGAGGCCTGGCCGGAGAGCAGAGCATGTCCGAGGCGCGTTCGGGTTTTTTTAGTCGCAGGAGTTTTCTCGGCACACTCGGCGGCCTGGCTGCATTCTCGGCCGTCGGGCCTGGCCTCCTCGGTACGGGTTGCGCCGGGCGACTGACGAACGCGGGTACCCGGCGACCGGCCGACCCAAGCGGTCCGGCTGACTCGGGACCGCTGGCCGGCGCATCAGGCTGGCCGGCCAACTCGGACTGGCAGGTGCTTCGGGAACAGGTCCAGGGACGGCTGGTTTCGGTGGCATCGCCGCTCGATGAGTGCCGGGCCGGTCCCGAAAACGCTGCCTGTGCGGCGACCCTGGAACAGCTGAAGAACCCCTTCTATCTCGAGGAACAACCCGGCGCGACACAGACGACGGGCTGGCAGGATGCCTGGACCGCCCAGGTCAGCCCGTTCGCGGTCGCGGCCGAAACCCCGAGCGACATCGTGGCCGCGGTCAATTTCGCTCGGAAGCACGGCGTGCGTCTGGTGATCAAGGGGACGGGACACGACTACCTGGGGCGTTCCAACGCCCCGGATTCACTGCTCGTCTGGACCCACAAGATGCGCGGCGTCCGCGTCCACGAGGCGTTTACCCCGAGCGGCGGTCCGGGCCCGGGCGTTCCGGCCGTCACCGTCGAGGCCGGCACCCGCTGGCTCGAAGCCTATGCCGCGGTCACGAACCGTCACGGGCGCTATGTCCAGGGAGGAGGCTGCACGTCCGTGGGTGCCGCGGGCGGCTTCATCCTGGGGGGTGGCTTCGGCGCACTGTCGAAGCGCTACGGAACCGGCGCCGGCAGCATGCTCGAGGCCGAAATCGTCACCGCCGACGGGAGGCTGCTGCGTGCAAACGAGTTTCAAAACCCGGACCTGTTCTGGACGCTTCGGGGCGGAGGGGGCGGAACCTTCGGCGTCGTAACCCGCCTGACGCTCCGCACCCACGAGATGCCCCGAACCATCGGCGGACTGAACGGCCAGATCCAGGCCAGCAACGATCACGCCTTCCAGGAGCTGCTCGCGCGCTTGATCCGGTTCTATCCCGAAAACCTGAACAACCAAAACTGGGGCGAGACCGTCAAGGTCACGCCCGGGAACCAGTTGAAGCTCTCACTCGCGTTCATCGACCTGTCCGAGCGGCAGGCCCGCAGTGTCTGGGCGCCCTTCCAGGCCTGGCTCGCGGCTCGGCCGAACGACTTTCGCGCGCGGCTCGACTACCTGGTGGTCCCGTTTCGAAAGCTCTGGGATCTCGACTACTGGCTGAAGAACGCGCCCGCAATGGTGCGGCCCGATCCCCGGAAGGACCAGCCTGCAGGCCAGTTCTGGTGGGAGAGCAACCAGAAGGCGGTGTCGGAGTACATCTACAACTACCAGTCGCGCTGGCTGCCACTGCGCCTGTTCGATGACCCCGAGCGGCTGGCCCGGATCCTGTTCGCCGCCTCCCGCCACTGGGAGTTCAGCCTGTACGTCAACAAGGGACTTTCCGGAATTCCCGAGCCGGCCCTGAAGCGCGACCGAAGCACCTCGATCAATCCGGCGGTGTTCGATGCGGCCGCCTGGATTCTGATGGTGGCAAGTGAGTCGAACGCGTTCCCGGGCGTACCCGGACAGGAACCCGACACCGCTCGCGCCCGGGAGATTTCCGCGCGCGTCAGCGCCGGCATGAAGATCATCCGGGAGGCCACGCCGGGCGCCGGCAACTACTCCAACGAGGCCGACTACCACGAGCCGAACTGGCAGGAAGCCTTCTGGGGAAGCAACTATCCCCGACTGCTCGCGATCAAGCGCAAGTACGATCCCGAGGGCCTCTTCCACACCCACCATTCGGTCGGCAGCGAGGCGTAGTCGCAAGCGCGCGAGGTCCGGCCGAGCCCGCCATCCCGGCTACGGCGGGGTCGAAATCCGGCCGCGAAGCTGATCGGCCAGTTCCTGGCTGCCTTCTGCTTCGGCCTGCGCGAGCGCGCGCTCGGCGGTGCTTCGGGCGAGTTCGGGACGACCCGCGGCCGCGTAGGCCACGCTGAGCGTGTCGAGCACCGACGCCGGGGCCGCGCCGATCGACGCCACCAACTGCTCGGCGAGGCGAACGGCTTGATCCGGGTCGCGCAGTCCGGGCGTTTCGGTGGTCGCGAGCAGCCAGGCCAGGTTGTTCATCGCCCGGTAGTCCGCGGGGTCACGCCGCAGGGCTTCGCGATAGGCCACAGCCGCGGCCTCGGGACGGTCGGTTTCTGTAAACACGTAACCGAGTAGCGTGTAGGGGCGTGCGAGCGTGGGATACAGCTCGCGTGCGCGGTCGAGGTGCTCGATCGCGTCGTCGAACCGACCGCGAGCGATGAGTGCATCCGCGAGATTGATGCGGGCGACGACGTTGTCGTCGGTCACACGCAGCGCGTGCTCGAAGACCGTGACGCTGTCGTGCCAGGTCGAAACCTGTTGCGAACTCCGAATCCCGAGCACCCCGAGTGCCAGGACCGCGGCCACGCCCAGACCCATCGCCGCGCGCCGCCCGCGCAGGAACGCGGGCACGGTCCAGGCGAGCGCGATCGCGAGCCCGGTGAGCGGCAGGTACAGGTAGCGATCGGCCCGGGCCGCGACGCCCACGTGCACGAGTCCGATCACCGGCACCAGCACACCCACGAACCAGAACCAGCCCACGAAGAACGCGGGCAGGCGGCGCCGCCCGAGTACCGCCGCAATCGACACCCCCGCCAGCAGCAGCGCTGCCCCCAACGGCTGCCACAGCGGCAGCGAAGTGCCCGGGTGCGGGTAGAAGATCGCTAGCTGCGCGGGCCAGAACGCGTCCCGCAGATAGCCGGTGTAGGCGACCAGTGCGTTCGCGAGCCGCGCACTGAACGGGTGATCGGAGCTGATCGAACCGAAGGACTGCTGGAGATAGAACGTGCCGGCAGCCGAGGCAGCCACCAGCGCGAGCAGCGGCAGCTTGTCGAGCCACGCGGCGCGAAGCGACCCGCGCCCGTTTCGGAATCGCTCGAGCGGCCAGAAGTCGAGCAGCAGCAACACGAACGGCAGCGTCACCACGGTCGGCTTGGCGAGCAGCCCGAGGCCCAGGCCGACGGGCACCGGCCAATACCGAGAGACGCTGCGCGGCCCGCGCACGTAGCGCGCGTAGGCGGCGATGGTGGCGATCCAGCAGAGTCCGGCGAGGGAGTCCCGGCGCTCGATCGCCCACGCGACCGACTCCACGTGAACCGGGTGCAGCGCGAGCACCGCGGCCACGAATGCACTCCGCGCCTCGGCGCCGCGCGAGCCGCTGCCTGCGGTGAGCGAACTCAGCACCAGGAACAGCAGCGCGACGTTGAGGGAGTGGAGCAGCACGTTCCCGAGCTGGGTCGTACCGGGAGACAGCTCGTGGAGTTCCGCGTCGACCAGCCACGAAAGGGAGCTGAGCGGGACCCAGTTCGAGCCGCGCGCGCGCGTGAAGACGGCCGTGATTCCCTCCGGGCTCAGCCCGAGCCGGAGATCGGGGTTCTCGGCAACGTAGAAGCGGTCGTCGTAGACCAGGAACTCGTGCTCGCCGACGGGCGTGTAGACGAGCCACGGGAGCGTGGCCAGCAGCGCGGCGATCCCGAGACGCCGAAGCGTCATCGCGCGGGGCCGTTCGGCCCGAAAGCTCGAAGCCACGAATCAGACCTCCGCCCTCTGGAACGAAGCAGGCGAGCAGTCGGTTCGGCGTCACCACGGAAGCGCTGGCCGCACATGGATGCAGGCGGTCCTTTCGGAGTCGGATCCTAGCCCGAGGCACGCGCGCGAGGTAGCGGGCGCTTGGGCCGCAGCATTCTTGATGCCTCGACAGCGAGATTCCCGGCCGATAGGCTCGAAACGAGATGAGACGAGCGCTGTTCTTGTTGTGCACGTGGCTCTGGGCGTCGCCCCAGGCCCTGGCGGACTGGCGCCCGGTCCTCACGCACGAGGGCATCGAGGTCACCGAGCAGCCCGTCGAGGGCCGCAAGGTTCCGATGTTCCGGGCGGTCGCAACCCTGGCCGCGGACCCCGACCGCGTCCTCGAGGTACTCCAGGACATCGACCAGCACACCCGCTGGATGCCTGATCTCACGGAGACGCGCGTGCTGCGCCAGACCGAGAACGAGGTCTGGGTCTACCGCCTGCAGAATGCCCCCTGGCCCGTGTCCGATCGCGACATGGTGGTGCGAAGCCGCCTCCGGGTCATCGTTCCCGGAAAGGACTTCCGGATAGACTTTGACGCCGTCACCCTCGACGAGGTGCCCGCGAAGCGCGGCGTCGTCCGGGTTCCCTACCTGCAGGGCCACTACCAAATCCAGGCGCTCGAGCCCGGACGCTCGCGGATCGTGTACGAGGTCGACATCGACCTCGGCGGCACGCTTCCGGACTGGCTGGCCAGCCGGGTGGGCCGCGAGAATCCGGTCAATACCGTGCTCGGCCTCCGCGCGCAACTCGCCCGCGACTAGCGATCCGTCCAGCGAGCCCGCGCTGCGCTCGGCGGACTCAGTCGAGCCCGTAAATCCGGGCGACGTTCCGGCCGAGCAGCTTGGCCCGGGTTTCTTCGCCGAGCGGCGCCACCAACTTCTCGAGCGACCGGGCCCAGGTACCGGGGTGATCGGGGTGCGGGTAGTCGGTGGCCCACATGAAGCAGTCGGCCCCGACCGGGTCGATCACGTAAGAAAGCGCGGTCTCGTCCGGATCGCCCGAGATGAAGCACTGCTCGCGAAAGTACTCGGTGGGGCGCCGCTTCATTCCGGCCCCGAAGCCGGAAGGCGTCTCGGCGACCGCGTCGGCGCGGTCGAGGAACGAGCCGATCCAGCCCGCCCCGGCTTCGAGGATCCCGAGCTTGAGATCGGGAATTCGATCCAGGGTGCCGAGCGCGATGAAGGACAGGAAGGCCTGCTGCACGCCCTGCTTCAGCATCACGTTGTAGAAGAACTCGCGCGCCGGGCCCATCCGCTTGAACCGCACCGGCGCGGCCCAGAACGGCTCGAAGGTCGGATGGATCGCCATCGGCACCCCGAGACTCGCGGCGCGCGACCAGAGCACGTCGTGATCGGCATGCCCGTGCGCCTTCTGGTCGTGCGTGTAGGGCGAGACGAAGCCGCCCCGGCAGCCATCGGCGACGGCGCGTTCGAGTTCGTCCGCCGCGCCCGCGGCATCCTGCAGCGTCAGGTGCGCGATCGGCACCAGGCGGCCGCCCGAGTCGCGACAGAAATCCGCGATCCAGCGGTTGTAGGCGCGCTGGTACGCGACGACCAGTTCGGGATCGCGCAGTTCACACTCCCAGAGCAGGCTGATGGTGGGATAGAGCACCGCCTTCTCGAGGTTCTCCCGGTCGAGCAACTCGATTCGCTCGGCCGGATCCGCGGCCCCGAAGGGCATCGAATCCATGTAGCGTCGGTCCGGACCCGGACGCGCCTCGACGTCGCCCATCGCGCCCAACACGCCGAGAGAACCGTGGGTGGTGCGCTCGGACTTGCGGCCGTCGATCTCGAGATATTCGAGCCCGTCCTCGTCGGCGCGAATGCGCAGCGCGCGGTCGCGATAGCGCGCCTCGAGGTAGTCCTCCCAGAGGGTCGCGGGCTCGAGCACGTGACCGTCGGCGTCGATGGTACCCGGATAGGGGAAACGAACGATCTCGTAGGGCAATTTGGGTTCTCCGGTAAGCGGCAGGCCGGTTCACGCGCGCGACCGGCGCCAGCATAAAAGATCCGGGCGCGCTTTTGGACCGGGCTCAATCGACGCCGAATTTCTCGTCGAGCCTGTAGCGCTCCTCGAGCCCGACCAACTCGCCGAACTCGTCGAAGCTCAGCATCGCATCCTCGAGACCGGCGGAACTGCCGTGCTCGAGCAGGTGCGCGTAGGCATCCTGGATCGCCTTCGCGGCCGCGTAGAGCCCGGTCAAGACGAAGCCCACGCTCACGAAGCCCAGTTCGTGCGCGCGCTCCAGCGGTAGGATCGGCGTCTTGCCACCCTCGATGTTGTTCACGGTCTTGAGTCCCGCGATCTCTCGCGTGATGCGTTTCATCTCGGCCTCGGACTCGGGCGCCTCGACGAAGATCACGCTCGCACCCGCGTCGCGGTAGGCGTTGCCGCGCTTGATTGCCTCGTCGAGTCCGAGTGGCCCGCGCGCATCCGTCCGCGCGGTGTTGATGAACGACGGATTCAGGCGCTCGCGCCCCTCGGCCGCGGCCCGGATCTTGGCCACGTGCTCTGCCATCGGCACCACGCTCTTGCCACGCATGTGCCCGCAGCGCTTGGGCCAGGTCTGGTCTTCGAGGATCACGCCCGCCGCACCCAACTGGATCAGCGACTCGACCATGTGGATCACGTTGAGCGGGCCGCCGAAGCCGGTGTCACCATCGACGATCACGCGAATCGAAACCGCCCGGCACACGCGTCGCGCCACGTCGAGGATCTCGCTCTGCGTCAGCAGCCCGAAGTCGGGCTCGCCCAAATGGCTCGCGCTGACCGCATAGCCACTCAGCACCACGGTGTGAAAGCCCGCCCGCTCGGCCAGCTTGGCACTGAGCACGTCCCAGACCCCGGCCGAAACCAGCACCTTCGACGCTTCGATCAGCGGATGCTTCTTCGTCATGCCCTCGCCGCCTCTCCTCTCCACCCTGAAAGGTGT
>JAYZEO010000054.1:0-13283 GCA_036337215.1 Myxococcota bacterium | reverse complement strand
TCGAACTCCCGGTCGAGTCGTAGAGCGCGCAGCGCGCGATGGCGGAGCCGGCATCGGATCCAGCGCGCGTGAAACGCAGCATCGGCGTGCTCGGCCTCACCTTCATCTCGGTGAGCGGAATCCTCGGCTCCGGGTGGCTGTTCTCGCCGCAGCTCACTTCGTCGCTGGCGGGTCCGGCCTCGATCATCTCGTGGGGCATCGGGGCCGTGGCCATGGTGTTGATCGCCACCAGCTTCGCCGAAGTCTCATCCGTACTTCCGGTTCCGGGGGGCGTCGCGCGGATTCCGCACTTCACGCACGGCGACATCACGGCCGCCGTGATCGGCTGGACGGCCTGGGTCGGATACTCCACGCAGGCCCCGATCGAGGTCGCCGTGATGCTCCAGTACGCGGGCGGGACCTGGCCCTGGCTCTTCGACGGCCCCCCCACGATCGGACATCTAACGAATCAAGGCCTGTGCGTGGCGGGCGCGTTCCTGCTCTTCTTCGTCGCCATCAATGCGCTCGGCGCCCAGGCCTTCGCGCGCGCCAACACCTCGATCACCTGGCTCAAGATCGCGATTCCGATCGTGATCGCCGTGGCGTTCTTCTCCGTCCGCTTCGAGCCCGGCAACTACAGCGCACACGGCGGTTTCGCGCCCTTCGGGATCAAGGGCATTCTGGCCGCCGTGACCAACGGCGGCGTCGTCTTCGCACTGATCGGCTTCCGGCACGCAATCGACATGGCCGGCGAGGCCCGAAACCCGCGCACAGCGGTACCGATCGCGATCATGCTCGGGCTGTTGATTCCGGTCAGCATCTACCTGCTGATTCAGGTGACCTTCATCGGCGCACTGACACCCGGAGATCTGCAGGGCGGCTGGCAAAACCTGCACTTCTCGAGCCGGCTCGGTCCGCTCGCGGCGGTGTCGATGACGCTCGGACTGAGCTGGCTCACGGCCGTGGTCTACGGCGGTGCGATCCTCGGACCTCTCGGCGGCGGGCTGGTGGCGACGGGATCGAACGGGCGTCTCGCGTACGCGCTCGCGCGCACTCACTTTCTGCCCGGCTGGTTCGAGAAACTCTCGCTTCGCTCGATTCCGCTGCGCACGCTGGGACTGAACCTCGCGATCGGACTGGGACTGCTGGCGTTGCTTCCGTTTCGGTCCATCGTGTCGGTCAACTCCGCCGCCATCACTCTCTCGTTCACGGCGGGACCGCTGGCCGTGTACGCGCTGCGCAGACAATTTCCGGAGGCGCCCCGAAGCCTTCGGCTTCCCGCGATGCCACTCCAGGCCGTTCTGGGCTTCGTGATCGCGAGCTTCATCATCTACTGGAGCGGCTGGCAGACGAACCAACTCCTGATCGGCGTGATCGGCACGGCGGTCCTGTTCCTGGCGATCAAGCGTCTGCTGATCGACCGGCGTCCCTATCGGAGCCTGGATTGGCGGGAAGCCATCTGGCTCGTGCCCTTCGTGGCGAGCACCCTGGGGATCTCTTACCTCGGGAACTTCGGAGGTGGACTCGGCGTGATTCCCTTCGGGTGGGACCTCGCGATCCTGGCCGTCGCGGGTGCCCTGAATTTCTGGATCGCGGCCTGGTGTCGGCTCCCCGACGACAAGGCCGCCGCCTACCGGGAACGCTACCGACAGCCCGACGTCCCGCTCACCGAGCTCGGGTCCGAAAGCGAACCGGCCTAGCCCGCGCTTACTGCAGCGCCAGCGCCTACTGCATCCCCAAGGCGGGCAGTTTCTGGCGATTGATCGACGAGATCTCGGCCTGGTCGAGTTCCACGTCGTCGATCCGGCCCGACATCAACTGGAGTGCTCCGCCGTCACCCACCGCGAACTCGCAGAGGGCCTTCCCGGCAACCGGAATGTTCTCCGCGTTCGTGGAGGCGTAGCGGATTTCGACGTTGCCCTCGGAGCTTCGCTCCATCGGACCGACCACCTGGACCGGGTTCGGCAGGGCTAGAACCTGCTTGACGACCGCCGCACATGCCGCTCCGGGGCCCTTCGGCGGCGGCCCCCCGCAGGCCAGGGCCCACATCCAAACGGCGCCGAACGCAATGCCACGTTGCCACCAACTCATACGCGTACCCCCGACCGCAGTTCGAAACCGGTTCGCGAACCGAGCGACGACGGTTTTCGTGAACCACTGCGCTCGACCGCCGACCGCTTCGCATTCTACTCCCGGGTCTTCCGGATAGGGGAAGCACCGGGAAGTGCGGCCCCCGGGACACCCGTGTCGTATACTCGCGCCGCGTGGGCCGGTCCGGCTCCGGATCGGGCACCGGATCCCATCCGTGACCTGGAATCCGTGACCTGGAGGTAAAGCGTGGTCGGACTTCTCGTAGCGCTCGGAATTCTCGTCGTCCTCGTGGTCTGGGCGGTCGGCATCTACAACCGCCTGGTCCAATTCAAGAACCGCTACCAGAACGCGTTTGCCCAGATCGAGGTCCAACTGAAGCGCCGCTACGACCTGATTCCGAATCTGATCGAGACCGCCAAGGGCTACATGAAGCATGAACGCGAGACGCTCGAAGAGGTGGTGCAGGCGCGCAACCACGCGCTGAGCGGACTGCAGCGCGCGGCGGGTGACCCGGGGAACCCGGCCGCGATGAGTGAACTCGCGGGTGCCGACGGCGCGCTCTCGGGAGCCATGGGGCGTCTGCTAGCGCTCGCCGAGTCGTATCCCGACCTCAAGGCGAATCAGAACATGATGCAGCTTTCCGAAGAGCTGACCTCGACCGAGAACAAGGTCGCGTTCGCACGTCAGGCCTTCAACGATTCCGTGACCAGCTACAACAGCTACCGGCAGAGCTTCCCGGCGGTGGTTCTGGCGGGGGGCTTCGGCCACCCCGAAGACGCGAGCCTGCTCGAATTCGAGGATCGGGAGGCGATCCAGGAGGCGCCCCGGGTTTCCTTCTGAATCGCGGACCGTCAGCGAGCACCACCGTGGCGACGGACTTCTTCGAACTCCAGGACAACGCACGGCGAAATACCGGGCGCCTGGTCCTGCTCTTCGTGCTGGCCGTCATCGCAATCTGCGTCACCCTCTACGCACTCGCGGTCGTCGTGTTCGGCTACCAGGGCCAGAATCCCCGCACGGGTGATCCGCACTTCGCACTGACCTGGTGGAACCCGCTGCTGCTCGCCCAGGTCTCGGCAGCTACGCTGCTGGTCGTGGGCGGTGGGACCCTGTTCAAGCTCGCTCAGCTTCGCGCGGGCGGGAGTTTCGTGGCCGAGTCTCTCGGCGGTCGCCTGGTCCACGCAAACTCGAGCGACCCGGTCGAGCGCAAGCTACTGAACGTGGTCGAGGAAATGGCGATCGCCTCGGGTACCGCGACACCGCCCGTCTACCTGCTCGAACAGGAGACGGGAATCAACGCTTTCGCGGCCGGCTTCAGCATCGACGACGCCGTGATCGGGGTCACACGCGGGTGCGTCGAGCAACTCCCGCGCGATGAACTCCAAGGCGTGATCGCCCACGAATTCAGCCACATCCTGAACGGCGACATGCGCCTCAACCTGCGGCTGATGGGCGTCCTGCACGGAATTCTGCTGCTCGGAATCATCGGGTATTTCCTGCTGCGCTCCTCGATCTTCGCCGGGGGGAGGCGCTCCGGGCGCGACAATTCCGCCCTTGCGCTCGCCGCACTCGGCGGGGGACTGATGTTGATCGGCTTCGTAGGAATCCTGTTCGGGAACCTGATCAAGGCCTCGGTCAGCCGCCAGCGCGAATTCCTGGCCGATGCGTCCTCGGTCCAGTTCACGCGGAACCCGGGCGGAATCGCCGGGGCCCTCAAGCGAATCGGGCGCGCGACAGACGGATCCCAGGTCCAGAATCCGGCGGCCCCCGAGGCGAGCCATATGTTTTTCGGCCGCGCGACGAGTGGAATCAACGGCCTGTTCTCGACCCATCCTCCACTCGCGGAGCGCATCGCACGCCTGGATCCCTCCTGGAGCGGCAGTCTGGCGACAGAGGCCGCGGCTCCCTCCGACGCGGGGACGGAATCCCAGCTCGCCGCCGGCTTCGCGGGCTCGGCCGAAGCTCGACCCGCTGCGGTCGAACACATCGGCCAGCCCAGCCTCGAACATCTCGAGTACGCGAGCACGATCCTGACCGGAATCCCGGAGCGCTTGCGCGATGCCGCGCACGACGCCTACGGAGCCCGCGCCCTCGTCTACGCACTGCTGATCCAGCGCGACGCCGAAGTCCGAGCCGCCCAGTTCGAGGAACTCGCCCGGCACGCAGATCCGGGCGTCTACCAGGAGACCCAGCAACTGCTCTCCCAGGTCGAAGTCCTCGACGCGGCGCTGCGCCTTCCGCTCGTCGATATCACCCTGCCCGCGCTGCGCGAACTGTCGCCGGCCCAGTACGAGGCGTTCCGCCGAAACCTGCGGGCTCTGGTCGAGGCCGACGCCAAGCTCGACCTGTTCGAATGGACGCTGCAGCGGGTGCTGGTCCAGCACCTGCGTCCCACCTTTGCTCCGGCCCCGCCCCCGCGGGTTCGCTATCGCTCGCTGCGCCCGCTCGAGAACGCCTGCCGGGTGTTGCTCTCCGCACTCGCCCACGCCGGCCGCGGCACCCGGGAACAGACCGAGCAGTGGTTCGAGTTGGGCGCGCGGCGGCTGGGACTGCCGCCGCAGGGGCTGCTCGCGTCCGAAGCTGCAGGCCTCGGGGAACTCGATCGAGCTCTCGAGCGGATCGCTGCGGCCACACCGAAGCTCAAGCGCGCGATCATCCAGGCCGCGGCCCTTTGCATTCAGGCGGACGGAGCCGTGACGCCGGCCGAAGCGGAGTTGATGCGGGCGGCGGCCGAGTCGCTGGGCTGTCCGATTCCGCCCCTTCTGCCCGGACAGGCCCTGATCGCTTCGGCCTAGTAACGACAGCGAACCGGCCCGCAACAGGGAAAGGCGAAGATGCAGAAACCCGCGCTTGCCGCACTGCTTCAGGCACCCTTCGTGATGACGATCGACGGGACTTCGGTCAGCTCGCCGAAGACCTCTGGCGTGATCAACCCCGCGACCGAAGAAGTCATCGCCCAGTGCCCGGATGCAACCGAGGCGCAACTCGACGCGGCCGTACGCGGCGCACGCGAGGCCTTCGCGAGCTGGAGCCGAACCTCGTTCGAGCAGCGGCGTCGGGTCATGCGCTCGATGGCCGATCGCATCGCCGCCGAGGCACGGGAACTCGGAGGCCTGATCACGGCCGAGCAGGGGAAGCCCCTGGCAACCGCAATCACGGAGTGCGAGACGATGGGTCCGGGATCGCTCCGGGGCTTCTCGGCCATGGAACTCCCGAGCGAAGTTCTGATCGACGACGACGCTCGACGCGTTGAACTGCACCGCCGGCCGCTTGGCGTGGTCGGGGCGATCGTCGCCTGGAACTACCCGGTCCACACCGCACTGCAAAAGATCGCGCCCGCGATCTACGCGGGGAACACCGTGATCATGAAGCCCTCCCCGTTCACGCCACTGGCGACGCTGCGAATGATGGAGCGGCTCCGAGACCTGAGGCCCCCCGGGGTCGTGCAGACCCTGAGCGGGGGCGACGAAATGGGCCGCTGGATCTCGGAACATCCCGGCATCGACAAGATTTCTTTCACCGGCTCCACTCCGACCGGACGGCGGATCATGGCGTCTTCGGCCGAGAGCCTGAAACACCTGACGCTCGAACTCGGCGGCAACGACGCGGGCATCGTGCTGCCCGACGCAGACGTCGAAGCGGCGGCGCCCATGATCGCGCAGTCCGCGTTCAACAACTGCGGCCAGGTCTGTCACGCACTCAAGCGCCTCTTCGTTCACCGCTCCCAGTACGCGGAGATGTGCGAGGCGCTGGTGCGGGCTGTCTCCGACATGCCGGTGGGAGACGGAATGCAGGAGTCCACACGTGTCGGTCCGCTCGCCAACCGGATGCAGTTCGAACTCATCTGCCGACTCGTTGGGGAGGCGCGGGAGCGCGGTGCCCGGATTCTCTGCGGCGGCGAAGCGCTCGATGGGCCCGGCTACTTCTACCCGCCCACGATCGTGGCCGACGTCGAGGAGGGGACGGCGCTGGTAGACGAAGAGCAGTTCGGGCCCGCCCTGCCGGTTCTCAGCTACGGAACGGTCGACGAAGCGGTCGGGCGCGCGAACGCGTCCGACAAGGGCCTGTCCGGCTCCGTGTGGACGGCAGACATCGAGGAGGGAGCCCGCGTGGCGGCCCGGCTCGAATGCGGAACCGCCTGGATCAATCAGCACTCTTCCCAACCAACTGCGAACCACGTGTCGATCCCGTTCGGGGGGTTCAAGGCATCCGGGGTCGGACGTGAACGCGGCCTGCTCGGTCTGCTCGCCTACACGCAGACGCAGGTCATCAACCTGCGCAAGTAGCGTGTTGCCCGGACGCGCCCTCGCCTTCTGCGTGCTCGCGATACTCGCACGCGACGCACACGCAGAGCCGAGTGTGGTGGTGCTGGTCTTCGACGGCTTCTCTCCGCACTACCTGGAACGCTTCCCCGCACCGAGCTTCGAGCGGCTGCGTTCGGAGGGCAGCTTCAGCCATCACATGGAGCCGCCGTTTCCCTCGATGTCCCAGAGCAGCGGGGTCACGATTTCGACCGGCTGCTGGCCCGGACGACACGGGATTCTGAGCAACCGCTTCCTGGATCCCGAACGCGGCCTCTACGACCGATCCGGCTCGACCGCCTGGCTCACGGACTGCGAACACCTGGATCGGGCCGCCGAGCGCTACGGCGTCCGGACCGCGAGCCTGGGCTGGTACGGGCGCCGCAACGATCCCGATGCCCCTGATCCGGCGCCGCAAGACCTCGACGACATGGAGCGTGCCGAGCAGGTCGCAGCATGGCTCGCCGAGCCGCCGGGGACACGGCCGCGACTCCTGCTGGCCTACTTCGAGGGGCCGGACCAGGCGGGCCACGACGCAGGCGTGGAGTCGGACGAAGTGCGCACCGCAGTCGCGAACGCGGATGCGGCGCTGGCACGCGTACTCGCCGCGATCGACGAGCAGCCCGACGCCGACTCGTTTCAGCTGATCGTGACCACCGATCACGGCATGGTGCCGGCCGACACCATCATCAACATCGCACGCGTGCTTCGCCGGCACGAGATCGAAGCGCGCGCGGTCTCCGCGGGCAGCACCGCGTTTCTTTATTTCGAGAACCCGACGCAGGCCGCAGTCGAGGATGCGATCAGAAAGCTCGCGAGCTACAGCGAGTTCGAAGTGGTGCGACCCGAGTCACAGCCGGACGACTGGCACCTGGGGCAGGGAACCCGGGTTGGGCAGCTGATCGTCTCCGCGCATCCGCCCTACTTCATCGAGGATATCGAGAAGTGGCCCTGGGTATTTCGCTGGCTCCGTTACGTGGGACCGGACTCGTTTCCGACCTCGGTCTGGCTCGCCGGGATGCACGGCTATCATCCCGGAAGCGCCGCGGTCGAGGGCATCCTCTACGCACGCGGCAGCGCCTTCGAACCCGGGCGCGAGGTCGAGCGGGTACGCGCGATCGACCTGCATCCGACCGTGTTCGAACTGCTCGGGGTCGAGACCAGCCACCCGGTCGACGGAGAGGTCGCGCGCACGTTGCTTCGCTGAGCCCGACGCGAGCCGGGGTACTGGTCTCAGCTGATCGCGCGCTTCGGTCGCGCCCGGCCTCCCCTGCGCATAGAGGCCTGAACCGACACGCCGGCCGCTAACAACAGCCCCCAGAGCAGGAGGCCCCAGGGTGGAGCCAGTTCGAGGGCGGCAGAAACCGCGCCGGCACCGACCACGGCCGAGAGCAGAATCAGGCCCCAGTCGAGAACCAGCAGGCCCACCAACGCTCCCGCGACGCCGCCGACCACGGGAACCCACCAGGCCTCGGGGAGCCCGAGTTCCGGCTGGAGCGAGAGCGCCCCGTACACCCCGACCGCAATGCCCGCGAGCGCGACGGCCAGGTACTGGAGCACGATCGCCAGAACCGCGCCTGCGATTCCAACCACGAGTGCCACCGCGAGCACGATCCACTCGGGCTGGTCGGGAAAAACTTGGGGCACGGCCTCGGAGGTCAACACGAAGCCCGCAACGCCGACGAAGAGCCAGAACAGCCGGCGGCCCAGGAACAGGACGGCCGCGCCCGCAACCAGGTGAATGCCGAGCGAGAGATCCGAGGGATCCATGTCTCGGATCTAGGTCAACTCTCGGCGAGCGTCAAGTTCACTCCGGCGGAATGTACTCGTTCAACGCGGCGTGAAAGTGGCGGATCCGGATTTCCTGGTTCCCGAGGTGCAGCCCCCGGAAGCCGGCAGAATGCATGCCCTGCTGAATCCGCGGCAGGTTGTAGGTGTCCTGGGCCAGCAGCTCTCCCCCGCCTCCCACGGGCTCGAGCAGGAGCTCGTCCGTGGCCACGAAGAACTCGCGCTCGGGGCGCGGGATCTCGGCCTTCGGCGCGCGCAACAGGTTCAGGAAGTCGAAGTACATGCGGTCGGGATCCACCGGGTGGGGCCGATGGCGGAAGAGCCAGGCACTGCGGCCGAAGATGTTGAAGGTGAGGTTGGGAAAGACGCTGTAGTGGAAGTCGTCGACCAGCTGCGCATCCGAGAGTTCCGAAAAATCCGCCCCGAGCGCCGGGCCCTGGATCTCGCGAACCGCGCGCGCGATCACGGGCCGGACTTCGCCGGCATCGCCCGCAAAGCTCTCGGGATCGATTCCGGCCGCCGCCAGGAAGTGCTCGCGGACCCGCTTGGTGACCTTCCCGTATTCCGCGTGCCTCGGGCTCGCCACACCGAGCTTGAGCAACATGCGCGAATGGCGCCGATAGCAGTCGATCGGGACGTTCACGTCGTCGTTCACGTCGAGCGTATCGGGGTGGGTTCCCATGATGTGATAGGCCTCGTGGAAGGCATCCATCGAGGTCTTCCAGTTGCACTCGATCTCGATCGTGTACTCGTTGAGGATCGACATCTCCTCGAAGTGATAGGGGTCGAGGTGCTCGGGGATCACGTCGAGGTAGCTGCGCAGAGACTCCGCGGACGGGTCCAGGTTCACCCAGACGAAGCCACCCCAGCAATCCGCGAGCACCGGCGTGAGCCCGAGCGATTCGGCCGGGCAGCCCTGCCGAAAGGTCTCCGGATCGAGCGCGCGCTCGAGCGCACCGTCGATCCCGTAACGCCAGGCATGAAAGCGGCAGGTAAAGGAACGTGCGGAGCCGCGGCCGGGCTCGACCAGGCGGTTTCCGCGGTGCCGGCAGACGTTGTGGAAAGCGGCGACGGCACCCGACGCCTGCCTCACCACCAGGATCGACTCGCGCCCGATCTCGTAGCTCAGGTAGTCGCCGGTCTCGGGGATGTCTCGCTCGAGGCCGGCCAGGTGCCAGACGCGGCTCCAGAGTAGACGATGTTCCTTCTCGGCATAGTCCCGCGACAGGTAGCGTTCCTTGGGGATGAGTTCCGTCCCGAGTTCGGGTACCGGCGCACGCTCCAGCGGTGTGCGCGCCTGCCCCGTTTCCGACTCGCCTGAAACCATCTCGCGACTCCCGGCACGCTGCGTGCGCACTCCGTGACGACTGTCTCCTGGATGACCCGCGCGAACTAGGCGATGGTCTGCGGCCCCCGCAGCACCCGACCCGGCCGGGCGCCCGTCTCCTCGCCGTTTCGGAAGGTCACCTGCCCGGCTACCAGCGTCGCCGTGTAGCCGCCGGCCTTCTGAATCAGCCGGCTGGCATTCCCGGGAAGGTCGTGCACCATTTCCGGAAGCTCGAGCTTGAGCCGGTCGAAATCAATCACGTTCAAGTCGGCCTTGTAGCCGACCTCGATGCGTCCGCGATCCTCGAGCCCGTAAAGTTCCGCGGTATCCCGAGTCATCTTCCGGACCGCAAATTCGAGCGGTAGCCTGGAACCGCGGGAACGATCGCGCGCCCAGTGGGTCAGCAGGAAGGTGGTCATGCTGGCATCGCAGATCGCGCGGCAGTGGGCGCCGCCGTCCCCGAGCCCGAACGCCGAGTGCGGGGACTCGAGCATCTGGCGAATCGCATCGAGGTTGCCCTCGGAGTAGCCGACCAGTGCCACCATCAGCAGTGCCTTGCCGTCGAGTTCGAGCATGGCATCGTAGAGCACGTCGTAGGGATCACGTCCGCTCTTTTGGGCGAGGGACTCGATGCTCCGCTCGGCTTCCGGCTCGTAGTCCGGCAGCTCGCCGAGTACGAAGATCTTGTCCATCCCCCGGAACACCAGACTGAGTAGCGGATCCGGGTTTTCCGGCTGCTCCGCGAGCACCTGCGCCTTGGTCTCGGGCTTGCGAAGCTCGCGCACGCGCGCTTCGAGCGACAACCCGGCGAGCGCGGCGAAACTCGGCCTGCCATCGAAGGGCGAGAAGGTCTGGAGCCCCACCAGAAGCATCGTCGGGCGGGAACCGACCTGCGGCCGGAGCTGTGCACCCTCCGCGGCGGCTTCGTCGCAGAGCGCCAGGATCTCGCGCCACTGGTCGGGCTGAGAGTCGATCTGCAACAACGCGAAACTCACGGGACGGCGGATGCGGGACGAGAGCTTCCGCATCCAGGTGACTTCCTTCTCGGGCGCCGCAAGATCCTCTCCCATGACGCCGGCGGGTGCCAACTCGAAGACTCCGGCGTCCAGCGCGCCGAGCGCATCGCCGATGCCGAAGAGTTCGTCCTCGGCTGCGAAGGTTCCGGGCACGGGCTCGCCATCGATGGCTCGATGAACGAGCGTTCGGGACGACGAGAAGCCTAGCGCGCCGGCCTCGATCGCCTCCCCCACGATCCGGGCCATTTCTGCAATGTCCTCGGCGCTCGCGGGCTCGTTCTTCGCCCCACGCTCACCCATCACGTAAGACCGCACCGCGCCGTGTGGAATCTGCGTCCCGACGTCCAGGCAGCGCGGCATCTGCTCGAGCGCATCGAGATACTCCGGAAACGTCTCCCATTCCCAGCGGATGCCCTCGGTGAGCGCGGTTCCTGGGATGTCCTCTACACCCTCCATCAGCCCCACCAGCCAGCTCCGCCGGTCCGGCTGGACGGGCGCGAAACCGACCCCGCAGTTCCCCATCACCACAGTCGTGACCCCGTGCCAACAGGAGGGCGTGAGTAGCGGATCCCAGGTAGCCTGACCGTCGTAATGGGTGTGGACGTCGACCCAGCCCGGCGTGACGAGCTGGCCCTGCGCGTCGATCGTCTCTAAGGCCTCGGATTCGCCGATCGAACCTACCGCCGCGATCTTGCCGTCACGGACGGCCACGTCGCCGGCAAATGGGGCCGTGCCGTTCCCGTCCACGATCGTTCCGTTGCGAATCACGACGTCGTACATGGGTCCTCCGAGAGCGGCGGCCGCCCGGGAAAATTGCGCCGAGCAATTATAGGGCTTCGAGAGTCGAGGGGACCTCACGACATCGCTGGCGGCGCGCTCGTCCAGCACCGGGCCCTTGGCTCTGCGGCTCGCGAGCGAGTAGAGTGAACGCGAGAACTGATTCCCCCGAGGACTGCATCCCGGGGCCCGGACCGCCCGAGAAAGCCCCATCGAGTCCCGCACACACCGCGAAGGAGGCCCCATGTCAGTCTGCGTGATCAGCGGCTCCGCCTCCGGCATCGGAGCTGCCACCCGGCGTCGCTGCGAGACCGCCGGGGATCGGGTCGTCGGCATCGATCTCCGCGGCGCGGAAGTCGAGGCCGACCTCTCTCATCCGGAGGGACGCGAGAAGGCGATCGGCGGCGCGCTCGAGCAGTGCCAGGGCCAGATCGACCGGCTGGTGCTGTGTGCGGGCGTGGGCCAGACCGCTCCACTCGAGATGCTGCCGTCGATCAACTACTTCGGCGCCGTGGAACTGCTCGACGGCTTGCTTTCGAGCATGAGCGGCCGCCGCGACGCGGCCGCGGTCGTGCTGTCCTCGAATTCCGTGCGCATGGTTCGCTTCGACGACCATCCTTTCGTTGCCGCCCTGCTCGAAGGCGACGAGGCCGGCGCCCGCAAGCTGATCGAGGCCGAGCAGAACGGCTTTCTGGCTTACGCCGGCGGAAAGCTGGCGCTCGCGAAGGCGATCCGCCGCCGCACCATGGACTGGGGACGCGCGGGCGTACGCCTGAATGCGATCGCGCCGGGTCCCACCGAGACACCGCTACTCGAACAGGCCCGCGCCGTCCCGGCGCTCGCGGCAGGTCTCGAGGGCCTTCCGAACCCGCTCGGACGACACGCCGCCCCCGAAGAGATCGCCGAGGTCATCCACTTCTTGCTGAGCCCCGAGGCGGCCTACGTCCACGGCGCGGTACTGTTCGCAGACGCCGGGATCGACGCGGCCATGAACCCCGACGAACTCTGACGCCTCGCCCGAGCGCGAGAGGAGCACCCGTGAAATTCGCACTTTTCTACGAGATCCCGGTCGCACGCCCCTGGTCCAGGGAAAGCGAACTCCGCGCCTACCAGAACACGCTCGCGCAAGCGATCCGGGGCGACGAGCTCGGCTTCCACGCCTTTTGGACCGTCGAGCACCACTTCCTGGAGGAGTTCTCGCACTGCTCGAACCCGGAGGTGCTGTACGGGGCGGTCGCGTCGCGTACCGAGAACATGCGCCTCGGCTACGGGGTGCGACTCGCTCCCAAGCCCTACAACCACCCGGTCCGCTCTGCAGAGTCTGCTGCCGTCCTGGACCTGCTCTCGAACGGGCGCGTGGACTTCGGAACCGGCCGCTCTTCGACCCGGCTCGAACTCGAAGGGTTCGGGATTGACCCGAACGACACCAGAGAGATGTGGCGCGAGGCCATCGAGCACATCGTCGACTGCTGGACCAACGAGTACTCCGAGTTCGAGGGCAAGCACTGGTCGCTGCCGCGACGGCGTGTCCAGCCGAAGCCGATCCAGGACCCACATCCACCGATCTTCGCCGCAACCGCGAGCGAGGGCGGCCATCAGATGATGGGGGAACTCGG
The DNA here is from genome assembly GCA_036337215.1 of Myxococcota bacterium. GTDB lineage: Bacteria > Myxococcota_A > UBA9160 > SZUA-336 > SZUA-336 > JABSQV01. The sequence goes on along the minus strand of JAYZEO010000054.1, from coordinate 388 downwards.
GCTCGGACTCTGCTCGTTCGCGGTCGCGGCCTCTCCCGAGGACGTCGCGCGCCGCATCGAGATCTACCGCAAGGCGATCGAGGGCTGCACCCGGCCGCTCGGAAAGTTCGTCAACAACCAGGCCGCGGCCTTCACCATGGTGAACTGCGCGCCCACGGCGGAGGAGAGCCGGAAGATATCTGAAGAATCGTTCCTCTGGTACGTGAAGACCTCGGTCAACCTGATCGGTACCGTCGCGACCTGGCTCGAGGAGATGAAGCAGGAACTCGGAACCTACGACTACCTGGAACCGGTCAAACAGGCGGTCGAATCCAAAGCCATCGAGTTGCTCGACTTCAACTACCTGACTCAATCAAAGGCCATTCTCTGCGGGCCGCCCGAGCAGGTG
>JAYZEO010000053.1:0-8687 GCA_036337215.1 Myxococcota bacterium | reverse complement strand
GGGGAGACCCACGAGGTTGTTCTGCATCCCGCCGGTCACGAACTCGTCGATCTCGTTGGCGGTGGTGCGGGTGAGGCCGCGGATGACCGCGCCCACGGCCTGTTCGGGCGTGAGCGTCGGGTTGCCGGCCGCGTCAGAGTTGTAGAGTGCCAGCGGATTCAGGAAGGCCTCGAACAGGCCGAGCTGGTCGCTCGCGCCCAACTGGTCGAGGGCGCCCGCATCCGTGATGTTGCTGAAGTCCGGGTTGTAGCGAGGGACCGTCTGGGTCAGCATCGAGTGCCCGAAGCGATACACGGACTGAGCGAATTCAGCCGAGATGGTCGGGTTGACGTTGGTGTGGAAACCCTCGAAGTCGTCCTTGAGTCCCGCCAGCGTGGGCCCGAACTCGTCGAACACGACCCGGTTGTACTGCATCTCGGTGCCGAAGCGTGCCGCCTGGAACAGGCGCTCGCCGTTCCAGTCGAGGCCGAGCGCGTCGATCGCGGCCCGTGCCGTCGCCTGGTTGGCGAGTGTAGCGTCCGAGACCGCGAACCCGAGGTTCAAGGCCGGAACTGCCGCGACGGGGGTGTCGAGCCACTCATTCAGCGTGGCGAGGTCGCCGTTGTCGAGGACCACGCGCTTCGTCACGTCGACCAGCCGGTTGTGCTCCGAGTGGAAGATGGTGTGAACCGAGCTGAGCGCGATGTTCTCGTTGCAGCGCCCGTCTCCGCACATGAAGTGCACGCCGAGCAATTCGTCGTCGTACTCGCCCGGCGCCGCAGCCAGGCGGAGGCCGCGGATCACCTGCCCGTTAAGGTCGTTGGAACGGTCGGTACGCACATTGATCTCGGTGTCGGCATCGGGCGAGCCATTAGGCGCCGCCGAGTGGGCCACATCGAGAAACATGTTCTGACCGACGCGGTTGGCCTGGGTGGCGTCGACCGGATTGGCGAGGTTTCCGCAGACGGGGCCGCCCGGCGTCACGAGCTGGGGCAGGCCGTTCGCGCAGGGAATGAACTTTCCGTAGGCGTCGGCGTCGATCTCCGGAATGTTGGTGCCGTCCAGATCGTCGAGCTCGATGCCCATCAGGTCGCGCGCCTGCGCCCGCATGTCGTTCCAGGTCGCCATGCCGCCGATCGTGCCGTTCAGCAGGCGTCCGGTGTTCTGCAGCGAGCCGTTCGCCGTGTCGTAGTGCCGCAGCAGCACCTGCACCGAACTATGAGAGGCGTAGGTCTGCTGCTGGTCGACGTGCGGGGTCGTGGCGTTGATGAGATGCCGGTTGCCGTCCGCGTCGCGGTTCTGCGTCGCGCGGGGCATCACCATCCCGGCCTCGCCGCTCAGGGCGAACAGCGGGTCGTCTGCCGGAACCTCGATAAAGATACTCCCGTTGCCGCCCTTGTTGATCAGGTCGAGACCGTGATCGAAGAACTGGGCGAAGAAGGTCATGAAGGCGTTGGTCGGTGCCGACAGGCCCTCGTCGGGTGCGGTGTTGGGGATGAAGAACTGGTCCTGGCCCGCGATGTCGGCGCCGATGTTCTCTCCCTCTTCCTCGCCCGCGACGACCACCGCCGCCGGGTTGCCGGTCGACTGGTTCACGATCAGGTGGCTGATCCGGCGTGGGCTGTTGTCTATGACGTCGGTTTCGCTGTCATAGCTGGTGCCGCCGTCCGCAGCGCTGAAAACGCGGGTATTGGTCTCCAGGAATTCCTGGCCGGACGCGCCGAACTGGCCCTGGCCCGGGAGCAGGTTGTTACAGCTGCCGTCCACTGTGCGCAGGCCCCAGCCGATCGTGGCATTCGGGAGCTGCGCCAACAGGTCGTCGCAGGTGTCGCCGGCCGCCACGTGGGCCTCCGCGATCTTGATTTGCTTCAGGATGAAGTCCAGGTCTGCCTGGTTGAAGGCCAGGTCCTGGCTTGGGGACTGCGCGCCGGCGCTCCCGGCCAGTAGCAAGGCGGCCAGGAAGGCCACCAGGATGCGACTGAGCCGGGACACCAGCTGCGGGACGCAGCGGATTGATGTCGTCATTTGGGATTCTCCTTGGTTGATCGGTTGCCCCAGTCCGGGGAGCGCAATAGGGGGCAGGTGCTTCCGGTCCCCAGGCGATGCCAAAACCCATCAGATCTTGGTGCCGCAGTTGGTGAAAATATTGCGATCATATAGCCATAAGCCCACGTATTAGTCAACAAATAATGGGGTGAAATAGCATTATTATGTCTGACTTGCGCACTAATGATGTTTTATTGCCGGTTATACTCACTAATTTGAATAAAATGTGTCTTAATAACTACGTTCATTGTGGTGACTTATGGGTGGAGGGGCAGGTCCTCCTCGCAACGGTTGCGTGAACGCCGATCTCGAGGCTGAGCAGCTGGAGTCAGCGGGCGGGGGCTCGTGGTAACCGCAAGCGCGCGGCTGCAGATTCCGGCGCACATGGGCGCGAGCGAGCGTGTGTGCGGGGGTACCATCCGGGAGGGCATGACGAATCCGCGTCCTCCGATCCCTCCCGTCCCTCCGGTCCGCGTCGCCGCGATCGGGCTGGACCACGGCCACATCTTCGGCATGACCCGGGCGGTCTTGGACGCGGGCGCCGAGCTGGTCTGGTACGCCCACCCCGACGCGGAAGGCCTCGCCGCGGCCTACGCGAAGGCCCACCCCAATGCGCGCGCGGTCGCGGAGCCGCAGCAGATCCTCGAGGATCCGTCGATCCAGCTGGTGCTCTGTGCGGCCGTGAATGCCGACCGCGCGTCGATTGGACTCGAGGTGATGCGCCACGGAAAAGACTTCATGACCGACAAGCCGGGCGTGACCACGCTCGAGCAGTTCGCCGAGCTCCGTCGTGTGCAGGCCGAGACCGGCCGGATCTACTCGGTCTGCTTCAGTGAGCGCTTCGAGAACCGGGCGACGGTGCGCGCCGGCGAACTCGTCGCGCAGGGGGCCATCGGACGCGTACTGCAGACGGTGGGCCTCGGGCCTCACCGCGTGAACGCGCCCTCGCGCCCGGCCTGGTACTTCGAGCGCGCGCGCTACGGCGGGATCCTGTGCGACATCGCGTCGCACCAGATGGACCAGTTCCTGCACTTCACGGGCGCCCGCGAGGCGCGCGTGGTGGCCTCGCGGATCGCGAACCACGCCCATCCCGAGTTCCCCGAACTCGAGGACTTCGGCGAGGCGCTGCTCGAGGGGGACGGCTGCAGTGGCTACCTGCGCGTGGACTGGTTCACGCCAGACGGGCTCTCGAGCTGGGGCGACGGCCGCCTGACCCTGCTCGGGACCGATGGTTTCATCGAGATCCGCAAAAACGTCGACCTCGTGGGCCGGCCCGACGGGAGTCACCTGTTCCTGGTCGACGGCAAAGAGACGCGCTACGTCGACTGCAGCCAGGTCGAGCTTCCCTACGGGCGCCAGCTCCTGGCGGACGTCGTGAACCGAACCGAGACGGCCATGCCCCAGGCGCACTGCTTTCGGGCCTGCGAGCTGGCGCTCGAGGCGCAGGCCGGGGCCGTGCGGCTCGGCCCGGGGCAGCGGGCGTGAGCGAGCGGATCCGGGTGGCCGTGGTCGGCCTCGGGATCGGGATGCAGCACGTCGCCGCCTGGAAAGAGCTGTCCGAACGCTTCGAGTTGGTCGCGGTCTGCGACCTCGACGCGGACAAGGCGCGCCGCGTCGCCGAGAAGCTCGAGATTCCGCGGGCCGTGAGCGATTACGAATCGCTGCTTCGCGGCGACCGCGCACCGGAGCTGCTGGACATCTGCACGCCCCCCCACCTGCACTTCGAGATGTCGGTGGCCGCGCTCGAGGCCGGAAAGCACGTGATCTGCGAGAAACCGCTGGTTCCGAGCCTGGCCGTCTGCGATCAACTGATCCGCATCGAGGCGGAGTCGCGCGGACAGCTGATGCCGATCTTCCAGTATCGCTTCGGGAACGGACTCCGAAAGCTCCAGCACCTGGCGGCGCGCGGTCTTACCGGGCGGGCCTACTTCTCCACCATCGAGACCGCCTGGCTGCGCGGCGATGCCTACTACGCCGTCGACTGGCGGGGAAAATGGAAGACCGAGCTCGGCGGCGTGATGACCACACACGCGATCCACAGCCACGACATCCTCTGCAGCGTGATCGGGCCGGTAAAGAGTGTCTTTGCACGCACCACCACCCGCGTGAACCCGATCGAGACCGAAGACTGCGCGGCCGTGTCGGTCGAGATGGCGGACGGCTCCCTCGCGACGCTCTCTGCGACGCTGGGTTCGCGGCCCGAGATCTCCAGGCTGCGTTTCAGTTTCGAGAATCTGACCGCGGAGAGCAGCCTGTCTCCGTACCAGCCCAGCTTCGATCCCTGGAGCTTCACGGGTGCGGACCCGGAACTCCAGCGAGAGATCGAGGCGGCGATCGGCGAGGTCGAACCCCGGAGGGAACTCTACGCGGGACAGTTCGAGCGTTTCGCTGCGGCGCTCGCGTCGGGTGACGCGCTTCCGGTCACGCTTGCCGACGCCCGGGCCTCGCTGGAACTGCTGACCGCGATCTACGACTCGGCGCGGAGCGGGCAGCCCGTCGCGCTCCCGATCGGCCCGGAGCACGCACGTTATTCGGGCTGGCTCCCCGGCTAACAGCTTCCGGCGCGGAGTCCCCGGCCCGCGGCATCGCACATCGAGGCGCTCGAACCCGGATCCAGAGGTCTGCTACGCGCGCGCTTCGTCCAGCACCTGCCTCACCGCCTGGGTCAGAGAGGAGAGCGTGAAGGGCTTGTGCAAGAGCGGAACGCTTCGGCCGCCCGCAGCCCTGGGAACCGTGCGTTCCGTAAAACCCGACATGAACAGAATCGGGATTCTTAGCGCGCGGCGTTCGAGCTCCTCTGCGAGTGCGATGCCACCCAGCTCGGGCATCACCAGATCGCTCAGGATCAGGCTGGGCGGGCTCGCCCCGCGATCTACGAGCTGCAGCGCCTCGACGCCGTTTCGCGCTTCCAGGACCCGGTAGCCCTGCCGTTCGAGGATCGCGACCGCGAGCTTGCGAACGCTGGCCTCGTCCTCCACCACCAGAACCGTCTCCGAGCCGAGGGGTACGGACTCGCCGGGTTCGGCCCCGGCCGAGACGGGTTTTTCCGAGAGGGGTAGGTAGACCCTGAACTGGCTGCCGCGGCCGGGTGCGCTCTGGGCCAGGATTCGGCCACCGTGTTGCGTGATGATGCCGTAGCAGATCGAGAGGCCCAGACCGGATCCGTCTCCCGGGTTCTTGGTGGTGAAGAAGGGCTCGAACAGGTGCTCCAAGATCTCGTCGCTGATCCCGGAGCCGGTGTCGCTCACGCTCAGGCAGACGTGCTCACCCTGCAGGTCGGCCGGGTGCTGATTGTCTCGGCCCGGCAGCTGCACCCGGACGGCACGAACGGTGATCTTGCCGGTCTCGGAGATGGAATCCCGTGCGTTCAGGATCAGGTTCATGAGCACCTGGTCGATCTGGGTGTTGTCGACCTCGACCGGTACCGGTGCGGACGCGGGCTCGACCACGAGTTCGATGCTTTCTTCTACCAGGCGGCGGATGGTCGGCACGAAGCGCAGCAGCAGTTGGTTGAGATCGTGTACCGCGGGCTCTGGCGTCTGGCGCCGCGCGAAGGCCAGGATCCCCTGGGTGAGCGCGGTTGCGCGCTGAGCCGCCTCCACGATCCGGTCGATGGACTCGCGTGGCCCTGGCGACGAGATGCCCAGCGCGGCGAGTTCGGCGTTTCCGAGAATCGCCGTCAGCAGGTTGTTGAAATCGTGCGCGATCCCGCCCGCCAGCCGTCCGAGCGAGTCCATCCGCGCGGAGTGTCGGAGTTCGGCTTCGAGATGTCGCTGCGCGGTGACGTCTCGCAGGACGAACACCGCCTGCCGTCCCGCCGGACTGGGCTTCGGCGAGACCGACGCATTGAGCCAGCGGGTGGAGTCCGAGACCTCGCCGAGCTTCAGATCGCCCAGCGCCCTGGTGCAGCCGCTCGCGATCGCGTCGTCGGCGGCTTCCTGGAGGCGTCCGCCGAGGTCGGCACCCAGGACGTCGACCAGGCGTGCGCCGACCTCTAGGTGCGCGGAGCAGAGTTGCTCGGCGGCCGCATTCCGCTGGGTGATCCGGCCCGACTCGCTGCACACCAGCAGGCCGTCGACGAGAGACTCGAGAATCGAGCGGAGATCGCGCTCGCTCTGATCCAGTTCCCGGGTCCGAGCTGCCACGCGCGCTTCGAGTTCGGTCTGGACTAAGCGGAGTTGGTCTTCGGTCTCCTTGAGTCGGGTGATGTCGTACAACCAGAACAGCACGCAGGACTGGCCTCCGACGTCGATCGCGTCCCAGGTGAGCAGGGACCAGAACTGCGAACCGTCCTTGCGAAGGAAGCGGATCGGGCGTTCGGGCAGCGTGATGCCGCGCCGGAACGCTTCCGCGAACTCCCGGCGGTCTTCGAGATCGGCCCAGAAATCGCGCGCATTGCGCGGTTCGGCCGGCTCCACCCCGAACATCTCCGCACAGCGATCGTTCTGGTAGAGGATGAAGCCATCTTCCAGTCGGGAGATCCCGACTGCGACCGGGCTCGAGTCGAGGATCCGGGAGATGTGCCCGGGATTGACCTGCGCGCCCGACGGCCGGTCGAGCGCCTCGCGCAGGGCGCCGCGCTGCGCGTCTCGGTAGCGCCGTAGCTCTTCCTTGAGCGCGGCGATCTCCTCGCGGAACTGCTCGGGGGTCTTCTCGTCCTCTCTCATTTGCTCCCGATTTCCTCCAGCATCTCGCATTTCTCGGGATAAACAAAGGACGAGTTGGCCGGGACCCCCTTAGGCCTCGGGCCGGACCTCACCGGACTCCCCCGGTCCGCCGAATCGGTTTCTTCGCTAGGCTACGCACGATGCCCGGCCGAACCCCTGCCCAGTTCGGGGACCCGCTCTACCAGATGCCGTCGTCCAGCCAGACGCGCTGGATCAGCTTCGAGAACCCGAGCGGTGCTCCCGGCTCGGGGGGGCGCGCCAACCGCGGTGCCAAGGGCTCGGCCTACCGGCCGGTGGCGGCGGGACAGACGGTGGTGCTGGCCGACTTCGCGGGCAGCGGCTCGATCCGTCGCATCTGGTTCACGTTGCGCGATCGCTCCCCGGTGGCGTTGCGCTCCTACGTGCTTCGGATCTTCTGGGACGGTGCGAGCACGCCGGCCGTGGAAGTTCCCTTCGGCGATTTCTTCGGCGCAATTCTCGGCGTAGCCGTGCCGTTCGAGAGCGAACTCTTCTCCAACCCCGAGGGGCGCTCCTTCAATTGCATGGTCCCGATGCCGTTTCGTCGCTCGCTCAAGATGACCTTCACCAACGAGTCGGCGCAGGAACTGGAGCAGCTCTACTACGAACTCGATCTCGTCGTCGGTGAGGCGCACGACGACGACGTGCTTTATTTTCACTCGACCTGGCGCCGCGAACGTTTCACCACGCTCGGCGAGGACTTCGCGATCCTGCCGAAGGTCCGGGGCCGCGGACGTTTCCTGGGTACGCATGTCGGGGTGCTCGGCCACCCCCAAAACCGGGGCTGGTTCGGGGAGGGTGAGGTGAAGATCTACCTCGACGGTGATGCTGACTGGCCCACCCTGGTCGGAACCGGCACCGAGGACTACATCGGCACGGCCTACGGGCAGGGCGAGTACGCCCACCGCTGGCAGGGTTCGTTGATCATGGACCAGCACAACCAGCGTTGGGCCTTTTACCGTCACCACGTTCCCGACCCGGTCTGGTTCCAGCGTGAGGCTCGCGTGACGCTGCAGCAGCTGGGCGGTCACCTCGGGCAGAAGGTTCGGCGCATGCTCGCCAAGGGGGTCGAGATCCGGCCCGTGTCGGTACAGGGCGATGGCGTCTTCCTGGGCCTGCTCGAGAGCGAGCGTGCGTTCGACGACCCGGAGTTGCCCGAGGGCTGGACCAACATGTACCGCCGCGACGACGTCTCGGCGATTGCGCTGCTCTATCTGGACCGACCCGAGAACGAACTTCCCCGGCTCGCGTCCTTGCCGGCTCGCACCCAAGCGATCGAGCCACCCGAAGCGCCCGAAGCCGAACCCGAACCCGAGTAGCCGGGTGCTTTCATTCCGCAGGCATCTCTACTTGCTCTTCTTTTCCCGCTTCAATTTTCGCTTTTCCTTGAGGGTGAGCAGGGGCTTCTTCCCGTGTTCCCTTTTGCCCTTGTCCTTGCTTCCCTTTTCGGCCATGTCTGATTCTCCATGCTTGAAACGGATACTCGCTGGTTCAAAAGGATAGGCGAAACCCCGGGATTGGCGAACCGGGCGGGCCCCGGCCCCGGGCGCGAATTCGCGTGGCTGCGGCTCCCGGGCTGCCGCGGCGGCTCGGATCTCAGCCCGTCACGCGCTCGCCGTTTGCGACGAACGGGGTCGCCAGCGCCCAGGGCCGGTCGGTGCGCGGATCCGTGATCGGTTCCTTCGAGTACTGCGCCAGGAAGATCCGCCGGGGTTCGCCGGTCCTGTTGGCGTTGCTGCGGTGGAAGTTCACGCTGGAGAAGGCGACGATGCTGCCGGCCGGGACGATCGCAGGCTCGCCTGCGTCCTCGCCGCGGTATCCGACGAGATCGTTGGTTCCCGGCTCTCGCTCGTGATCGATGCGTGATGTCACTTCGGCGCGAGAGAACGGGAGCACGTAAATCGTACCGTTCTCCTCGCCGACGTCGTCGAGGGCGCACCACAGGCTCAGGTAGGGTGCGTGGGGGCATCTCTTGTC
>JAYZEO010000052.1:0-5467 GCA_036337215.1 Myxococcota bacterium | reverse complement strand
ACGGCCGGGTACTGCCGCGCATTCCGATCGACTCCGTGAGGGCCGGCTCGGCGGCCGGGATTCCCGTGCTGGTCGGCTCCACCCTCGAGGAATGGAAGCTCTTCGGCGCGGCCGATCCCTCGATCTTCAGCCTCGGGGAAGAAGAGCTGGTCACCCGCCTCTCCGAAAATCTCGAGGAGACGGACGCGCGCAGGATCATCCGCTGTTACCGAGAGGCTCGAACTTCGCGCAACGACCCGGTCACGCCGACCGAACTCATGCTCGCGATCGAGACCGACCGAATCTTCCGGGTCCCGGCGCTGCAACTGGCGGAGGCCCAGCACGCGAACCGCACCCCGGCCTACAACTACCTCTACACCTGGAAGTCCCCGTCGATGGGCGGAATGCTCGGCGCGTGCCACGCGATCGAACTCGGATTCGTTTTCGGCACCATCGACTCGGCGGGCGCGCGCGACTTTTCGGGAGCCGGGCCCGCCGCGGACGCACTCGAGCGCAACACCCAGGACGCCTGGCTGGCCTTCGCACGCACTGGAGATCCCAGCCACGAGACCCTGGGCAAGTGGCCCGCGTACGGGGAATCCCGCCAGACCATGATCCTGGGGGAGCGCTGCGGCGTCGAAGAGGCCCCGTTCGAGGCCGAGCGCTCGAGTTGGGACGGCGTCGAGGCTGCGGGCAGGCTCTAGCGCGAACTCCGCACCCTCGAAGGGCGTATGATGCGCGCACCGCTTGAGCAGGAGGGGACATGAAGGCAGCCGTCATGCGCGCGGCCAATCAACCGCTCGAGATCGAAGAAATCCAGATCAGCAAGCCGGGACCGCGCGAGGTACTCCTGCGCACCGAGGCCTGCGGGGTCTGCCACAGCGATCTGCACATGGCCGACGGCTTGATCCCGGTGCCGCTCCCCACCGTGCTCGGACACGAACCTGCCGGCATCATCGAGCAGGTGGGAAGCCAGGTGAACTACGTGAAACCGGGCGATCGCGTGGTCGGGTGTCTTTCGGTCTTCTGTGGCCATTGCGAGTTCTGCCTGAGCGGCCGGCCCAACCCCTGCGGTGGGGCTTCGACCGCACGGGCGCCCGAAGCGCCCCCGCGCCTCTCGAAGGACAGCGAAACCATCCACCAGTTCACGCACCTCTCTGCCTTCGCGGAGCAGATGCTGGTACACGAGAACGCGGTGGTGAAGATCCAGGACGAGATCCCGCTCGAGCGCGCATGCCTGATCGGTTGCGGCGTGACGACCGGGGTCGGTGCCGTCATCAACACCGCCCGGGTGGAGGCGGGCAGCAGCGTCTGCGTGATCGGCTGTGGGGGCGTCGGACTCTCTGCGATTCAGGGTGCGTCGATCGCCGGGGCGGGACGCATCATCGCGGTCGACCGCGTGAACTGGAAACTCGATCTCGCAACTTCGCTCGGCGCCACCGACGGCATCGACGCATCGCAGAACGACCCGGTGATGGCCGTCCGAGAACTGACGGGCGGCGGCGTGGACTATGCGTTCGAAGCGATCGGGCTCAAGGAAACCGGCGAGCAGGCCTTCCACATGACCAAGGCCGGGGGCACGACGGTGATCATCGGCGTATTCGGGCTCGGCGTGAACATCGAGCTACCGGGACTCGCGTTCCTGCAAGGAAAGCGCGTCGTCGGCTCGATGATGGGGTCGAACCGCTTCCGGATCGACATCCCCCGCTACGCCGATTTCTATCTCGATGGTCGACTGAAGCTCGACGAGATGATCTCGGCCCGGCGCAAGCTCGGCGAGATCAACGACGCCTTCGACGCGATGCGCAAGGTCGAGGTCGCGAGGAGCGTGATCACCTTCTGAGGGCTTCGGGCCTAAGGGATCAGGGCGCCGCGCCCGTGACCAGAAACTGCGGCAGCAACAGGAGCAGCGTGCCGGCTGCGGCCGCAGCCTGCGCATCCTCGAGAATGCGGTCGATGCGGGAGTCCTGCATGCGGCCGCTGGCTCGCGCGTAGGTCGCCATGTTGGACAGGATCGGCAGCATTCGACCGTGTGTGTCGGCACCCGCCAGGACCCGGACCTTCACCTCGTCGAACCCCGCGGCGCGGAAGAGACCGTAGAGCCGGCGTCCGATCAGCGGCGTCCGGTAGGCGGGCCTGGCCGCCTCGAACAGTTCCGCGATCGGCTCGGGGCCGAGCGGCTCGACGGTCAGCAGACCCCAATCACTGTCGATCGCGTGCGCGAGCCCGCCGGGGCGCAGCCCGCGTCGAAACTCGGCCAGTGTCGCCGCCGGGTCGTCGACGTATTCGAGCACGTTCTTACACACGACCCGATCGGCGGAGGCATCGGGCAGGGGCAAACCGTCCTTCTCGATCTGGTGGATCGTGACGCGCTCCCCCAGCCCCTGCTCGGCCAGCCGATTCCGCGCGCGCTCGACGAAGCCGGCGTTGATGTCGACCCCGTGGACGTGGCCGTTCGGGCCGACGCGCCTCGCGAGCTCCAACGTGAGCAGCCCGGGTCCGCAGCCGTAGTCCACCACGGTCTGTCCGGGCTCGAGATCGGCAGGCTCGAGCAGAGGAGCCATCCGCGGATGCCACTCGAACATCTTCTCGTAGGCCTCGAGTCGCTCCGGCTCCACCACCAACCAGTGGTCCCGGTAGTAGGTCTCTGGATTCGACATGTGCGGGTACTCCTGCAGTTCGCTGCAGAAGATTCTAAACCCGACCGGCCGCCTCTCCGACCACGAGCACCCGGCAGTCCCGGTGGCGCCGCAGCCAGGACGCGGGCAGGTCGCTCCCCTCCGGGCCCTCGATCACACGTTCCAGCGCGCGCTCCTTGCCGGAACCATCCACCACCAGCACGATCCTCTCGGCTGCGAGCAGGCTCGCGATCCCCAGGGTGAGCGCGTGCGTCGCGGGCGCGACCTCGCCGAGCCGACAGAGATTCTCCGGAAGAATCTCCACGACCCGGGTCCGGGTTTCGGGGCCGCTGCCGGGCTGATTGAAGGCAACGTGGCCATCCGGGCCCAGGCCCAGCACGCAAAGCGCGAGTCCGGAGGCTTCGATGCGACGCTCGAGCCCCAGCGCAGCCTGCGCCGGGTCCCCCACCTCGATCTCGTACACGACCTCGCTGAGTTTCGCCGGCATCCCCGCACGCAGCTGTGCGGAGAACGACTTCCGCGAGCGCGCAGGCGCGGGCACCAGCTCGTCCACGGGAAGGAAGACCTTCTCCTCGAGTGCGGCAGCATCCGGGTCCAGACCCGCGTAATGCGGGAGGGTGGATCGCCCCACCGCGAGCGCGATCAGCCTACCCTCAGCCGAAGCGCCCGCCTCGATCTCGGCGCAGAGCTGGTTCCCGAGCAGGCGGGCGGAGGGAAAGTACTGGAGCCTGGGTCCCTGCCGCATCGCGCGCGGAGACTAGCGCGGGATCGAGAACCCGGCGTAGGCTCGGCAGGAATGGCATGACAGGGAGGAACACCGATGACGAAGGACGACCTCAGCGACGTCTCTTACGAGGTCGATCGAGGCCTGGCCTGGATCACCATCGAGCGACCCGAGCGCTACAACGCCTTCACCGGACACACGGTCGACGAGTTGATCTTCTGTTTCAAAGCGGCATGGGCAGACCGCGGCGTTGGCGTGATCGCCCTGACGGGTGCCGGGGATCGGGCCTTCTGCGCGGGCGGGGACCAAAAGCAGCGCGCGGAAAGCGGAGACTACGGCCCCACGGCCAGCGGCCTCTTCGAAATCGAGAACCTGCACCGCGTGATTCGCGATGTGCCCAAACCCGTGATCGCAGCCGTGAACGGGGTCGCAATCGGGGGCGGACACGTACTTCAGGTGGTCTGTGACCTGACCATCGCCGCAGACCACGCGCGCTTCGGACAGGCGGGGCCGCGCGTCGGTTCTTTCGACGCAGGCTTCGGCAGCGCCTACCTGGCCCGGATCCTCGGCGACAAGCGAGCTCGCGAAGTCTGGTATCTGTGTCGGCAGTACGACGCCGCAACGATGGAGCGCTGGGGGCTCGTGAACCGCGTGGTTCCGGGCGCCGAACTTCGGACCGAGGTGCGGCAGTGGGCCGACGAGATGCTCGAGAAGTGTCCCACCGCGCTGCGGGTCCTGAAGCACTCGTTCAACGCCGACAGCGATTCGATCGGGGGGATCGGGAGCCTCGCATTCGCGAGTCTCGACCTGTTTCTCGAGAGTCCGGAGGCGGCCGAGGGCGTGAATGCTTTCAACGAGAAGCGAAGTCCGGACTTCTCGAAATTCCGCAGCTAGCCGGGCATAGAAGGGAAGCCATGGAACTCTCCGCCGTGTCCGGGCCGGATTGGATTGGCGCCTGCGGCGTCAGCCTGCTGCTGGTCGCCTTCGTCCTGAATCTATTCGGAATCCTGCCTCGCAACTCCCGGAGTTACCAGGCGCTGAATGCTGGGGGCGCCAGCCTGGCCTGCTACGCCGCTTTCATGATCGAGTTTTTGCCCTTCGTGGTTTTGGAAGCAACCTGGGCCACGGTCGCCCTGGTCGCACTCGTGCGCGGGGTCGGCCCGTATACTGCGGGGCCGTCATGAGCGAACCCGCACCCCGAAACCAGCCGCAGCGGACCGAGTCGTGACACCGCGGACTCCGGCCCTCTCCGCAGCGCTGTTCGATCTGGACGGAACGCTTTCCGATCCCGCGGTAGGCATCACACGCTGCATCCGACACGCCCTGGAGACCCTGGGCCACGAGATCCCAGCGGCCGAGTCGTTGTTTCGCTTCATCGGCCCCCCGCTCCGGGAAACCTTTGCCACCCTGCTGGCGCCCGGAAATCCTGCCGCAATCGAGAAGGCCGTCGCGCTGTATCGCGAACGCTTCGGCGAGATCGGCCTGTTCGAGAACCGCATCTACCCGGGAATCCGGGAACTCCTGGCGCGACTCGAAGAACTCGACTACCGGATCCTGCTCGCGACCTCGAAGCCGATCGTCTACGCGGATCGAATTCTGCGGCACTTCTCGATCGCCGACCACTTCGAGGCCGTCTACGGTCCCGAACTCGACGGCCACAACGACAACAAGACAGAGATGGTGCGCTTCCTGTTGCGCGAGGAGCGCCTGGATCCGGCCGGGACCGCGCTGGTAGGGGACCGCCGCCAGGACATGGAGGCAGCACGGCAGAACGGGCTGTTCGCGATCGGGGTCGCGTACGGCTTCGGATCCGAGACGGAACTCGCGTCTGCCGGGGCCGATCTCGTGGTGCGCGATCCCGCGGCGCTGCGCTCGCTGCTGGAACGCGCACGGGCGGAAGCCGACACGCCGCACAAAGAGTAGGGTCCAGACGCAGTCTGCTCCGCGCCCACTCAGCGGCGATCGGGAACTCGCCCCTTCTCTGGCGCCGGCCGGAGCCGGGCAATCTGCACCCACCCGACTCGCCAGGCCGCAACGCGATCTGCCACCACCAGAACCGCCGGAAGCAGAAGCAGTTCGGAAACCACCGCGAGTACCACGGCGAGCGCCGAGAGAATCCCGAGGT
>JAYZEO010000051.1:0-22765 GCA_036337215.1 Myxococcota bacterium | reverse complement strand
ACACCGGCCGTATCCAGCGGCACACCAGGATTCGCGCGGTCCGCGATGACGAACGGGGCGACCGAAGAGGCTTTGCTGCCCGCCGCTATCGTACGGAAGTCCTCGGAAGCCACAGCTTTGCCGACCACTTCGACGACCTGCCAGCGTTTCTCGAGCCGCGTTTGCGCGAGTTACACCGGGTGCTGTCTCCGAGTGGGTCGCTGTTCCTGCACCTGGACTACCGCGAGGTGCACTACTGCAAGCTGCTCTGCGATTCGATCTTTGGACGCGAGTGCTTCATGAACGAAATCATCTGGGCGTACGATTACGGGGGGCGCAGCAAGCGCCGCTGGCCCACGAAGCACGACAACATCCTCTGGTACGTGAAGGATCCGCGAGCCTACGCTTTTGACTACGATGAGATCGACCGGATTCCGTACCTCGCCCCCGGCCTCGTCGGTGCGGAGAAGGCCGCGCGCGGAAAGACCCCGACGGACGTCTGGTGGCACACCATCGTGCCCACGCGGGGAAAGGAGCGAACCGGGTTCCCGACGCAGAAGCCGCTTGGCATCCTGCGCAGAATCGTGCGCGTCCACTCGCAACCGGGAGACTTGCTTCTCGACTGCTTTGCCGGGAGCGGGACGCTCGGAGAGGCAGCCGCGCAGTTCGGCCGAAACTTCCTGTTGATCGATTCCGACCCCCACGCGGTCGAGGTCATGCGCAAGCGCCTCGCCTTCGCGGCTCCGCGCTATCAGGAGGTCGCGAGCTGAGGCGTCGGGGGCGTGCCGGGTAGCACTTCCGTGGAGCCGGCGGCGGGTGCTAGCATGGCGCCTTTCCTGGTCGGCGGCCTGAGGAGTTCCCGATGACCGCGCTCGAGCGCTACGAACTTTTGGAACGCATCGAGAAGGCCGTGGATGCGGAACCGCTCGACCGCGAGTCGGCGACGAAGATCGCACACTATCTCGAGCATGCGCCCCACGAGATCCTCGAGCCTCTGATGGAGGCCGCGTGCGAGCTTGGCATCCGCGGACACGGAGCCGAGATCACTGTCTCGAGAAACATCTTCATCCCGCTCACCAACCTGTGCCGCAACCGCTGCTCCTATTGCACCTTTGCCAAGGGCCAGAAATCGCCCGAGGTCCGAAACTACCTGCTGGAGGAGGTGCGAAGTGCGGTTCGGGAAGGCCTGCGGGCCGGCTGCAGCGAAGCGCTCTTCTGTCTGGGCGACAAGCCCGAGATCGCATACCGGAGCTATCGCGAGTGGCTCGGCGAGCAGGGTTACCCTTCGACAGCCGCCTACCTCGTCGATGCCTGCCGCGTGGCCTACGAGGAGGGGATGTATCCGCATTCCAACGCCGGCATCATGACGCCCGAGGAACTCGTGGAACTCCGTCCCTGGAACGCGAGCATGGGTCTGATGCTCGAGACGACGAGTGCGCGGCTCCGCGAGAAGGGACAGGCGCACTACTGGGCACCCGACAAGGATCCCGAAAAGCGCATCCGGATGACGCGTGACGCCGGGGAGCTGAAGATCCCGTTCACGAGCGGCATCCTGATCGGGATCGGCGAGACACCGGAGGAACGGATCGATACGCTCTTCGCGATCGATGCCCTGCACCGGGAGTACGGACACATTCAGGAAGTGATCGTCCAGAACTTCCACCCGAAACCCGGGACGCGGATGGAGCGGGTGCCGTCTCCCTCCGACGAACTCATGGCCGGAACCGTGTCGCTGGCGCGACTGATCTTCGGACCGGAGCAGAACCTCCAGGCGCCGCCCAACCTTTCCCCCTCCTCACTCGAACTCCTGGTCCGGTCTGGACTCAACGACTGGGGCGGGGTCTCGCCCGTCACCATCGACTTCATCAACCCGGAAGCACCGTGGCCCGAGTTGGCCGAACTCGCATCTCGAACCGAGGCTGCGGGTTACGATCTGCGCGAGCGACTCTGTGTCTATCCCGAGTACCTGCGTGAGCAGCCCGAGTTCTTCGACCCCGAGTTGCTCTCTCGTCTTCGGTCCGACTGCGACGAAGAGGGTTATCCTACCGGCCGCACCTTTCTCCGGGAGCAATCATGAGCACGATGAACCTGTCCGATCGAATTCTTGTGGGCGCGACCTACGCCGTGCGAGCCGTTCTCGAGAGAGCACTGGCCGGCACCGAACTCTCGCGGGAGGACGCGGTTGTTCTGCTTGGCGCGGAGGGGCGGGATCTTCAGTTGCTCTGTCTCGTCGCCGATCTGGCGCGTGCCGGGGACGTGGGTGACGAGGTTTCCTACGTGATCTGTCGCAACATCAACTCCACGAATATTTGCTATGTGGGATGTTCGTTCTGCGGCTTTGCGCGACACAAGCACGAGCCCGATGCGTACGATCGCCCGCTAGAAGACACGGTTGCACGTGCGCGCGAAGCCTGGGAGCGTGGCGCCTCCGAGGTCTGCATTCAGGGAGGCATTCATCCGAATAAGGACGGCTTCTGGTATCGGGACATGGTGCGCGCCATCAAGGCGGAGCTTCCCGAACTCCACATCCACGCCTTCTCGCCCGAGGAGATTCACTTCGCTGCCCAGAAGGCCGATGGCATGAGTCTCCGCGACTACCTCGCGATGCTGCGCGATGAAGGGCTCGGGACGATTCCGGGAACGGCGGCCGAGATCCTGGATGACGAAGTTCGCAGAATCGTCTCTCCGCGGAAGCTGATGACCGACCGCTGGGTCGAGATCGTCACGACCGCGCACGAAGTCGGACTGCGCTCGAGTTCCACTCTGATGTACGGACACATCGAGTCGCCGCACCATATCGCCCGACACCTCGATCTTCTGCGGAGCATTCAGAAGCAGACCGGGGGCTTTACGGAGTTCGTGCCGCTCGGATTCATCCATCACAAGACGCAGCTTTTCAACGAGGACGGCAGCCGCCCGGGTGCCACGATGCCGGAGGACTTGCGCCTGATTGCGATCAGCCGGCTGTTCCTGCGTCCCTGGATCACCAATATCCAGATTTCCTGGGTCAAGATGGGCAAGAAGCTCGGCCAGGTGGCGCTGATGTCGGGCGCAAATGACTTCGGCGGGACTCTGATGGAAGAGTCGATCAGCCAGGCGGCGGGCTCCGAGCACGGCGATCAGATCGAGCCCGAGGAGATCGAGAGGCTCATTCGCGAGATCGGGCGCACTCCCTGGGAGCGGACCACGACCTACGAAAGACGCGAGCGGCCGCTGGCGGCCGGGGCCGTCCGCCCGGCGCCCAAAGCTGCTGCCGCCGTGCTCGCGAGCGGGTACTAGCGCGCGCTGCGACGTGTCGGGGTTTTCAGGTGCCCTCGCCCGTGTACCGGCTCGGCCCGGGGCCCGGGACTGATCCGGGCGACCAGCGCCTCGAGTTCGTAGCGCAGCTGCGGCCGTTCGACGATCCGACGCTCGACCGTGTCGATTGCGTAGATCACGCTGGTGTGATCGCGCCGGAACGCGCGCCCGATATCCTTGAGCGAGGCGTCCGTGTATCTGCGACAGAGGTACATCGCGAACTGGCGAGGCCGCACGATGGCTCTCTTGCGCGAGCGGTCGCTCAGTGCCTCGAGGCTGACCCCGTAGACGCGGGCGCAGAGTTCGATGATCTCCTGGAGCGTGCGGGCGCGACCCGGAACCTCCACCGCCGCCAGGGCCTCGCGAACCAACTCGGGCGTCACCGTGCGGCGCATCAGGGAGGCGCGCGCGACCACTTGGTTCAGTCCCGATAGAAGCTCGTGGGGACTCCTTGCCGGCCGGGCGGCGAGCATCTCCAGGCAGTCGGCCGGAATCCGCACCCCGCCGGACGCGGCCTTCTCGCGCAGGATCGCGAGGGCGGTCTCGGGGCCCGGCGTACCCAGGTGCGCGACGAGTCCGGAAGCGATGCGAGAACGCAGCCGCACGTCGATGCCCGGCAGGTCCTGCGGTCCTCGATCCGCGCTGAGCACCACGGTCTTTCCGTGCGTGATCAGATGGTCGAGGGTGTGGAAGAGTTCGATCTGGGTGGCGCGCTTGCCTTCCAGAAACTGCAGGTCTTCGAGGATCAGGACGTTGAGCGAGCGCCGATAGCGGCGACGTACGGTCTCCATCTGCCCGCCGCGCATGGCCTGTGTGACCTCTCCGGTGAATTCCTCGCTGGAACGGTAGACCGTGTCTCCCCTGACGGCGCCCCGAATGGCGCGGCAGAGGTGCGTTTTGCCCGCCCCCGATTCTCCCGTGATGAATAGCGGGCTGCAGCGCCCGGCATCGCCCCGGGCCACGGCGCGGGCAGCCTCGAGGGCCAGTGCGTTGTCGGGCCCTCGCACGAAGCTCTCGAAGCTCGGGTCGGCCGGGTGCGGGAGCGGAAGCTTTGGCTGGGGCGCGCGCGTGCGAACTTGGCGGGGCTTCGGCGCATTCGTACGCGCGGTCACTCCATCGACTGCGACCTCGAACGCGACCTGCGTCATGCGGCCGGTACTGCGCGCGGCCTGACGGACCACGCCTGCGTAACGGCCCCGGATCCAGTCCCGACTGAAGCGATCGGGACAACGGATCACGAGTTGCCGGCCGTTCTCCTCGGCATCGAGGTTCTCGAACCAAGCGCCGAACGCGGAGTCGCCCACGCGCTCGCGGACCGCCTCTCGGACGGCCTCCCACCCCCCCGGGTTGGCCATATCCCCTGATTTCCCTCTAAATGCCCCCGAAACAGGGCAGCGTTCTGGTGCGGCGCACTCTCCCACGCGCCCCAGGAGGGGGCAACGGCGATTCTCGACGAGCCGGCTTTCGCCTCCGCAGACGCGTGTCGAGAACGTCCGACACACGCCACGTTTCTCGTCGGTCACGCAAGGCTCCGAAATCGCCGCGCTCTCGGCTTCGAAGTTGCTTCGGACCCCGCGCGTGCTGGTGCTCATGCACAGCTTCGTACACAGCGAATCGGCACATCGCTGTGTTTAGCGATCTCGGTTTTTCGACACGATCCTACGAATTTCGAATGAATTCGCGATAATTCGAATGTACAATTGGCACCCGCTGCTCATTGGAGGGTGCGGGGCCCTTTCGTGAGTCGCGTCTCTGCGCGGCGGAATTCCAGCAACTGTTCGAGCATGCGTGCGCGTCGAACAATTTCGGGCGCTTCGAGCAGCGCCTGCTTTTCGACCGGCGAGCAGTCGATGCCAAAACAAATCAGGTTGACCAGTTCGTGGCTCTCGAGTTGACGGAACCGGGCGCGGATCTGGTCCTCGGTTGCGGGAGCGTCCCTTCGGGTCAGTGTGAGCACGGACTTCTCGATCCCCTGCCGGAGCTGGTCGAGTTCGCGAAGCAGCTTCGGGTTGAGTCCATCACCGGGAAGTTCTGGCCACGGCTCGGCGCGAACTCTGCGGAAGGGCTCGCGGGTCGGGAGTTCCTGAGTGATTCGGATGCGGCTCTGGCCCTCGAGCAGAAGTTGGTAGCGACCGTCCGGGAGGGCTTCGTGCTCGACGACCCGGCCCGCGCATGCGACCGGGTAGACGGGGGGGAGGGTACGAACCCGGGAAGCGCGATCATCCTGCAGCAGTACCATCGCGATCACGCGGTCACCGGCGAGTGCGTCTCGGGTCAGCTCCCGGTAGCGAGGCTCGAAAATGTGGAGCGGGAGGCGCGCACACGGAAACAGCACCAGGTTGGGGAGTGGAAAGATCCGGAGCTGAGAGAGATCGAGGTCGGAATGCATCGATCTCGAAGGTATACTCCCGCAGCCCCCGGGGAGTCACCCGCGCTGAGTCCGCAGGAAAGACTTGAGCAAGTACAGGTACTGGCCCGGCTGCGACGCGATGCGGAATTGCTCGTGGCGCGCTTCGGGCTGAGCCTGAGCGATCTATCGGCTGAGCGTCCGGTGGTGCGCCGGCGTTATGGGATCTGCTACGAGGATGGAAGCATCCGGATCCGGTTGCGCCACGCCAAGACGGGCGCTCTGCTCAAGTACTCGAGCCTGATCGACACACTGTGTCATGAACTCGCGCACCTGAGACACTTCAATCACGGCCGCCAGTTCGAGACGCTCTACCGGCAGATCCTGTCGTACGCGCGCCGGGTCGGGATCTACCGACCGGCTCTCCGAACAACCAGGACGCGAACCTCTGGTCGGCCGCATCCGGGCTCGTCCCTCCGGAGCGCACCGGTTGTGCCGAGTGAATCCGATCAGAGCGCGGGGGTCCAGTTGGATCTATTTCGATAGGGCGCGTGCGGCTGGGGCTCGGCTAGCCCTCGGGAGCCGGTGCGGCAGGGGCTTCGTCGTACTCGTCGAGCGTATTCGGGCCCTCTGTGACCTCGGCGGCGACCTCGTCCAGCGCGATCGCCTTATCCAGGATCTGCTTGACCAACTCCGAAACAGTGATCTCGTCGTATTCCGCGAGGGCATCCTCCAGCGCGGTTTCTTCGAGTTCCAGACGTACGGTGAGCTTGATATCGATCGCCATGGTTCCTTAGGCACCCCCTGCGGTGGATCCAGCGGAGGGCGGGAGTGTAGCTTCCTCGACCATGATCGCAAGCGCTGATCGGCAAAAAAACCCTTGAAATCTAAGGACTTGTTCAATTTTTTCTGATTGTGGCAAGCAAATCCCACGCGATCGTGGCAAGCGCGATCACGCCCGCGGCCACGAACAGGGCGACTGAGCCGTTGTGGAGCAGCGCGAACAGCTCCAGCTCCGGATTGTCCACTCCGAGCCGACCGACGCTGCCTCCGGCCGCTTCCCGAATCTGGTGGATCCGGGGCGCGAGCCAGAGCAGCGAGGTGAGATGGAATGCTCCACCGAGGCCCGGAAGCAGCGCCCGGGTACGGCCCGCACCCCCGACCCAGCCGAGCCCGACCGCGGCAAACGCGAGCGCGAGCCCGGCCTGATCCAGCGTGGGAAGTGCCGCCCCCACTAGGCGGGCCGACAATTCGGTGCCCGGCAGGGTCTGGAAGGCGGCCGGGATTGCGACCAAACCGATCGCGAGCAGCATTCCGGCCCAGATCCCGAGCAGTGCCAGCCGCAGCCCCTGGCTCATGAGGTCAGCCACTCCAGGCCCGCAGAGAAGGTGCGGCGCGCAACCTCCGGGTGCTTCACGAATTCGGGCCGGGCGGCCCCGATGCTGCGGCGCAGCATTTCGACGCCGCAGTAGCGGTCCGCTCGGTCGAGATTTCGGCGCGGGCCGCCGGCTGCCAGGTAGCCGTCCAGGAGCGCCCGCTCGCCTTTGGAGAGTTCAGAGAGCGTGGGCCGGCTCGGGTCGGTCCGATGCCGGTGGAGCCGGAGGTGGGCGAGTGCGATGCCGAGATCGAAGGCCGGATCGCCGACATGGGCGATCTCGGCGTCGAGCAGTCGTGGGGTCTCGCCCTGGAGCAGCACGTTTCCTCCCTGAAGGTCGCCGTGGACGAGGGCTTCCCGGGTTTCGTAATACGCGCCCCGCAATTCCGCGATCCGAGCGCGCCCCCCGGACTCTTCCAGCGCCCGCGCCGAAAAGCGCGCCAGTTCGGCCGGAATCGGGAAGTCGTTCGCCTGGTAGGGAAGCGTGAAGATGTGTTCTCCGTGAAGGGCCTGCATCTCGCAATTTCGAAAGCCGGAGCCGAGTTCGCCCGAGCGCGCGATCGAAGCTGCGTGAACGCAGCCCAGAAACCCGCCGATTGCCGCGAGCGGCGCCTCCGGAGCCGTTCCCGCGAGCAGCTTCGCCTCGAGGGTCGGTGCCTCTCCCAGATCTTCCATCACGAGCACGCGCCGTTCTCGGTCGAAGTAGATCACGCGCGGCAAGAGTGGAGCGACCGCCGGTGCGATCTGCTCTACGGTCTCCAGGTAGCGCCGTTCGAAGACGATGCGTTCGGTCGAGACTCGATACTCGGGAAAGCGCTCCAGGGTTGGGCGCGCCTGCTTCACGATTACGGAAGCCCCGGCCGGATGCCGGGCGCGCCGCACGTAGTTGATGTTCCCGTCACCCGGGACCTCGGTCTCTACGCTGTCGGGCGATTTCAGCACCCCGACCTCGACGAGATATGCGGGCAGCGTCGCGTCGTTCAGGCGCACCCCAGGAGGGTAGCGTGGGGTTTGCTAGGATCCCCGGCGGCTGCTTCTTCCACTGCCGATGGAGGCCTGAATCCTGGCGAGCCGGCTCGATCTGGGCGCTCGCGGCCCGTTGGTGTGTGTGGCGTTCATGCTCTGCTTTGGGCTTGCAGACTGCGATCGCCGCGTCGATCCCTACGTGCCTCTAGAAGACGAACCCCCATCCCAGGGAGACTTCCGCATTCCGGGGCTGGCCCGTCGGCCACCCAGTATCGCCCAAGCCGCGCCCGGCCGGAGCCGCGCGCCCGCGGCCGCCGCCGGAGTCTCGCAGGGTGAGCCGATCCGGGGGACGCTGGAACTTTCCGCGGGTGCCGTTCCCTTGACCGGCGCGGTGTTGTTCGTGATCGCACGTTCCCCCGGAGGCGGCCCGCCGCTTGCCGTGAAGCGTCTGGGGACGGACGAGTTCCCGATCGACTTCGAGATCGGACCCGCGGATGCCATGCTCGCGGGACGTCCCTTCGCCGGGCAGATTCGAATCTCTGCCCGCCTGGATGCCGACGGCGATCCGCTGACGCGGCAGCCCGAAGACCTGGTGGCGGCGGCGCCAGACCCGGTCGAGCCTGGAGCGGGCGGTCTCCGGATGGTGCTCGCGCCTCCCGCGCCCTAGGGAGCGCAGGTCCCTCGGCGTCGGCGATCAGTGGGAGCTTCGTGGCTACCCGGCCCGGGTGTCTCGAGGCTATCCCGCGCAGCCGCGCAGGAGCAGGGCGACGCCGAGGCCAAAGCACGCGAGCATCAGGAAGTTTCGCGTGAGCCCGAGGCCACCGCCCTCGAACAGCGGGCCCGAGGGTGGATCTCCCGGGGCCGCGGGCGCGTCCGCGGGTCCGGTCCCGATGAGTTGCTGCAGAGCGCTACGGGCACGCAGCACGTCGCGCGGGCGCACGAAGACCTGCCAGCTCTGATCGCTTCCGTCCGGATGCAACGCCTCTTCGACCCCAAAGTCGATCCCGGCGCTATCCAGCAGTCCCGCGAGAGCGCGTAGATCATCGCCTCCGCTTCCCCGGGCGATCATCACGCCGCGCGCTCGGGCAGCGCCCGGATCCTGTGGGGGCGCGGAGGTACTCATGTCCCTCCATAATCCCCGGTATGCAGATCCGGTCAAGCGAAAGCGGCGAAACCGCCCCGCGCGGCCCGGAGCGAGTGGAACTCGAGTCGCTACACCTGGAGCGCGCCGCCGGCGTGGAGATGATCATCGCGATCGACTCGACCGCACGGGGGCCCGCACTCGGGGGCTGTCGTTGGAAGCCGTACACGGATGTGGCCTCGGCGCGTACCGATGCGAGCGCGCTGGCCCGCGCGATGACGCTCAAGGCCGCGCTGGCGGGCTTACCGCTCGGCGGCGGTAAGGCGGTCGTGATCGGCGATCCCGCAGAGCGCACACGCGAACAATTGCTGGCCCTGGGTCGCTTCGTGGAGGCACTTGGCGGCGACTACGTCGCAGCCGCGGACATGGGAACCAGCGAGAGCGAGATGGCCGTGATCAGCGAGACGACCTCCCACGTAATCGGCCACCCTCGGAGACTGGGCGGGTGTGGCGAGCCGGCCCCCCACACTGCACTGGGCGTGTGCCTGGCCGTCGAGGCTGCCCTCGCGCACCTGGGGCGCACCCTGGAAGGCGCATCGGTCCTGGTCCAGGGCGCGGGTCAGGTCGGATCCCGGCTGGCCGAGTTGCTTGCGGGGTCGGGGGCGGAGGTCTCGGTCGCCGAGACCGACCCGGCCGCGCTGTCAGCGCTGCGGGAGCGGGTTCCCGGGGTCCGGGTCGTGGAACCGCAACGCCTGCTCGAGACTCCATGCGACGTGCTGGCCCCCTGCGGCCCCCCGGCGGTGATTCAGTCTGCGGAGTTGGCTTGTCGTGTGGTTTGCGGCGCCGCCAATAACCCGCTCGCTAACCGCTCGGTGGCGTCCGAACTCGAGCGGCGCGGGATTCTCTGCGTACCCGATTTCGTCGCAAACGCGGGCGGACTGATCTACCTCGCGGCTGCGCTTGCAGCAGTCGCCGAGGGCCGGCCGATGCCGGATCCCGGCGGTCCGTCTCGCGAGCGGCTTCGGGCGATCCCGCGAAATCTGCGGTCGGTTCTGCAACGCGCAGCTCGGGAGGCAACCAGCCCGCTCGAGGCGGCGGAACGAAGTGCGTTAGAGGCCCTGGCAGCCTCGAAGCACCATCAGGACCTTGGGTGACACGAGTGCCGGGTCCCACTCGCTGCCGGGCGAGACCGTCTCGAGTTCGCGAAACGCGCCGCAGGCGAGGTTGCTGCGATCGTGGGCCACGTAGGTGAACCCGAGATGGCGCAGCAGGCTCCGCTGCTGCGTGCGGGTACCGCGCGTCATGATCTCTGTACGCGCGGACTCCAGGGACGCCAGTGCCAGCGCGTACTGCCCTTGCCGGTAGGCGTGGATCCCGGCCCTGAGCGCGCGCGCGCGCTCCGTGTCTGGGTCCGGATCGAGCGCGCGTGCGGAAGCAGCGGTGTCGCCCGGCACGTCAGCTGTGGGGTCTTCGGGTTCCGGGAGCACGCGCGTTTCGAGCACGACCGGTGCCAGGATTCGGGTTCCGGGCCGTAGCTTGCGAGGCTGATCGATTTGGTTCACGGACTGGAGCAGCGGCCAGAGCTCCGGATCCTGGTAGAACTCGCGCGCGATCGAGGCCAGCGTCTGTCCTCGCGCGAGTTCGACCGGTACCAGGATCGGCACCGCGATGCGTTCCCCGACCTGCAGCGGCTCCCGGAGCGAACGCTGGTTCATGCGCGCGAACGCGTCGGCCGCGAATGGGCGACTCCAGTGGCGCTCCGCGAGATCGGACCAGCTGTCTCCGGGTACGACCGCGTGGATCTTCGAGCGCGGGATCCGAACCGGCGTTGCGGGCGGTGGTGCGGTGGACGGAAAGTCGTTGTAGCGCTGCAGCAGGGCGTTCCAGCGGGCGGTTCCGTAATACCGCTCCGAGACCCATGCCAGATTCTGACCGGGGCGCAGGGTATAGGCCTGCTCCAGGGCTGCTTCGGGATCGGGCCCGCTGTCCGCAAACGAGATCCCGGCGACCCAAGCCAGAGCGCACGTGAACAGCTGCCGCGCCCTCACGGCGCGGGCTCGAGGATTTCGATCACCCGCTGACGTTCCCCGGGAATGACCCGCAGGGTCTGCTCCCGCGAGCCCAGTGTCGGGTGCCGGAATACCACGCGGTGCTCGCCGGCTGCGAGTTCCAGTGGCGCTGCCTGCGGTGTATAGAATGGGGGAAGATCGTCGACCTGAATCTCGGCCCACGGATGCGCCACGAACGAAACTAAGCCTGGAGCCTCTGTGGCCGCCGGCATCGGCGCTGCCACGTCCCGGGGTGCGCTGGCTCGTTCGTATCGGATCCAGAAAATTCCGGCCAGCAGGATGGCTGCGACGGTCCCGATCAGAGCGAGCGCGCGGCGCCGGGAAGAGACCGTGTCCGCGCGGCTTTCCGCGGCCGATGCCGCGTCTCGGGCGCGGGTGGCGGTACCGGATTCGGCATCCCAGAGCCAGGCGGCGATGTTGACCCGGCAATCCAGCGGAGCCAGTTCGCCGAGTTCCCGCGCCAGTGCGTCGCGTAGGTCGCGGGCCCGGGGCCTCAGGGCGGGCTCCTCGAGGAGCGAGGCGCGAAGCGCCCGTTCGAGCCCGCGGCCGACGCCCGGGAAGCGGTCCGCGCCCGTGCGGGTGCGCCCGCTCGTCAAGAGTCGCTGGAGCATCTGCCCGAAGCAAAAGACGTCGGAGGCCGGCAGCTGCCTGGCTCCCGCCTTCTGCTCTGGCGCCCGCTCTGCTGGGGACCCCGCGGGTTCTGCCGGGTCCATGCTCCCGGCCTCGCGCGCGTGCTCGAAGCCCGCGATCTTGGCCTCGCCCGCTCGGCTCAGCAGTAGGTTCCGGGCTTGCAGATCGCCGTGGACGATGCCGCGTTCGTGGATCTCGGCGAGGCCGCGCGCGAGTTCGAGCCCAATCTGGAGCGCGATCTCGGCCGGGATCGGGACCGCGGCCTGGAGAAGCTCGGCCAGGCTCGGGCCATCCACCTCTTCGCTCGCCAGGTAGACCGCGCCGTGGTGTGTGAAGCAGTCGTAGAGCTGGGCCACGTTTGGATGCAGCAGGCGCGCCCGGAGTCGGAGTTCGCGATCCAGTTCCGGGCGGAGCTTGAGCGGAGCTTCAGGCTGGTCCGGAAGCCGCTCGATCTGCGCGATTCGGCCGAGCGCCGGGTGGTGTGCCCGATAGACCTCGGACGCCCCCTCGCCCGGGAGCCGGACGTCGATCACGAAGCTGCCCAGCGCCGTTCCGCTCGGGAGCTCCATGGCTACGGCCGGCCGCGAGGCGGCCAGGGGGGGCGCAGGATCATCCGGTCGGGCCGTTGGGGCGGTCTGTCGAGATCGTGTACTCGAAGCCGAGCGCTCCGAGGCGGAAGTGGTCGTGAGATTTGAGTCTTTGCGCGCGCATCGGCGGTTCTTCGGGGCTCGGGTTTGCGGCGCGGTCGAAGCGCCGCAGGTGGTACGCGCCATGGCGGAATTCGAACGCGGCCTCCAGCCCGCGGAGGCTCGAGTCGTCGATCGTCAGGTCCGCGCCCGGTCCCCGTCCGATCAGCACGCGTCGCCGATCGAGTACGAACTCCACTCCTTCGTATCCTCCCGCGACCACCATAATGGCAGCCTGGGAGTTCGCAAGGAAGGCGTCGAGCGATGCGGACTCCGAATTGACGCGGGGGCGCCGGGGCACGCGGCCGGTCCCAGGAGGTGCGCTTCTAAGCATGGGGCTCCCGCAGGGGGGCGAAGATTTGAGCGGTCCAGTGGCTGCCGTGTACATCGGCGCCAGGCGAGACGAGCTTTACCGGGCGGCTGAGTCCACGGCGCGGAGCACCCAGTAGGCAGAGAGATAGTCGAGGCCCGTGTACTCCTTACCGGGATGGGCGGTGCCGTCCACGCGGTACGGGCTCGACTTCCATTCGTAGGAGCTCGGGGTGCGGAGTTCGATCGGGACGAGATCGCGTGCCAACGGGCGCCACTTGCGCCCCGGGATCAGCCGCCGGGGAAGCGAGGCCACTCGAGGGTCGGGGCCTCGCAGCTGTTTGTCGAGCGGAAAGCGCGCCAGCAGGGCTCGGGCCTGCTCGAGCGCCGCGCGGTCGCACGCCTCGGGGTCGAGCTGACAGAACAGCCCGGCGAACAGCGCGTTGCCATCGTTTCGCACCCGGAACCAGGCGAGGTACATGGCGTGACGGAGGTCCACCAGCGCCGGATCGCTCGTCTCCCGGGCGAGCGGAACCAGCACTCGGAGCAGGCTCCAAGCCATCAGATCGTTCGAGTGGTTCGTGATCGCGCCGATTCGTAGGTTGGTGGTCCGGGATCGCGCCACCACGCGCCGCTCATCGCGCAGCCGGTCCCGCTCGCGGGCGTGGGCGGGGTTGCTTCCGAGTTCCGCCGCGAGTGCGAAGCTGGCGTAGGCCGTGAGTTGTGCGATCGAGTTCCAGCCGTACCCGGAGCGCGGCGACAGGTCCCCGAAGCGGGTGCGCGCTCCGTCCGCGTCCGTGATTTCGAGATCGTGCGCGAGGAGATGGTCCGCGAAGGCCGTGACGAGTTCCCGACTCCGGGCCGGGAAAAACTCCCGGCACTCCCAGACCGCTACCAGCAGGCCGCTCGCGTACTGGTCGACCGAGACCTCGCCGCGCCAGCGGTAGTTCTCGTAGCCTGAGGCGCCCGGGTACCACTTCTGGCGCGCTTCGGATGCCTCCCGGGGGGCGTCGGCATGTCGTACCAGGCGGGCGAGCAGGCCGCGCCGCCCCGTCACCCCCATCAACAGTTCCAGCCCCGCGAGTGCGTGGCCTGCGTCGTGAAGCGCTTCCTCGCGTTCCGGACCTCGGACCAGGCTTGCCCGCAGGCAGCTGGTCGCGGCCCA
The DNA here is from genome assembly GCA_036337215.1 of Myxococcota bacterium. Lineage (GTDB taxonomy): Bacteria > Myxococcota_A > UBA9160 > SZUA-336 > SZUA-336 > JABSQV01. The sequence continues at coordinate 8,861 of JAYZEO010000051.1, read as the reverse complement.
AATGCCGTTGAACATCGGGGTGTCGGATTGGCTCGGGAAACGACCCTCGCTCCGGGCCTGGGGCAGGCGGTCCAGGTCGATCTTGTAGAGGACCACGCCCTCGGGCGAGATGTGCCGCTCCACCAGCGCGGCGCGAAACTGGCCGGCCTTCTCGGCGAGCGGGTCGACATCGGCCAGGGCCGGGGCCGGGGCCGCGAGCAGTGCAAGCGCGCTCCAGAGGGCCCGGACCCGGCTTCCACCGTTCACGCGGGTGCCGGGCTTCAAGCCTCCGACAGCTCCCGGGCGAGTTCGCGCGCTTTCCCGAGCTTTGGCGCAGTTTCCGCGTAGGCCCCGCGGTATGCAGGTGGAAGCAGGCGCGCGATCAGAATCCCGATCACGTGCATGCACAGCACCCGGTTGTTCCCGCAGGCGTCCAGAATTCGTGCTGCATCGAGCGCGGGCCCGAGGCGCCCCTCGACCAGGGCCGGCGAGAGCCCGCCGTCATCGGCCGGAGAGAGAGCCTCACTTCCCCACAGGCCGAACGGAATCACGGCCAGGCGCGGGAAGGAGAGATAGCGGGCGACCGCCGCCAACGCGGTCTTCATTCCCTGGTCGTGGCTCCTCGAACCTTCGACGAACACGATCAGGTGCTCGCCCGCGGCGAGCCGTTCGCGCGCGACCTCGAGCGCCTGGTAGGACAGGCGCGCCACCTCGCGCGCTCCCAGTCGGACTTCGGCCGTCGCGCGGCTCGGGCTCTGCGGCAGCTTGATGGTTCCGAACGCCAGGCTCGCGATCCGGCGCGCGACCGAGGTGTACACCTTGGGACCGACTGCGGCCACCATCCCCCGCGCGAGGTCGTCGTAGCCGGCGCAGGCCACGAGATGCGCCAGCACGTTTGCGTCGCTGAAGGCGACGTGATTCCCGAAGAACACGGCTGGCCGCTCGCGCGCGACCTCGAGGCTCTCCGTGCCGCCGAGTCTCGAGCCCGGAAGTAGCAGCACCTGCTGCACCGCGCTCACGACCCGTCGCGCGACCGGGTTGGCGGGGTGGTAGCCCCAGTCCGCGCCGGTCGACTGGATCTGCTCGAGGAAGCCGTTGAGGTCCTCGTCGTCGGTTTCTGCCAGGACCTGGGCCACGGCCCGACTCAGCTCAGGCTGATTCTTGGCGCTCCGGCCGCCGAGCATTGCGGGGATCTGCTCCGCGAGCTTGGCCCGTTCAGGAGACAGGCAGTAGTCCGTCATCGCGTCTCTCGGAGAATAGGGTATTTGTGGGTATCTTCGCGTGGACATGCGTTCCAGGATGCCCCTCGGCGATTTCCTGGTGGCCTACCTCAGGCGGGCCGGCGTCGAGCATCTGTTCGGCCTACCGGGTGATCTGGTGCTGAACCTGTTTCACCGCTTTGCGACCCAGCGGGGTCTCCGCATCGTGACGCTGTCCCACGAGCCCGCGGTCGGCTTTGCGGCTGACGGTTACGCGCGTGCGACTGGGCAGATGGGCGTCGTTGTCGTGACCTACGGGGCCGGCGGGCTCAACGTCGTGAACGCGGTCGCGGGCTCGTTCGCTGAGGAAGTTCCTGTGCTCGTGATCAGCGGAGGCCCCGGGGAGCAGGAGACCAAGCTGGGCACGCTGATTCACCACCAGGCAAAGGAAATCGAGAGTCAGCACCGGATCTTCCAGGAGGTGAGCTGCGCATCTTGCGTGATCCGGGGCGCTTCGGGGGCCGCGGAGCAGATCCACGAACTGGTCTCCACGATCCGGGCCCGCAAGCGGCCCGGGTATCTCGAAATCCACCGGGATCTGGTCGAGACGTCGATCGGGGTCCCGGCGGAGTTGGTGCGCTGGGACGGTTCGATTGCCGAGCCGAGATCCGACAGCGCGAAGGGGGCCGAGGCCGCACGTGAGACCGCCGACCGGATCAACTCCGCGCGACGCCCGGTGGTGATCGTCGGGATCGAAGTGCACCGCGAAGGCGCGACGCGCGACGTGGTGGCACTCGCCGACCGTCTGGGCGCACCGGTTGCGACGACGGTGCTCTCGCGCGGTGCCTTTCCGATGTACCACCCGCTTTATCTCGGCCTGCACATGGGAAATCTGGGGCCGGCCCCGATTCGACGCCGCGTCGCCGAAGCGGACTTGATCCTGGCACTCGGGGCGCTTCGCAGCGACATCAACCTCGGGGTGTCCTCGCGCGCAATTGCGCCCGAGCGAATGGTGCAGGCGCTGGGCGGACAGGTGCACATCAGCCGACATACCTACACTGATGTCCGCCTCCGGCCCTTCGTGCGCGCGATCCGCCGTATCCGGGGGCTTCGCCGGCACCGGGAGCAGGTCGAGTACGCGGACAACCTGAAGCGCCCGCGGGCCGAGGCGCACGCGCCGATCCCGATCAACGATCTGCTTCTCAGCGTCAACCAGTTTCTGGAGGGTCGCCGGGGCTACCACGTGGTTGCGGAGTCCGGCGACATGCTCTTCGGCGGACTCGAGGTGCGGGTCCCGCCCGGCGGGCTCTACTTCGCGCAGGGCTTCTATGCCTCGATGGGGTACGGCGTTCCAGGGGCCCTCGGCGCCCAGATAGGGAGTGGAAAGCGCCCGCTGGTCCTGTGCGGAGACGGGGCCTTCCAGATGACGGGCTCAGAACTCTCACACGCCTCGCGCCACGGCTGCAATCCGATCATCATCGTGGTCAACAACGGAGGTTGGGGGATCTTTCGCCCGGTCTCGCCGCACGCCGACCTGCTCGAGTTGCCCAACTGGCCCTACGCAGAGATGGCCGAGGGCTGGGGCGGCCTGGGGATTCGTGTCCGAAATCGCCGGGAGCTGTGCGACGCGCTGGAGCGCGCACACCGGGAGCCGCGATTTGCACTCATCGAGGCCATCGTCGATCCGGACGACTTGTCTCCGATCACGTCCCGCTATATCCGGGCTTCCGCCAATCAGGGCCGTCAAAGAAGTTCAGAAGCGTGATCCGTTGTGTGTCAGCGAACGCTCGCTGGAGAGTTCCGCTTGCGGTCCGGCGTCCGCTCGCCTAACTCCGCACTCCATCATGCTGAATCCGCCGAGTTCGACGCTCCAGTACGCTCGCTTCTACGACCTCTACGCCTCTGGGTTCGCGCGGGATCTTCCGATCTATCTCGATGTTGCCGCCAAGTACGCGCCACCGGTTCTCGAGATCGGATGCGGGACCGGGCGGCTGCTTCGGGCCCTCGCTCTGGAGGGTCACGAGGCGGTGGGCGTGGACGTCTCGCGCGACATGCTCGCCGTGGCACGCGAGCGACTTGGCGCAGAGGACCACAGGATTCGTCTGGCACACCACGATTTCAGGGCGCGTCCGCTGTCCGAGCGATTTCACGCGGTCCTGGTCACGCTGCACGCGTTCAACTACCTGATCGAGATCGAGGAGCAGCGGCTGTTCCTTCGTCACCTGCGGCAATCGATGATCGGGCCCGCGCGCATCATGTTCGACCTCGCGCTTCCGCTTAGCATGGTCCGTCCCGAGTTTTCGGGGCAATGGCGGTTGATCGAACGCGAAGTCGGCGGCACGCGGATCCGTGTGCGGGATCGCCGCGAGATGCTGACTCCGCTGCTGGAGAGGCGGACGCAACTCTTCTCGGTCGATGCCGGACCCGAGATCGAGATGGTCACGCATCGACGCTACGTGACACCCGCGTCACTTCGAGACCTGCTCGCCGAGGCCGGGTTCGAACACATCGTCTGGTTCGAGAACTACGATCCCTCGACAGCGAGCCCGATTCAGGTGCGAGACCGTCCAAGCGGCCCGTTCATGGTAGCCGCGGAACTCTAGGCGCCCGTCGAGCTGCTAGACTGCGGCGCATGGGCCGCAGTCTGCTCGACAAAGTTTGGGATCTTCACACGGTTCGCGAACTCCGCGGGGGCCAGACCCAGCTCTTCATCGGGCTGCATCTGATCCACGAGGTGACGAGTCCGCAGGCCTTTGCGGCGCTCGACCAGCAGGAACTGCGGGTGCGTTTTCCCGAGCGCACCTTTGCCACCGTTGACCACATCATCCCGACCGATTCCAGCGAGCGGCCGCTCCAGGATGCCCTCGCCGAGGCGATGCTCGAGCAGCTGGAGCAGAACTGCCGCAAGCACGGGATCCGGCTCTTTGACCAGGCGAGCGGTCAGCAGGGAATCATCCACGTGATCGGTCCCGAACTCGGCTTGAGCCAGCCCGGGATCACGATCGCGTGCGGGGACAGTCACACCTCGACGCACGGGGGCTTCGGGGCCATCGCGTTCGGCGTCGGCACCAGCCAGGTCCGCGACGTACTCGCGAGCCAATGCATGGCGGTTCGGCGGCCCAAGGTGAGGCGGATCGAGGTTTCGGGAGCCCTGTCTCCCGGGGTCTATGCCAAAGACGTGACGCTTTCCGTGATTCGTCAGTTGGGGGTGAAGGGGGGGATCGGCTTTGCCTACGAGTACGGCGGAGAGGTGCTCGATGCGATGTCGATGGAAGAACGTCTGACGGTGTGCAACATGTCGATCGAAGGTGGGGCCCGGGTTGGCTACGTCAATCCCGACCGGGTGACCTTCGAGTATTTGCGCGGACGAGAGTTCGCTCCGAAAGGTGAGTCCTTCGAGCGCGCATGCGCCTGGTGGACCGCGATCGCGAGCGACGCGGATGCGCACTACGACGATCGCGTTTCGCTCGTGGGCGAAGAGATCGCGCCGACCGTGACCTGGGGGATCAACCCCGGGCAGAACATCGCCGTGCATGAGCGAGTCCCGTCCCCGGAACAGGTCTCGGTCGAGGAGCGCGCCGGGGTCGAGGAGGCCCTTGCGCACATGCAGCTTCGGTCGGGAGAACCGATCGAGGGGACCCCGATCGACGTCGCGTTCATCGGTTCATGCACCAACTCTCGGATCTCGGACCTGCGCGAAGCCGCGCGTGTGGCGCAATCGGGCAAGGTGGCTTCCGGCGTCCGGGCCCTCGTGGTTCCCGGGTCGCAGGCGGTGTTTCGTCAGGCCGAGTCGGAAGGTCTGCACGAGGTCTTCCGTGGCGCGGGCTTCGAGTGGCGCCGGCCTGGATGTTCGATGTGCCTTGCAATGAATCCAGACAAGTTGGTCGGCAAGGAGATGTGCGCGTCTTCCAGCAACCGAAACTTCAAGGGGCGGCAGGGTTCGCCCAACGGCCGCACGCTGCTGATGTCCCCCGCAATGGTGGCGGCCGCCGCGCTGCGCGGGCGCGTCACGGATGTAAGGGAGATCCTCTGATGGCCTCGGATCCGGTCGTGCGCGTCTCCGGGCGAGCCTGTGTGCTGCGCATCCACGACATCGACACCGATCGCATCATTCCTGCGCGCTTCATGCGCCAGGTGACATTCGAGGGCCTGGGGAAGCACCTGTTCGTCGACGACCGTGCGCAGGCCAAGGGCGAGCATCCGCTCGATGACGAGCGTTTCGAGGGAGCGTCGATCCTGGTCGTCGGCAGGAACTTCGGCTGCGGCTCGTCGCGCGAGCACGCTCCGCAGTCGCTCATGCGTCACGGCTTCCGGGGGTTCGTGGGAGAGTCCTTTGCCGAGATCTTTCTCGGAAACTGCGTGTCGCTCGGGCTTCCGTGCGTCGCGCTCGAACCCGCCGACCTCGCAACGCTGATGGACAGCGTCGATCTCGACTCCGCGCAGCAGATTGAAATCGACCTGGAGCGGCAGTGCGTCAACTGCAGGGCCGGTACCTTTGCAGCGCAGCAGCCCGAGGATGCACGCTGCCGGTTGCTCGAAGGAAGCTGGGACGCGACTGGGGTCCTGCTGGAGGCGGCGGACGCGATCGAAAGCACCGCCGCCGGGTTGCCTTACATCGAGGGGTTCTAGTCGGTCCCGTTCTCGGCCTTCAACGCGAGCGCGAGCGCGATCAACGGCTGCAGGCCGAGTTCTCCCGCGGTCGAGAGCGCCTCGTCGATCAGCTTTCGAGCTTTCTCGAGATCGCCCGACTCCCGCCGCCTGAACAGCATTCTCGCGTAGTAGCAGCGGCTATAGGCGACCATTCCCCGTGCCCGCATTCGGGAGTTGAGTTCGATGGCCGCCTCGAAGTGGCGCTGCGCATCGTCGAAGCGGCCAAGAACTGTGGCCAGTCCTCCCAGGTAGTGGGAACCGGCTTGCAAGTACAAGACCGCCGGCGCCATCTGAATGATCCGGTTCTCGTAGGGCGAGAGCAGATCATAAATCCTTGCGGCCGCTTCTCGTTCTTCGAGCATGATCGTGAGTTCGGTGAGTGTCCCCAGGCCCCATGACCAGGCTGCGCTCCAGGAGCGCGCTTCGAGATCGTGCTCGAGCAAGCGTTTGAATTCGGCACGCGCGCTCGACTCTTGACCCGACAGGAAGTAGATGGTTGCGAGCAGAGCCCTCCAGTTCAGAACTTCGGGATAGCGCGCCGCGAAGCTCTGCACGGAAGTCCCCATTTCCGCGAGCCGACCCTGCGCAAAGCGCAGCATTAGGTGCTGGATCTCGTCTGTGCTAGAGGGTGAATCCGATCCCGAGAGGTGCTGGCGACCGTCGGCCAGCGACTTTTCCGCGAGCTCGAACTCGCCGAGGCTGAGCAGACGCATGGTCCGTGTGCCGAGCGTCCAGCGCGGCTTCAGCTCCTCTTCGAGCTCTGCAATGGCTTCGATCTCTACGTCGGTGCCGACCGGGTCACAGACTTCGATCAGGTCGTGCAGCAGTGCCTGGCGGCTGCGCAGGATGAGGTCGCGAGCCCCGATCCGTTCCGCGCACTCCACCGCCTCTCTGGCCAGAGGCTCCCGCTCCTCGAGGTGGTCCGGACCGAGCATCAGGCCATGGCGATTGATCAGCACCGAAGCCAGGACCCGCGGATCTTCGAGCCGACGGGCCATCTCGAGCGACTCCTGACTGAGCTCTAGACAGTGCTGCTCGGAACTGCTCCCGTAGAGATTGAGCGCGAGACGCGAGAGCAACAACGCCCGGGGCGAGCTGTCCTCCGGAGCGAGCGCTTCGAGCGCCTCCTCGACGAGTTTGATCGAGTCCGCGTTCGGTCCCGAGGCGGTGGCCACTCCGGGCGCAGGTGGAGTGGGGTAGAGAAGTGCGACGCGCGCGAGGGCGTCCAAGGAACCGAACTCGCGTGCGTGTGCTGCCGCGCGGTCGAGGGTCCCGAAGGCGGGCTCCCAATGGACCGAGTTCAGTTCGGCCTCGGCGAGAGAGAGCAGCAGTTCGAAGCGTTGCTCTCGGTCGGGCTGTTCGTCCGAGTCGAGCGCGCGCAGTGCGCGGTCGAAGTGCCCGGCGGCATCCTCGAACGCCATCAGCATCGAGGCGCGTTGCCCCGCCCTGGTCTCGTACTCGATCGCCTTTTCGACCCCCAAAATGGGAGAGGCCTGGCCGAAGTGGTGGGCAAGTTCCGCAAGGAATGGACGCAGGTCCTCCTGGTGGAGGGATTCGGTGGCGACCGCTACCTGCTGATGCAGTAGGGCCCGGTCGGAGATGGAAAGCTCGTCGTAAATCATCTCGCGGATCAATCCGTGCGAGAACAGATAGTCCACGTGCGGGTCCGGGGCCTCGTTCAGGATCCGCGCGTCGACGGCCTCTTGAAGCCGCTCGAGCAACTCGACGCCGGAGGATTCTGTCACGGCCTCGAGCATGTTCCGATTGAACTCGCGTCCGCACACGGCGGCGAGGGTGAGCAGCCCGTTGGTTCCATCGGAGAGTTGGGCCAGCCGCCGGCGAATGGTCTCGCGCACGCCCTGAGGGATCGTGACGCTCCAGGAACGCAGGTCCTCGGGGTGGTCGAGTTTCTCCTCGGCATCGAGCAACCGGACGATCTCGGCCATGAAGAGCGGATTGCCCTCGGTCTTCTGGTACACCATTGAAACCAGCCCCGGCGGAGGTTCGCTCCCGGAGACGGCCTCGATGAATTCTTCTACATCGCTTTCTCGAAGTTCCTGTAACTCGATCAGGCGGGTCAGGTCCTCCCGGGCCAACTCGCCCAGCGTCGCGGAAAGCGGGTGCCCGCGCTCGAGCGCCGTATTGCGATAGGTCGCGACGATGAGCACCCGGGCTCGCCTGAGTTCGCGGGCCAGGAACTCCAGCAGTTGGAGAGAGGGGGCATCTGCTGCATGCAAGTCGTCGAGTAGCAACATCAAGGGTTCGTCGCTCGAGGCACGGATCAGAAAGCGGTTTAGCGCGTCGAAGAGTCGGAACCGGCCAGCCTCGGAGCTGAGTTGCTCCTGGGGAAGCTCTGGGAGATCCGGGAGCTGTTCGCGGAGTTCTGGGACCAGGCTCGCGATCTCGGCGCCCGAATTCCCGAGCGCGTAGAGCAGGCGGGCCGGGTCGCGGTCCGCGATGTAGGAACGGATCACCTGGACCCAGGGCCAGAGGACCGGTGGGGCCCCGCCCTCGTGGCAGCGGCCGACCAGGATGCGTGCACCTCGGGCGCGCGCCTCGTCGGCGAACTCTTCGGCCGTCCGGGTCTTTCCGAGACCGGGACCGCCCGACAGGGTCACCAGGCGTCCCCGCCCCTTGAGTACCTGATCGAATGCCCCTCGAAGCTCACGCAGTTCGCGGCTGCGGCCCACGAAGGGTCGGTCTCCGGGGGTGGGTGACTCGCCAGCCCGCCCCGCCTCCGCCTGAGCGTCTGCGCTGCGTTCTACCACCGGGGCCGTGAACCGGTAGCCACGGCCGTAGACCGTCTGAATCATCGAGTCGACATCCGGCGCCTCGCCCAGTGCCTTGCGCGCGAGATTGACGCAGGTGGGCAGCGACGACTCGCTCACGAACTTGCGCTGCCAGACCTGCTCGATCAGCTCTTCCTTGGGAACCACGCGGTCCCGGTTCCGGATCAGGTAAGCCAGCAGGTCGTAGACGCGGGGCGTCAGCTTGACCGGCTTTCCGTTGGAGCGAAGTTCGTAGAGTTGCTCA
>JAYZEO010000050.1:0-16670 GCA_036337215.1 Myxococcota bacterium | reverse complement strand
CGAACCGTACCCTCTGGCCACTCTTTCACTCACTCCCCGAACGCGCGCGTTTCGATCAACGAGATTGGGAAACCTACGAGCGCGTCAACGCACGCTTCGCGGAAGCATCGACCGAGCGGCTCGATCCCACGCAACCCGATGACAATCTCGTCTGGGTGCACGACTACCAACTGATGCGCACACCGACCGGGATCCGCGCACTGCGCCCCGAGGCTCGGATCGCGTTCTTCCTGCACATCCCCTTCCCTCCACCGGATCTGTTCCGGCTGCTGCCCTGGGACCGGGAACTGCTGCTGGGCGTACTGGGAGCCGACCTGGTCGGGTTTCACGTCGCCGGCTACGCACGGAACTTCCTGGAATGCGTCGATCGTCTACTCGGAGCGCGCGTGGACCACGAGCGCGCGCTGGTCGAACTCGGCAGCCGGACGATCCGGGTGGGGGCGTTCCCGCTCGGAATCGACTTCGCCCAGTATCAGCGCCTGGCCGAGGAGGCGGCACCCGCATCACGCGCCAGTCGCGAGCGGATCATCCTCGGGGTGGATCGCCTCGACTACACCAAGGGCATCCCGAATCGGCTGCGCGCGTTCGAGCGACTGCTCGAACTTCACCCGGAGTACCGGGAGCAGGTGGTCCTGCTGCAGATCGCGGTCCCGTCCCGAAGCCAGGTGGCCGAGTACCAGGCCCTCAAGCGCGAAATCGACGAAATCGTGGGCCACGTGAACGGGCGCTTCGCGACCGCGACCTGGTCACCGATCCGCTACCTGTACCGGTCGTTTCCACCGGAACACCTCGCGGCCCTCTACCGCGATGCCGACGTGGCGAACATCACACCTCTGCGGGATGGGATGAACCTGATCGCGAAGGAGTTCGTGGCCTCCCAGGTCGCGGATCCGGGGGTACTGGTGCTCTCCCAACTCGCGGGCGCCGCAGAGCGAATGCCCGAGGCCATCCTGGTCAATCCCCACGACCTCGACGGCTCCGCCGCGGCCCTGCATCGGGCGCTCTCGATGGACGAAGTCGAACGCCGCTCTCGGATGCTGGCGCTGCGCCGTCGCGAGCGACGTTTCGATCTCGACGCCTGGGGGGATCACTTTCTCGAGGCTGCGCGTACCCCGAACTTGCCGCTCAGCCGTGTGCGTCCCGAAGAATTCGAGACCTGGCTACGCGCCTTCATCGAGGGCCATCCGCTCGCCTTATTCCTCGATTTCGACGGCACGCTGGCCGCGATCGCACGGCGGCCCGAGGAGGCGGCCATGACCTCCGGGATGCGCAGCGCCATCGAAGCCTGCGTGAAACGCGCCGACACCGAGGTCGCGATCGTGAGCGGACGCGGCATCGACGACCTCGAAGCCGCGGTCGGCATCGCGGGACTCACCTACGCGGGCAATCACGGCTTCGAGATTCGCGGCCCGGATCTCGAGGATTTCAGGCACGCGGAACTGGCGGGCTTCGCGGCCAGCGCGCAGGAACTGATCCCCAAGCTCGAGGCACTGGCGGGCGGCGGCGCCTGGGTCGAGGCAAAGGGACCCACTCTCACGTTCCACTTCCGCGAGGTCGATTCCGCCCTCCACACGGAACTCGCTCGGGAGGCCCGACGCGAGGTCGAGGCCGCGGGCTTCCGGCCGCGCGACGGCAAGTGTGCGGTAGAGGCACGACCGCCGATCGCGTGGGACAAGGGAAGCGCACTGCTTCAGATCCTGCGCCAGCGGCACGGAGACGGCTGGGCGGAGTCGGTCCGTGCGATCTATGTGGGCGACGACCAGACAGACGAGGATGCATTTCGCACGCTGGCCGGGCTCGGCTTCACCTTCCGTGTCGGTGAACCCGCCGGCGCGACCGAGGCGCGGCGCCTCCTCCGCGACCCCGAGGCCGTGGAACGGCTCCTCGAGTGGCTGGCCGGGCGTCCCGCGGCGAGTTCCTGAGAGAGCCACGCACCGAAGCGGGATTCGGCCCCGCTGCTGACTGAGTCGCAGCATCGGGACGCCCGGATACTGCAGCCGCTACCGAACCCTTGTAGGCAAACTCCACCACAGGTGTCTGCGCCGGCGCCGCGTGCGCTCGACTCCGCCAGAGCACTCGGGCTGGACACCGCACAGCCGTTCGTGATCTTGTACCCGGAGTCAGCGTGACCGGTTTCGATTGATGCCAACTGCGGCCCGCTGCCGCGCTCTGAGGGGGGCGAACGATGGAGCTTTATACGCAGGACGGATATTTCTTCCTGCTTCGGTGGATCCACTTCCTGGCCGGGATCACCTGGATCGGCATCCTCTACTACTTCAACTTCATCCAGACGCCGTTCTTCGGGACGCCGCTCGGCGGCGAGGCGCGCAGCCCGATGATGCGCGGACTGGTTCCAAGCGCCCTCTGGTGGTTCCGCTGGGGCGCGATGTTCACCTTCCTGTCGGGCTGGTTGATCGTGATCTCCCACATGGTCACGGGCGGCATGACCATGGGCTACTACGCCCTGATCCTGACCGGCGGCACAATGGGAACCTTCATGTGGTTCAACGTCTGGTTCGTCATCTGGCCGATCCAGCAGGTCGCAATCGCGTCCGCCGAACAGGTCGCGGCCGGCGGTGAGGCGCTGCCCGAAGCAGCGGCTCGGGCCCCGATCGCGGGCCGCGCCTCGCGCACCAATACACTGCTGTCGTTCCCGATGCTGTTCTTCATGGGTGCGGCCCGGCACCTGACGGGACTACAGAGCGGAGACGCGAACTATGGCGTGTACTTCCTGGCGATGCTCGCCGTCGTGTTGTTGATCGAACTCAACGTCTTCTACGGAAACGCCGCGACCCAGAAGCCACTGAGTTCCGTCTCGGGCACCATTCACGGTGGGCTCTGGGCCACGGTCGTGTTCTTCGTCTGCGCGTCGTACCTGCTCTAGCGCGCGTTCAGAAAGGCTACGAGCGCCGGAATTTCGGGGGCCAGGTAAGGGAGCGGCTGCATCAGGTGGGTGTCCCGCTTCGGCGTGTAGCCGGGCGGGTACCCCCCCTGAATCAGGCGCGCCTCGAGCAGCGCGCGGGAACTTCCGAACACCGGGGGCCCCATCACGCCTTCCAGGCGGGAATCGGGGTTGTGACAGGCAGTGCAATTCGCGGCATAGACGCGCGCACCCTGTGCTTCGGGCGGCAGCTTTTGCGCGCAAGCTGAAAGCAGCAGCACCACGCAGACGAGTATCCCGGTCCGCACTCGAGCCTCCTGTCCCGATCGACTACGGAATGAGATTGATAACATGTGTGGCGAAAGGAACCGAGGCGCAACCATGAGCATGCTCGAAGAAGGCTCGGATCTCACCCTGGACTTCGGAAAGCTCCGGAGCGTTGCAGAGAGCGACCACGACGTGATCCCGGTGGTGATCCAGGACGCGGACTCGGAGCGCGTGCTGTTCGTCGGCTACGCGAACCAGCAGGCCCTGAGCGAGACCCTGCTGCGCCGGGAGGCGGTCCTCTGGTCGACCTCGCGCAACGAACTCTGGCACAAGGGGGCCACCTCGGGCGACGTGCTGAAGCTCGAGGAGGTGCGCGTGAACTGCGAGCAAAATTCGCTCCTCTACCGGGTCCGGCCTGCCCGCGGCGGCGCCTGCCATACAAGAGATTCCGACGGCAACACCCGTCCCGGCTGCTACTACCGTCGGCTCGCGAACCGGGAAGCGCTAGAGTTCGTCTAGCCAGGCAATCAAGGTCGGCCGCAGCTCCCGGGGATCCAGAATCGCCTCGATCGATCCCACTTCGAGCGCCCGCTCGACGGTGTGAATACCGTCGAATTCCGCCGCGACTTCCGCCTGACGCTCCAGCGCAACCTGCTCATGCACCCGTTCGAATTCGGCGCGGCGTGCAACGCGGGTGGCCGGATCCGCGGCCGCATCGACGCGGGCACGCGCCTCCGCAACCCTGGGGTCGGCGTTCGCCCGCCGGCGCACCTCACGCGGAAAGACCACCGAAGCCGCCGCAGCCCCGCCGATCACGGAGGCGTAAGAGCCTGAGAGTGCGGCGGCGTGCATCTGATCGTTCAGGGCCCGGGAGAACACTACGTAAGCCCCCCCGTGGTAGCGCGACACCACCGCGAACAGGATCCGCCCTCTGAAGCGAACGACCGCGCGCGCGATCTCGGCCCCGTACTCCAGCACTCCGCGCCTCATCGATTCAGGGGAACCGTCGAAACCGGAGAGGTTTGCCAGGATCACGGCGGGACGATTGCCGCTTGCCGCGTTGAGTGCGCGCGCGATCTTCTTGGAGGATTGCGGGAACAGCGTACCCGCGGTCCAGGTCTCGGGGCCGTCGTTGGGGACGTGCCCGATCCGGCCGGTCGCCCGGCTCTCGACCCCGATCAGGGCCACCGGAATCCCGCCGACATGCGCGTTCCAGACGATGGCCGTCTCGCCGCCGCCTGTCCAACCGTTCCAGAGTTCGAGGTGCCCCGCGTCCTGATCGACGAGCGCGCTCATCAGCGGACGCATCGCGAAGGGCCGCTTCCGGCCGGGGTTCGCATCGGCCGAGAAGAGTTCGGAGATCGAATCGAAGTCCTCTTCGCTGTCGTACGCGGATTCGGTGATGTCGCGATCGGACGGATCCGCGGTCGGGAACCGGCGCGGCCGATCCTCGCCGGCGGCCAGGTAGCTGGTGGCGTAGTGATCGAGCAGAATCGCGTAGGCCGCGGCGAGATCGCGCGCCTGGAAGTGGGCCTGGCCGGTCGGGCCCATGATGCGTTCGTAGCCCCCGATCCCGATCTCGTCTTCCGCCGAGACCCCGCCCGAAACCTCGAGCGCCGCGCGGCCCGTCAGCACCATGGAAGCACTCGAGAGCATGATTAAGATCCCGCGCGTGTCGGTCCCCATCGTCGCGAGCGCATCGAAGTAACTCTGCGCCCCGACGTTGACGCCCGGCAGAATCAGGTTCACCTCGCCTCTCTGGTCCGTGAATGTGACGAGGCGCCGGACGACGCGTGCGGTCGCATCGAGGTTCTCGGTGCCGCTGTCCATGGAAATCCGAGCGCCGGAAGACACGGCCACCCACTCGACGGGCAGACGCTCGCGCTCGGCCAGATCGATTGCAGCCGCGATCCGTGCGCACTCCGGAGCGGCGAGCGCTCCCATGCCCTGCGTCGGATCTCCCAGCACGAGCACCCGGCGCATGCCATCGGGGTGTTTGCGCGTCGGGGTGTTGATCACACCGATCACCACGCCGCAGCTGTTTCGACCAGGCGGTCGGTCGACGGGCACCGTACCGTCCCCTAGAAGATCGTACTCGACGAAGTGACCGGGACCCGTCGGGCGACCCGGGCCGACCCAGTCGGGCGGAGCGGGCGCCGTGAACAGCCGCACGATCTCATAGGGATACACCAGCCCGCGGGCACGCGCCTCGGCCACGCGTCGCTCGTAGGGGGTAGCGGCTGCGAGCCGGCGACCGTGCGGGGTCCGGAACATCCACTCGAGTCGGCGACCGGTCGGGTTCTGCGCCACGATCTCGACGCGCTCGGGCGGCGCGTCCTCGCGGCCTTCCGTGACGCGCGCGATCCGAACGACCACGCGTTCCAGACCCAGATGCAGCGTCTCGGGTGAAAGTCGGCGCAGCGCATCGGACAGCAACTCGTTCGTGAGCACGATCGGGGGTCTCACGAACAGGTAGAGGCGGTTCCACTGGAAGCGGTGATTGGGGTCGCGGGTTCCCTGAATCGAGCGCATGGCCTCGATCACGGCATGGAAGCGCTGTTCGAAGGCCACCAGGTCCGGCGCCTCGGGCGCACCCGGAAGATCGGGGACATCCGCAAAGTAGAGCAGGCGTTCGTCTTCCGGTTGGCTGCGGGCTCGCCCGTAGAACGCGTGAACGCCCGGCGTCGACTCGATCCGCTCGAGATCGAATTCATCGAGACGCCAGAGTTCGATCCGCTCCGCTTCTTCGATCTCGAGCCCGAGTTCGCGCGCTCGCCGCGCGAGGCCGGCGGGGTCGCTGGCCGGCATCGAGGTGAGTTCGAAGTCGACCGCGGCATCGGACCCTTCCTCGCGCTCCTGTGCCTGCGGCTGCTCGTAGAGCCGAAAACTGGCCTGCGACGCCAGGTCGACGACGGGGTCGGAACTGCTCCCTCGAAGTAATAGGATGCCCCTGAGCGCCTCCCGGAACTCCGGATAGCGTTCGAAGGTTTCTCCAGCCTCTCCAAGTCGGATCATCAGGTGCAGAAGACCGGTGATCACACGCTCGCGGAGCGGGGTTGTGGTCCGTGTAGCGAAGATTCGAAGCACCGCGCGATGGAGCGAGTCGCCACGGCTGAGCGATTCGACATCGTAGTGGCGGAGCGCCCGCCGGACCTGCTCCAGAAAGGCAGGTTCAATCCCGATCCCCTCGGCATCGATACGCCGCAGGTACATGGCCATCCGTGCGTCGTTCGACGGGCCGAGTGCATCGTCCTCGAGCCGCGTCGGCGAGCGACTGAAGAGCGTCTCGATGTCGGCGTATGCCGAGGCCACGCGCCCCAACTGCGCGAGTTCCGCCCGCATGCCCGGAGAACTCCCCTCGAGCGAACCCTCGAGAATTGCGACGAGCAGATCCGCGCGAGCCGGGTTCACGTCGTATCCCATCAGAATTCTGCGCGCCTCGCGGCGCAGCGCCGTAACCGCCGCACCCCGCATCGAGGAGGAGAGTTCGCCGGCGTCTGCCAGGCTGGGCGGGCCTCCCGAACCGTCGAGCAGTAAGGCCAGCGGATCGGGCTCTTCAGGGAGTTCGATCCGCTGGCCTGGTTCGATTCCCGCGACCGGCCGGGGCTCGATCACGAGCAGCACGTCGCCGGCAGCCACCCGCTCTCCGGGACGAGCCAGAACCTCTCGCACGGTACCGCCCACCGGCGCATAGAAGGCGGTCTCGGTCTTCATCGCCTCGAGCAACCCGATGCGGTCTCCGACGGCCACGGAGTCGCCCGGGCGCACGGTGATCTCGATTACGAGTGCCGGGGCCGGGGCGCGCACGCGACCACCGACGTCGCGCTGCAAGCGGTGCTGCCGACCCTCGACCTCTAGCCGGATCTCGATGTCGGATTCGCTGTACAGAATGCTGTAGCGCCGATTCCCGAGCAGGAGCTGGAGCGAATGGGGACCGGGCTCGAGCGCCTGGAGTTCCACCACGCGAGATTCGAGATAGATCCGATAGCCCCAGTCGCCGACCGCAAACACCTGGAGTCGGTAGGCCTGACCTGCGTAGACTAGATCGATCTCGCGACCCGAGGAAGGCGGGATGTGCTGCGGACGCCCACGCGTCGCCTCTGAATAGAAATTGAGTCGAACGCCGTCCCGCTCTCGCACGTACGAGAGGATCGCGGCCCCGAGCAGTACCTCGACCGCGGGCTCTGGCTCACGGGCGAGGTTCGAATGATCGAGCCAGTCGGTGCGAACCTCTCCCCGACGGAAAGTGTCGCTCTCGAGCACGTCGAGCAGGAATCCCTTGTTGGTCATCCCCGCCTCAATCACGACGCGGAGATCCCTGAGCGCTCGGATCAGCCGGACCCGTGCCTCCTCGCGGGTACTTCCGCGGGCGATCACCTTGGCGATCATCGAGTCGAACTCTGAGGGAATCGTCTCGTGCAGCGACGCGCCCGAGTCGACGCGAATCCCGGGTCCCGAGGGCAGGTCGAGCATGGCGATGTATCCGGGACTCGGCACGAACCCGGCCGCTGCGTCCTCGGCGCAAAGGCGCACCTCGATCGCGTGACCGCGCTCCGACGGCGCCGCCTCGGGCAGGGCGTCGCCTCGGGCGACTCGGATCTGCCACTTCACGAGGTCGAACTCGGTCAGCGACTCGGTGATCCCGTGTTCGACCTGCAGCCTGGGATTGACCTCGAGAAACCAGAAGCGTCCGTCGTCTGTGACGAGGTATTCGCAGGTCGCCACGCCCAGGTAGCCCACCCGCTCGAGCAGCCGGACCGAGGCCTGGCGCAGTTCGTCGGAAAGCGCAGCCGGGATCCCAGGGGGCGGTCCCTCCTCGACCACTTTCTGATAGCGGCGTTGCACTGAGCAGTCCCGCAGCCCCACGGCCAGAACCCTGCCGTGGCGGTCGGCCACCATCTGTACTTCCACGTGCCGCGCGCCGCGCTCGAGCTTCTCCAAGAAGAGAGTCCCGTCTCCGAACGCGTGCGCGGCCTCGGATTCCGCGCGATCGAAATTGGCCTCGAGCTCGTCGGGTCCCTCCACGAGCCGAATTCCGCGACCGCCGCCTCCGGCGGAAGCCTTGAGCAGGAGTGGAAAGCCGATCTTGCTCGCGACCTCCGCCAATTGGTTGCGTTCAACGGCGCCACCGCTCCAGGGCAATACCGGCACGCCGGCTTCTTGACCGAATCGCTTGGCCGTCATCTTGTCGCCGAGCGCGCGCATGGTCTCGGCGGAAGGCCCCAGGAAGGTGATTCCAGCCGCCTCCAGACGCTCCACGAAGGCCGGGTCCTCTGCCAGGAAACCCCAGCCCGGCCACACCGCATCCGCCCGGGTGGCCCGGATCGCGGCCAGCACGCGCTCGTGGTCAAGGTACGCAGGCCGCAGCTCGCCTGAGGAAGTCGAGCGCCTGAGCGGCGCTCCGAGCGAAATCGACTCATCGGCTTCCCGCACGAACGCCGCAAAGCGGTCCGGGGTGGTGTAGAGCGCGATCCCGACGAGTTCGCGTTGCTCCTCGATCTGAAGCTCTCGCACCGCGCGCAGGCAACGGGTCGCGGCTTCTCCGCGGTTCAGCACGGCGATTCTCACGCTGCCCTCGTCATCACGACTCCACGGTTCCCGGGCCGGTGCCCGCAGCCACCGACGGCGGCGGGCCGTTCGGGATATCGTCCCCTACCCGGGCTCCATCGGCAATGCGCCCCGCAGCCGTAGCGGGCATCCTCGCTTGCCAGACCCCGTCGCCGCGTGCTACGCACGCCAGATGGCCCAGGCTCGCGAGCCCGCACCGCCTCGGCCCCCTGCCAGGACGGCCCGCGGGCAGCCGGGCGGATCCTCCGATGCGGAAACCCGCCGAAACCTTCCTTTCAACTTCCGGCTGCTGCTGTTCCACGGATTATTCGGGCAGACCGGCTTCCGGCTGGTCAATGCCCCCACCTTTCTGCCCGACTACCTGAGTCTGCTCACGGGCAGCAACGCGGCGGTCGGCGTCGCGCGCGCTCTGCAGAGCCTGGGACTGTTTCTCTCCCCCCTCTTCGCAGCCGCCGTCGTCGAGGGGCGGACCCACGTCCGGGGCTTCACGCTGCTCTTCGGCCTGCTCCAGCGATCGCAGATCTTGCTGCTCGCGCTGACCGCCCTGCTCGTCCCGGCCGAGTACGCGATCGTCGTGATCTGGGTCGTCATCGGCGTCTGGGGCTTTGCCAACGGCCTGCAGCGCGTCGCTTTCAACGTACTGATGGCGAAGACGATCCCGCCCGAGGTTCGCGGCCGCCTGCTGGGTCTGCGCAACACGGCCTCGGGTGTGACGATCTTCTTCGTCTCGATCGGTGGGGGTCTGCTGGTTCAGCAATACGGATTTCCCCGCGGCTACGGGCTGACCTTTCTGCTGGGATTCGCGCTCGCGTGCGTGGGCCTGATCGGGATCGCGGCGCTGCGAGAAACGGCGCACGCGGAAGCACTCGAGAACCTGCCGTTCGCGACCCGGATCGGACGGGTGCGCGAGATGCTCCGAAACGAGCCGAACTTCCGGCGCTTCGTGTCGGCGCGCCTGCTCGCGACCGCGGCCCGTGGCGCGGTGCCCTTCTATATCATCCTGGTGCGCGAAGAACTCTGTCTTACGGGAGAACGACTGGCGGCCCTCACGATCATGTTCGTGATGGCGCAGTCGTTCAGTACACTCGGCTGGGGATTGCTCGCGGACCGACACGGTTTCCGGGGCGTCTTTCTCGGCGCGCTCGCCACCTGGCTGGCCGGAGTGGGGCTCCTGATCACGGCGCCATCGCTCGAGGGCATCTACCTGGTTTTCGGACTCGTCGGCGCGGGCATGGGTGGGTTCATGCTGGCCAGTCAGCAACTGGTACTCGAGTTCGGGACCACGCACGAACTTCCCACCCGGATCGCGGGGACCAACGCCCTCTCCGAGCTGGTCGGTGTGGTCGGGTTTCTCGTCGCGGGCCTGCTGGCCGACCAGATTCCGCTCGCCTGGCTCTTCGGCCTGGCCGCTGCACTGCAAGGGCTCGCCGTGCTCCAGATCCTCGCCGTGAAGGAGCCCCGAAAGCGACCGGCCGAATCGGCCCCTTGGGAGGAACCCTGAACCTGATCGCGTTCAACCCTTGCGCGGCATCGCTCCGGGAAAAACCTGCCCGAAGGTCAGGAAGCAGAGCATGAACAGCCCCACGAATCCGAGACCGAGCCCGACCTCGATCCAGCCGAAGGGGCCCGAGTCCGCGCCCGCGAGGACCTCCACGGGAGGTACCAGCGACGGCGTGACCAGGATATAGCGCTCCAGCCAAAAGCCGAACACGGATCCGGCCGCGATCGTCCCCAGAATGGCCGGGTTCTTCTTGGGCCGAACGCCGAGTAGCACCCAGAAGGGCAGCACCCAGAGCAGGATCCAGGCCATGAGCGTAGTGCGCACGTAGGGCTCGCCGATCCGGGTCATGAAGCCATCGAAGTACCAGGTGTCCTGAAGGAATTCGCTCCCGAGCCGGGCCGCCACGAAGCCGGTCTCCTCGGGGATGTTGCCGTACCAGATCACCAGGTACTGGGACCAGAACAGGTACATCCAGAAGATCGAGAAGGCGAAGATCATCTTGCCCATGTCGTGACGCCGTGCGGGCGTGATCTCACCCGCGAATTCGGGTGTGTTGCGCATGAGCAGCGCCACCAGCGTCATCAGCGAGATCGACCCCAGGAAGCCGCCCCAGACGTAGTAGCCCGGGAACATGGTGCTGATCCAATGGGGCGAGAGCGACATCACCAGGTCGACGGCCAGCAGGCTGTAACAGAGCGCATAGGAGAGCACGACCACGACCGCCATCTTGCGGCCGCGCCGCTCGGCCAGGTCCCGCTCCGCTTCCTCTCCACGCCATCCCGAAGTCCAGCGCGCATAGATCGAGCGGCGCAGGCCGGTCGCCGACTCGCGCGCCTGGCCCAGCGTCGGACGCAGCGAAATGTACAGGTAGATCTCCGAGACCAGCGTCATCCAGATCAAGGCCCCCAGGTCGCGCCCGAAGGTGAAGCCCGTGGAGTACCACCACTCCTTCCCGTGCACCGGATGGTGGATCCACTCGAACAGGTGGTCGCGGCCCAGAATCACACCGAAGAAGAGCAGCAGCGAGATCGGTACGAATGCGGAAAAGGACTCGGCCAGACGTTGCAGTGGACCCTGCCAGCGCGCGTTGGTGAGTCGGAAAGCGGCGGAGAGCACCAGCGCGCCCTGCGCGATCGCGGCCCAGAGCAGCCAGTTCTCCAGGTAGACGCGCCAGGTTCTGTCCGCGTCCAGCCCGAGGCCAGCCAGAAACACCACCGCCCCGAGCGCGGTCAGCCCGGCAAACACCAGAGCGGGGCCCCGGGACAGCCCGCGCGGACTGGAAAGGTCGCTCATCAGCCCCCCGCTCCCTTGATCAAGGTCCGCAGGTAGTTGACCACGTGCCAGCGATCTCGCGGCGGGATCTGTGGGTATCCGGGCATGCCCGGCTTGCCGTAGCGGATCTTGGTGAACAGGAACCCGTCCGTGTATGCGGGCACCGCCAGCAGCGGCGGCGGCGGCATGCCGCTCTCGGACAGCCGGCGCGCCACCGGGAACTGTTGCTGGTTCGACATGCCGTCGGCACCGTGGCAGACCGTGCAGTAGATCTCATACACGTAGGCACCGCGCTCGAGCGACTCCGCAGTGGCCGGAACCGGATTCTGGAGCATCATGGCCTGCGGCGAGAAGGCCGGCGCGGGATGGTCGATGCGCGACTCGATGCCGCCCAGCGGAATCGTGCCTTCGGCCGGCAGCCTGGGCTCCACGCCGTCGAGCGGCTGCACCGAGGGCTGCTGCTTCATCTGCGGGAACCACTCCGGCGAGACCTGCTCCCAGCAGCCGGCGAAGAGCACTCCCGCGGCCGCCAGTGCGAACCCGGCGCGGGCCAGGCTAGCCAGAGACAACGCGCACCTCCTTGCAGCCGGCTTCGGCGAGCAACTCCTGCACCCGCGTGATCTGATCGGAGTGACACTCCACGAGGAAGCCGAACTCGGCATCGCTGAATGCCGGCCGGTACGCCGGATTCTGACGCAAGGACAAGATAATGCCGTGCGTGACGAGCCCCAGTACCGTGAGCACGCCGCCCAGCAGGATCGTCATCTCGAACGCGACAATCGTATACGCCGGAATCGAAGCAAAGGGCTTTCCGCCGATCACCAGCGGCCAGTCGTAGGCGGCCAGGATCTGGCCAGCGTAGCCGACCGTCACCCCGGTCAGTCCCCCGATCAAGGTCCAGGCCCGCACGCGGCTCGGCCCGCGACCCAGCGCGTGCTCGATCTCGTGGCTCTGTACCGGCGAGTAGACATCGAGCTTCTTGAAGCCCGCCGCCTGCAACCGTTCGATCGCCGAGACGGTCTGGTGCGGGGTCGAAAGCACGCCGAGAAGTTCCGCCATCAGCCCGTCTCCGCCTTCGGTTCCCGGTCTTCGTAGTAGAGCTCTTTGACCTCGCTGATCGCCACCATCGGGATCAGGCGCAACGCGATCAGGAACCACATGAAGAACCAGGCAAAGCTTCCGATCAGAATCGTGATCTCTGCCAGGCCGGGCGTGTAGTAACCCCAGGCCGAAGGATCATATTCGTGAGAGAGACCGGTCGTGATGATCACGAAGCGCTCGAACCACATCCCGATGTTCACGAAGATCGAGATGATCCACATGGTCACGACACTGAGGCGCGCACGTTTGAACCAGAGCGGCAGCGGCACGATCACGTTGCAAATGATCATGGTCCAGGAGGCCCACCAGTAGTCGCCGAAGGCCCGGAACCAGAATGACTGCTGTTCGAATACGTTGCCGCTGTACCAGGCCATGAAGTACTCGACCCCGTACGAGTAGCCGACGATGCAGGAGGTGAGCAGCAGGAACTTTCCCATGTTGTCGAAGTGCTCGGGCCGGATCACGCTCTCGAGTCCGAACACCTTGCGCACGGGCACCATCAGGGTGATCACCATCGCAATGCCAGAAAAGATCGCGCCCGCCACGAAGTAGGGCGCGAAGATCGTGGTGTGCCAGCCCGGCACCAGCGACATGGCGAAGTCCCAGGACACGACGCTGTGCACCGACAGTACCAGCGGCGTCGCCAGACCCGAAAGGTGCAGCACCGCGCGGGCGTGGTGCCGCCACTGCTCGGAGGTCCCGCGCCAGCCGAGTGCCAGCGCGGTATAGAGATACTTCCGCCAGTCGGTACAGCGGTCGCGCGCAGCCGCCAGGTCGGGAATCAACCCGACGAAGAAGAACAGGATCGAGATGGTCATGTAGGTATTGACCGCGAACACGTCCCATTCGAGCGGCGACTTGAAGTTGACCCAGAGCTGCCGCTGGTTCGGGTACGGCAGCATGTAGTAGAATTTCCAGAGTCGGCCGATGTGGATCAGCGGGAACAGCGCCGCCGTGATCACGGCGAAGACTGTCATCGCTTCTGCGCTGCGGTTGATGGCGTTCCGCCAGCGCGCCCGGAACAGGTAGAGCACGGCCGAGATCAGCGTTCCGGCGTGCGCGATTCCGACCCAGAATACGAAGCAGGTGATGTACACACCCCACATCACGGGATGCATCAACCCGGTGACGCCGATTCCCCCGAAGCCCGCGTAGGTCTGGTACGCAAGGGCCGCGATCGCAGCGCCCACGAGCAGCATTACCGAGAGCACGGCCATCACGTAGAGGGGCGATGGCGGCTCGAGCGTCCGAAAGACCACGTCGCCGATTTGCGTCGGAGATTCCGGGGTGGGGTCTGTCACCGTAACCATGCTGGAGTTCCTACCCGTCTCTTCCTAGGAGTGCCCGGAGCCTTCGTGTCCGCCGCCGTGCATCTTGGCTCCGGCCTTCCGCGGCCGGCGGTCGATCTGCTTTAGCGACCCAACCGCGGGCCGGGTGTTCAACTGCTCGAGCGCAGTGTACGCGCGCGGCTGCTGCCAGATCTTGGAAACCCGGCTGCCGGGATCCTTGAGATTTCCGAAGACGATCGCTTCCGAAGGACAGGTCTGGGCGCACGCGGGCGTGATCTCACCGTCCTTCACCAGCCGACCGTCGCGCTTGGCTTCGAACTTCTTCTCTTGAATCCGCTGCACACAAAAAGTGCACTTCTCCATGACGCCCTTGGTACGAACCGTCACGTCCGGGTTCAGCGCCCAGTTCTCGGGCTCCGTGACCATGAAGTCGTAAGGCAAGTAGTTGAAGCGGCGCACCTTGTAAGGACAGTTGTTCGAGCAGTAGCGCGTGCCGATGCAGCGGTTGTAGACCATCGCGTTCAGGCCTTCGCCGGTGTGATACGTGGCGTAGACCGGACACACGTTCTCGCAGGGGGCGGCCCCGCACTGCTGGCACAGCATCACGGCCTTGCGCACGTCGAGTTCGTCGTCCCGCTTGTCGACGTAACGCTCCAGCCGAATCCACTGCATTTCACGCCCGACGCGCACCATTTCCTCGCCGACCGTGGGCGTGTTGTTTTCCTGGGCGCAGGCCGTGATGCAGGCATTGCAGCCGGAGCAGGCATCGAGGTCGATCGTCATGCCCCAGCGGTAGGGACTGTCCGGCGCCGAATCCCGGGCCGGGTCATAGTCCTTGACGATCAGTTCGGGCGCATCCCTGGGGGCGGGCTCCTGGCCGAGCACGGCCGCGAGGGTGGTCTCCTGCGCGATGCCCCGGCCCTGCTGCTCGAAGGCCCCCTGAGAAGCGACGACGTGGCGGCGTTCGCCGGTCTTTTCGACCGAGGCCTTTGCCGAGAGCCACGCGAGCCCCCCCGAGACCGGATCGATCTTTCCGGGAAGCACCGAGAGCACGTTCACGCCGTGCACGTCTCGAAGTCCGAGCCAGTCGTGGTTCTGCCAACTCTCCGAAAGATTCAGATCCGGGTCGACCGGGCGATGCCCCTGGCCGATTGCGACCGCGACCACGCCCGGACGCAGCGCCTCGTGCGGGAACACCGGAAGCTCGATCTGTCCCGAGCTGGTGCGAACCCGGACCACGTCTCCCTTTTCGAGATCGAGACGCTTCGCGGTGTCCGGATGGAGTTCGGCGTAGCTGCCCCACATGGTCTTGGTGACCGGATCCGGGACCTCCTGAAGCCGCTGGATGCGCGCGCTGCGTCCGTCGTAGAAGTGCAACGACGGGTACGCGAGCAGGGTCAACTCGCCCTCGCCCTCGAGCGGGGCGGGCGAGAAATCGAGGCCCGAAAGGTCGTTCCTGAGCGAAACCGAAACGGTCCCGGCGGGCGCGCCCTCGCCGCCCTTTGCGAGAACCGCCTCGAAGCGGCCCGGAAAGCCCGCGGCCACCGCAGCGCGGGAATCGCCCGAAGACATGCGCTCGCCCCGGCCGACGCTGCGCGCGAGTTCGGCCAGCACCTCTCCCGTCGGGCGCGTGTCGAAGAGCGGTCTCAGCGTGGGCTGCTGAAGCACCCGCAGCCCCGAGACCGGCTCCAGTTCGTCCCACGACTCGAAGGGGGTGTTGTCCGGCAGGACCAGGTCCGCATGCGCGGTGGTCTCGTCGTTCGCGCTCGAAAAGCTCACGACGAAAGGCACCTGCTCCAGAGCATCTTCGAAACCGAAGGCCTCGGGAACCGAGTAGACGGGGTTCACGTCTTTCACGAAGAGCACCGCAACCTCGCCCCCGCGCATGTAGCCGGCCAGCTCCTTCATGCTGCGGAAACGCCCGAGCTTGCCGAGATCGCGATTCGGCCCGAAGCGGACCGTGGTTCCGATCGCACCCGAGGCCAGGTTCAGCAACTGCACGGCCGCGGCAAAGGCTGTCCCGTTCGCGCCCAGCAGCTCGTTTCCGGGCGGAAGCGCGAGTGGTGCATGGGCCTTCGCGATGCGCTCGGCCAGCTGCTCGATCAGCTCCGCATCGACCCCGGTCTCTGCAGCCACGCTCGCCGCGGTGAACCTCGAGAGCGCCGCCCGCGCGTTGCCCAGGTCGCTCCCCTTCTTTCGGGCCACCTCGTTCGCGAGCGCGAGCGCGATCAGAATTTCGGTCCCGGGCTCCGGCGCGATCCACTGGTCCATGTCGGCGCCCGTCATCGAAAGCCTGGGGCCGACCCAGACGCCGAACCCCTTCCCGCCGCGGCGGGCGTCTGCGTAGCCGCGCTGGTTCTCGACGGGATTGAGCCAGGTTTCCTCGAAGTCGGCTCCGAAGGAAACCACCAGATCGGACGCAGCGAAATCGAACCGGGGAATCGCGTCCACGGCAAAAATCCGTTCGTTGGCGCTGCGCAGCGCTTCCCAGGCCAGCGTCTCGTAGCGGAGCGGCTGCCTGCCTCCGATCGCGTCCATGAACGCCTCGACGTTCTGGCCCGAGACCCGGGTGTCCTGCGGTCCGAGCCAGGCGACCTTGCCGGAGTCGAGCGCGGCACGCAGCCGCGCGGCCACGGTCGCCAGCGCCTCCTCCCAGCTGGTGGGAACGAGCTTGTCGCCCTGCCGCTTCATCGGACCCCGGAAGCGATAGGCATCGTAGCTCCGGTAGAGACCGGCCTGGCCTCTGACACAGACCTTTCCCCCGGTGACCGGATCATCGGGGTTTCCCTCG
>JAYZEO010000049.1:0-30883 GCA_036337215.1 Myxococcota bacterium | reverse complement strand
GGCGTACGCGTCAACGCCCCTGGGAGGCTTCGGAGGGTCCGCTCTCATGCTGCCAGCGATGCGATACTCCCCCAACGCACGCGGATCCGGGGCCGCGGGCGATCCGTTCGAGGTCTACCGGCCGCGGCTGCTCTTCGGACTGAGCTTGGGTGCAGGCCTGGCGCTGATCGTCGTGATGACGGCGACCTCCTTCCAGCGACCCCTCGACCCCTTGGAACTCGGGGCATTCTGGGTCGCGATCGGATGCTTCTGCGCGGCCCCGCTGGCACTGCGTTGGACCGGCTCGATGCTGGCCGCGGCCTCACTGCTACTCGCCGGGGGAGCGGCTTCGATCTTCGTGCCCGCCTACCTGGCGGGCGGCCTGCAGGCGCCGCAAGTGATCTGGCTGCTGGTGATTCCCATGCTGGCCCCACTCTACTTCGGCTCGCGCGTGACCCTGGTCGCGGGGGCCGTGAGCCTCGCCGCCTTCGCGCTGCTCTTCACGCTCGAGTCGCTCGACGCGCTGCCGCAACCCCCGACGGGCGGAGAAGACTTCGCGATGTTTCTGAACCTGGTCGTCGCGGTCCTATTCGTGATGGTGGTCTCGATCGGCACCCACCAGGCGATGCGACGAAGCATTGCGAGCCGGCAGGAACTCCTGGCGCTGAAGCAGCAGGTGGAACACCGCTCCGAGGAACTCGCCGAGAGCGAGCGTCGTAAGAGCGCGATCATCGATTCCGCCGTGGCGGGCCTGATCTCGGCGGATGCCGAAGGACGCGTCGTAGACTTCAATCCGGCGGCGGCCCGGATCCTGGGCTACACGCGCGAAGAGGTGATCGGCCGCAGGCTGGCGGACTTCATGATTCCCGCCTCGATGCGGGACGCGCACCGGACCGCGTACCGGCGCGCGCTCGGGCGGCCCGACCTGGACCTCACCGCACCCCGCCAGTTGATTGCACTGTGCGCAGACGGCGAGGAGATCCCGGTCGAGGTCGTGCTGCAACGGATTTCGGACGAGGAGCCGGCCATGTTCATGGCCCAGTTTCGAGACCTGCGCGTCGAGCGCCGGGCCGAGGCGATGGTGCGCCACCGCGAGGAGCAGCTTCAGCAGGCTGAGCGTCTCGAGGGCGTGGGACGCCTCGCGGGCGGATTGGCGCACGACTTCAACAACCTGCTGACGATCATCGGCGGTTACAGCGAGAGCATCGAGACGGATCCGGGCGCCTCTGCATCGATTCGTGAGCAGGCCCACGAAGTCTCCCGGGCAGCGGAACGTGCGGGCTCGATCACGCGTCAACTGCTGGCGTTCAGCCGGGGCCAGGACCTCGAGTTGGGACCCGTCGAACTGAGCAAGCTGCTCTCGGAATTCAGGACCACGATCCGCTCGCTGCTCCCCGCCCGGGTCAAGCTCGACATATACCCGGCTCCGCCGCGCGGGCCGGTTCGGGCGAACCGGAGCGAGATCGAGCGGATCCTCGTCAACCTGGTGATGAACGCGGCGGACGCGATTCAGGGCAACGGCCAGCTTTCGATCCGCACGGAGTACCTCGAACTGAATGCGCAAAGCTCGGACCGGCCGCCCGATCTCGAGCCCGGGAGCTACGCGCGCCTGTCCGTGATCGACGACGGAGAAGGCATGGATCCGGAAGTTCTCTCGCGCGCCTTCGAACCGTTTTTCACCACCAAGGAGGTCGGCAAGGGGACGGGTCTGGGATTGGCGAGCGTGTACGGTGCGGTTCGACAGTTCGGAGGCCACATCGATATGGAGAGCGCACCGGGACGCGGAACCCGCGTGAGCATCTATCTGCCGCTCCATTCGCAGGAAGCGCAAAAGGGGCAAACCCGGAAGTCGGCGCCCACAGCGAACGCAAGACCGCGTTCGATCCTGCTCGCCGAGGACGAATCCGGCATCCGTAAGTTGATCGCCACCTGCTTGCGCAACGAGGGCTACCGGGTACTGGAAGCTGCCGACGGCCAGGAGGCACTGACCCTGACGGAACTCCGAGAACACCAGGTCGACCTGCTGATTTCGGACATCGTGATGCCGAATCGCCTCGGCACCAGCCTTGCGCAGGAAATGCGCAGACACCAGCCGGAACTTCCGGTGATATTCATCTCGGGCTTCGCCGGGGATCGGGAACTCGATCTCGCCCGGGATTTTCCGGGCGCGGAGTTCATGCGAAAACCGCTCCGACTCGAATTGCTGCTCGGCGCGGTCAGACGGCTACTCCAAGCCGAGTCCACGTTGGCGGACGCCAGTCAAGCCGGGCACGAGGCACCGCCCGAGTCCTGATCCCGGGAGCGTTATTCCTCGGCGATCCGACGCAGCAGGATCTCGACGATCTCGGGACCGTGCGATTCCTGGAGGAAGTGACCCGCCTCGAGCGCATCGAAGCTGGCCTGCGGATAGAACCCCGCCCACTTCCGGCCCCACGCCTCGACAAAGACATCGTCGCGTACGCCCCAGATGAAGTGCACGGGCTTCGACCAGTCGCGCAGCACCTCGAAGCAGCGTTCTTGAACGTCGGCGTTTCCGCCCTTGGGATTCTCGAAGGGGAGACTCAACGGGAAGCGACGCGGCCCGGCCTTGGACGCGCGGTCTGGAAACGGCGCCTCGTATGCGAGTGCTGCCTCGTCGGGGCTGAGTGGAGTCGATCCCGCGCCCATGGTTTCCATAAATCGCTTCAACACGAAGCCACAGGGTTGGATCTCGTCCAGTCGGTTCCCGGGTTGCCAGCCCTGGTTCCAGGCGCGAAGGGCATCGGTGTAGCTGTGCTCGGGGTGATGCAGCCAGGTGTTCATGATCAGCAGGCGCTCGAAGCGCTCGGGCATGTCGACCGCCTGACGCAGACCGATCGGGCCGCCCCAGTCCTGGCATGCGACCGTGATCCGCTCCAGTCCGAGTTCTCGGATCAGGTGCGCGCAGGCCTGGCTGTGCCGCTCGATCGAGTACCAGCCGTCGTCGAGCACCTTGTCGCTCTTCCCGAAACCGATGTGGTCCGGCGCCACACAGCGGTAACCGGCCTCGACCAGCGGCGGAATCATGCGCCTGTACAAGTAACTCGAAGTCGGCATCCCGTGGAGCAGCAACATGACCGGGCGATCCGGTGCGCCCTCGTCGACGTAGTGCATGCGCAACCCCTCCCACTCCAGGTAGTTGGGCGAGAAGGGATAATCCTTCCAGTCTGAAAAACGTGCTTCGGGGGTTCGGAAGATCTCGGGCACGGGGCCTCCTCTGGGTCGATCCCGGCGCCGCCCTCAGAGCATCTTGCGAGCCAGCTTGGTCTTGCGCTCACTGTAGGGCGGGTACATGAGCTTGAGATCGAAGCGGAAGCCGCGCTTCAGCACCGCTCGACGGTGACTGAAGGCCTCGAAGGTGAAGCGGCCGTGGTACGCGCCGATTCCACTTTCGCCGACCCCGCCAAAGGGCAACGACGAATTCGCGATCTGCAGGATGGTGCCGTTGATGCAGGCCCCGCCCGAACTCGTGCGGTCGAGCACCCGACGCTCGGTTTCCGCATCGCGCGTGAACAGGTAGAGAGCCAGCGGCTTCTCGCCCCGGTTCACGAACTCGATCGCCTGGTCCACGTCCTTCACTCCCAGGACGGGCAGGATGGGACCGAAGACCTCTTCGGACATGATCGGCGAGTCCGGTGCGACGTTGCGCAGCACCGTCGGCTCGATGTAGCGGGTCTCGGCATCCGATCCGCCCCCGAACGCGATCTCGCCCGACTCGAGCAACTTGGCGAGCCGCTCGTGATGGCGCGGGCTCGCGATCCTGGCGTAGTCGGCACTCGCTTTCGGGTCGGGACCATAGAACTCGCGCACGGTCTTCTCGAGTTCCGCCACGAGTTCCGACTCGATCGTCTCATCGGCAAGGATGTAGTCGGGCGCAATGCAGGTCTGGCCGCTGTTGATGAACTTTCCCCATGCGATCCGGCGCGCGGTCACGGACAGATCCGCGCTCTTGTCGACAATGCACGGGCTCTTTCCGCCGAGCTCGAGCGTGACGGGCGTCAGGTTCTTGCTCGCGGCCTCCATCACGACCCGGCCGATGCTGCCGTTTCCGGTGTAGAAGATGTGGTCGAAGCGCTCTTCGAGCAGCGCCGTGGTCTCGGCTACCCCGCCCTCGACGAGCGTGATCGCATCAGAATCCAGGTAGGGCGGGAGCAATTCTGCGAGCGCGGCCGACGTGTAGGCCGTAATCTCGGAGGGCTTGAGCACAGCGGCGTTCCCGGCCGCAACGGCTCCGACCAGCGGCGAGAGCAGGAGTCCCACCGGGTAGTTCCAGGGCGCGATGATCAGGACCACGCCGAGCGGCTCGCGCTGCACGAAGCTGCGCCCCAGGATCGGCAGCCCACCGACACGCTCGGGCCTGGTCCAGCGATTCAGCTTCTTGAGCGCGAGCTTGTCCTCCTGAGTAATCTGCCCGACATCGGCGGCACGGGCCTCGAGTTCGGGCTTGCCCAGGTCGGCCTGGAGCGCGGCCACCAACCGGTCCCCCTGTTCATCCGCGAATGCGAGCAAGCCCTCGAGCTGGCGGCGGCGCCAGGCAAGCTGCCGGGTACGACCCGACTCGAAGGTCAAGCGGAGTCGGCCTACCAGCTCGGGAATCTTGCCGACAGGAGAGCTCGGCACCGGGGCCCCCTGGGTCGCGGCATTACTCATCTCGATCTCCTTGTTGAGGGAAGACGCGCAGCGCCTCGAGCGAGACCGTACACGCTCGAGGCAGCGGCGAGAAGCCACCACCCGACTTCGGTTCTAGGCCACCACGCCGGCTTCGCGAAGCGCCGCGATGCGGCCCCCGAGCCCGAGCTCGCGCAGGATCTCGTCACTGTGCGCACCCGCCGTGGGCGCCGGCGCCCCGGTCGCGGCCGGTGTCTTCCCGAAGCGCACCGCCGGGCGCGGCTGGCGCAGGCGGCCCGCCGTCGGATGGTCCGACTCTTCGAGAATCCCCAGGGCCTTGACGTGTGGGTCCTGGTGCAGGCGGTCCGGGGCAACGACAGCCCCGCAGGGTGCACCCTCGGCGTCGAGCCGCTGCATCACCTCGGCGGTCGTGAACCGGGAGACCGCGTCGTACACACGCCGCAGCAGCGCCATGAACTGATCCAGGTGCTGACGCCGCGCCATGATCGTGGCGAGTTCGGGCACGTCGTAACCGTCGACCCCGACCGCGCGGCAGATCCCAGCCACGTCGCCATCGGAGACCGGCGCGGCGATGATCCAGCCGTCCTTGGTCGGCCAGAGCTGCTGGTCGCGCGAGAAGCTCGAGGGCTGCGAACCATCGCTATCGAGCAGCAGTTCGTTTCCGGCCGCGTCGGCCCAGACAAAGTTGACGACCGCCTCGAGCATCGAAACCTCGACGTGCTGACCGCCTGTGCCGCGGTCGCGCGCGAACAGCGCGGCCGTGATCGCCTGGCAGGCAGTCAGCGCCGAGACCTTGTCGGCCACGGTGTGCCGAATCAACTGCGGCACGCCATCCTCGGGGTTGGCCTGGGCAGAGCAGATCCCGGCGTAGGCCTGCACCGCCGGATCGTAGGCACTCTTTCCCGCGTAGGGGCCCCGGGGCCCGAAGCCGCTTACCGAAACGTAGACGAGATCCTGCTTCTCCCGGACCAGATCCTCGTAGCCGAGCCCGAGCCGGTCGATCACGCCGGTTCGAAAGTTCTGCAAGAACACGTCGGCACCGCGCACCAGCTGACGCGCGATGTCGCGACCCTGCTCGCTCTTCAGATCGAGCGCGATCGAGCGTTTGCCGCGGTTCACCATCTGCGCCATCGCCGAAACGCCCCCGATCGCAGGCCCGACCCAGCGACCGATGTCGCCGATCCCGGGCGGCTCGATCTTGATCACCTCCGCACCCTGGTCGCACAGGATCCCGGCGGCCCAGGGTCCCGATAGCGCAACACTCGTGTCTACGATACGAATCCCGTTCATGGGTCCGGGCATGGAAGACTCCTCCTCAGACGTACCGCGCACGGCGCGGCCAGGGCGTTTTCATTCGAATGCCTTCGAGCGCGGTCGACTCCCGGGTCCGCTGTAGGCGAGCGTGTACCCCGGTTCGGTCTCGAAGCCGACCTCGGGAAGCGCCGCGAGCGCGGCCTTCCAGTTCGCGATCAGCGCGTCCTCGGCCGCGTAGTCGAAGGGATCCTGGAGCACCACTTCTTCCATTCCGCCGGCCTCGGGCGGATTTTTGACTAGCCAGCGCGCGGTACGCGCGAGCGCTTGGCACGCGGGCACCACGTCACGGTAGCCGAGTTCGCTGCGGATCTTCGTGAGATCGAACAGGCGATGGGTGTTTTCCAATTGTCCGACGAGCGGCCGCGCGGGGATTGCGAACTCGGCCGGAAGCGACACGATCTCGAAGCGGTGATCGAGACTCTCCGCAATGATCTCGACGACCTGGCGGAGTGTCGGTGTCTCCTCGTCGGCGCAGTTGTAGATCTGGCCGGCGGCGGGCTGCGGCCGGTCCAGCGCGAGCAACACGGCGTGGGCCAGGTTCTCGGCGTACCCGAAGGAGTGAAGCGCCAGTCCACCGTCCGGCAGGATGATCTGGCGCCGCCCGTCCAGGATTCGGCGCACGATGCACCACTCGCGCGGCATCGGCTGGTAAGGACCGTAGACGTACGGGTAGCGGAAGTGCGTGGCGCCCGGATGTGCCGCAAACACGGCCTCCTCGGTCCGGGCGATCCGCCAGCCCTTGCTGTCCTCCGCCTCCTCGCGCACCAGTTCGGCAGCCTCCCCCGTCGGCACCGGGAGTCCCGGCGGCTGCAGCAGGCCGGGGTTCATGTAGCCGCGATAGGCAGGCCCGCCCCCGACCGAGATGAAGCGCTCGGTGCGGCCCACCAGGTGCTCGGCGATCGCCCGAAGCCTGCCGTAGGTAGCGATGCAGAGCTCGAACTCGCGTTCGCCAAGCGCTCCCGGCAGCGTGTCCTGTGCGAAGGGATCGGCGTGGATATGCTCCAACTCGGGCGGGTTCTCGGGCACTTCGTGGCGCCCGGTGTGCAGGATCGCAACCCGGTAGCCACGCTGGTACAGGCCTTTCACTATGAAGGGCCCAGTGGGCCCGGTCCCGCCGATCACGAGCGCGCGTTTCATCCCGCCTCCGCTGCTGGCCACTATAGTCGCTTCGCCCGGGGCGCGACCGGCTGGCGCGCGTCGGAGTTGCGCTTCCCGAAACTCGCGGAGACCCGAGGCGTGCGTTAGGTTCCGCCCCGCCCATGGATGGCTCTCGCAAGGAACTTCGCAACGTCGCGATTATCGCGCACGTGGACCACGGAAAGACCACGCTGCTCGATGGACTTCTTCGCCAGACCGGCGCGCTGGGACGACGCTACGCCCATTCCTCGCGCGTGATGGACACCCAGGACCTCGAGCGCGAGCGCGGCATCACGATCCTGTCCAAGTTCACGGCGATCGATTTCGAGGGCATCCGGATCCAGATCTTCGACACGCCCGGCCACGCCGATTTCGGCGGCGAGGTCGAGCGCGTGCTCGGCATGGTCGATGGCTGCCTGTTGCTCGTAGACGCGGTCGAGGGCGTCATGCCCCAGACGCGCTTCGTACTGCGCAAGGCGCTCGACCAGGGCCTGCTGCCCATCCTGGTCGTGAACAAGATCGACCGACCCGAGCACCGCGCCGAGGCAGTCGTAGACGAGGTCTTCGACCTGCTGGTCGAACTGGGCGCGAGCGACCGCCAACTCGAGTTCCCGATCCTCTTCAGCGTGGCCAAGGAGGGCACCGCGGTTCGGAGCCTCGATGATGATGCGCGCGACCTGCGGCCGCTGCTCGAAACTCTGCTCGAGCGCATTCCCGAACCCGATGCCGTGCTGGAAGGTCCGCTTCAGTTTCAGGCCGTGACGCTCGACTTCGACGAGTTCCTGGGCCGGCTCGTGATCGGGCGCGTGGCGCGCGGCACCCTCGAACGCGGGGCCAACGTCGTGCGGCTTCCCGAGACAGGTCCGCCGGAGGCGTTCCGCGTAACGAAGCTGCTGGGCACGCGCGGGCTGGAGCGCAGCGAGTGTGAGCGCGCCCACGCCGGCGAGATCGTGTTCATTGCCGGCATTAACCATATCGAGGTCGGAGACACGATCTGCGACCCCGAAACGCCCGAGCCACTGCCGCGAATTCCGATCGACCCGGCGACCGTGAGTGTGCGCGTCTCGGCCAATACCTCGCCCTTCGCGGGACGGGAGGGCCGCTTCCTGACCAGCCGCCAGATCGGTGACCGACTTCGGCGCGAGGCCCTGGGCAACGTCTCGATCAACGTCGACACACCTGAAGGCCCCGAAAGCTTCGAGGTCTCGGGTCGTGGAGAATTGCAGATTGCGATCCTGATCGAGACGCTGCGCCGCGAGTCCTTCGAGTTCAGCGTCTCGCGGCCCGAGATCATTCAACGCAAGATCGACGGCAAGACCTGCGAGCCGGTCGAGGACGTCGCCGCGGAAGTTCCGGAAGAATGCGTGGGTGTGGTGGTCGAGAAGCTCTCGTCCAGGCGCGGCCGCCTGCTCTCGATGGAACATCGTTCGGGCAACTCGCTGCTGTGCTTCGTGGTCCCCAGCCGGGGCATGTTCGGCTACCGCAGTGAATTCCTGACCGACACCCGCGGCGAGGGTGTGCTGCACCGGACCGTGCGCGGCTACGAACCGCTCCAGGGGGAACTCGAAGGGCGCGGCGTGGGCGCGATTGTGGCGACCGACCCGGGCAAGACCACGGCCTATGCGCTGTTCGGAATCCAGGAACGTGCCAACATGTTCGTGGGGGCGGGCATCGATGTCTACGAGGGCCAGGTGGTGGGCGAGAACCGGCGCCCGAAGGACATGAACGTGAACGTCTGCCGCGGGAAGAAGCTCACCAACATTCGCGCGGCAGGAAAGGACGAGGCGACCGTGCTGAAGCCCGCCCGTCCCATCAGCATCGAAAGTGCGCTCGAGTGGATCGACGAGAGCGAACTGCTCGAGGTCACGCCCGGGAACCTGCGTCTGCGCAAGAAGGTGCTTCCCTCTAACCTGCGCAAGCGCTGAGTACAATGGACCGGACCCGGGTCGATCGGGCCGAAGCCAGTGTCTTGTGTAGGAGGAACTCGTGACGACCGTCGCCGTGGTCTATCACTCGGACTCGGGAACCACGAAGCTCATGGCCGAGGGCGTGTGTGAGGGCGCCGCATCGGTCGCGGGGGTCAAGGCCGAACTCTATGCGATCGAACGCAGCCGGATCATCGAAGGTCGTTTGCAGGACGAAACCCTGCTCGAGTCGCTCGATGCAGCGGATGCGATCATCTTCGGCTGCCCGACTTTCATGGGCGACGTCTCGGGGCCCATGAAGGTCTTCCTCGACGCGACCCTCGAGCGCTGGTACGCGGGAGCCTGGTCCGGCAAGGTCGCGGCGGGGTTCACGGTCTCGGGCACACCCGGCGGGGACAAGCTCAACACGCTCCAGAGCCTGCTCACCTCCGCCATGCAACTCGGCATGCTCTGGGTCGGCGTCGATCAGAACCCCGTCAACCGCGAAGGCCGTAACCGACTCGGCTTCTACCTCGGCGCCGCCGGCCAACCCGTCTACGGGAGCGACGAACCCCGGCTCCAGGACGGGGACCGGGAAACCGGCGTTGCCCACGGCGTCCGGGTCGCGCAAATTGCGAAGCAGCTCGGCGCTGGCGCCTGACCGGCCGGGTGCGGGCCGGTGCTTATTCCAGGTATCCGAGATTCTCGAGTGCCTGCTGGGTTTCGGGATCCAGAACCCGAGGTTCGGCCTGGCCACCGGGGCGCGGCAGACCGGCGAGGTAGTGATCGAGCCGTTCCCTCATGGCACGCACTCTTTCGGGGTGCTCGCTTGCGACGTTCCGCGCTTCCCCCGGTGAGTCACGCAGGTCGAAGAGTGCGTAGAAACCTCGACTGCTCCGGATGAACTTCGACTCGCCCTCGATCAGCGCTTGCCATTCGCCGTAGTCCTGCGTCGGCGGAATCGTCCGGCTCTCCACGATGATCGGGTGGGTGCCGCCGGGCGGCGCTTCTCCCTGGATGTCGCCGGGGACCTCGAGCCCGAGCGACTCGAGGATCAGCGGAAACACGTCATTCAGTTGGACCCACCCCAGGCGCCGACCCGTCGGACCGCCCGGGCCCGGCATTTTGACGATCAGCGGAATGTGGACCACCTCCTGAAAGGGTACGCGCCCATGCCCGCGGTCGCCGTGCTCCCCGAGCAGTTCGCCGTGGTCGGCGGTCACCACGATCAGCGCCTGGTCGTAGAGTCCGGCGTCGCGCAGCGCCTGGAAGAACCGGCCGAGGTGATGATCCATGTACGCGATCTCCGCGTCGTACAGGCCAATCGCGTGCGCCAGGTCCTCGGGAGCACCGGGCACGACGAAGCGGCGCGCGAACTCGTCGGGCGGCTCGAACGGGCTGTGCGGATCGAAGTAATTGAGAAACAGAAAGCGCGGCCCTTCGGTTTGCTCAAGCCATGCAATGGCGCGATCGGTCACGTCCTCGGCAGGGCGGCCGTTTACCGAACTGATGTTGTCTTCATCGTAGTCATCGAAGCCTCGCGCGAGTCCGAAGATCGACTTGAGCCATACGCCCCCGACCACCGCTCCGGTGTAGAAACCGGCTTCGCCCAGCCTTTCGGCGAGCGTGCGCTCCGCGACTGAGATGGTGCGCGCTCGGTAGGCGTCCCAGGAATCGGGCCCCTCGAGGGCGCTCCTGAGCCGCAGCGCGCCGTTCGGGTCGTACTGCGCTCCGTGACTGGTCGTCAACTTGCCGGTAAACAGCGACGCGTGGGACGGGAGCGTCCATGTCCCCGGTGCGATTGCGCGCTCGTAGACGATGGCGTCACGCGCGAACGCGTCCAGGTTCGGACTGGTGTTGCGCGTGTAGCCGTAACACCCGAGGTGGTCGGCCCGGGTGGTGTCGAGCGTGATCAGAACGACCGTAGACGGCCGCTCGCTGCATCCGGCGAGTCCCAGCGAGACAAGGACCACGAGGTATACCGCAATGACGCGCATCTCCAGGTACTAGCTAGCATCCGCAACTGGCAGATGCCGGGCACCCACCCGAGGTAAGTTCTCGAATCATAAATGTAGTTTTTACACATCAGATTGGCTATTCGAAATTTGGAGACGGAGCGACACGAATCCGAGTCGGAGAGAACTTATAATATGTCGTTATTGCTCACTTTTCATCCCACCTAAGGATTGCATGCCGAACCGCAATCGCCATTCGAATCTCGGAATATGTAGCATAATAGACACAATTTCTCTGATTAGATTCCGCCTGGCACTGCTCGCTGCGCTGCTGCTGGCTGCGCTCGCCAGCACGCCGGCCCCGGCTCTGACCCTGGTTCCGATCTTCGTAGATGCCCAGGGCGAAACCTGGGACGCCTCGCGCCAACAGGTCGTCCTCGCCGCCATGGCGCAGTGGGAAGCCTCGATCCTGGATTCCAACACGGTCGCTATCCAGTTCGGCTACGCCGACCTCGGCACGGGCGGTGTGCTCGGCCGAAGTGGATCGTCCATCTTCGCGTTCGCGGGCGACGACATCTTTCCGGTGAGCCAGGGCGGGTGCCCGACCCCGACGGCTCCCGGAAATCCGTGTGCGGCGCACAACATCGACTTCAACAGCGCCGCGATCGGCAGCCTCTTCTTCGACACCACGCTCGGCACCTCCGGGGACATTCCCGCAGGCCAGTTCGACGCGTACTCGATCGCGCTCCACGAGATCGGCCACGCGCTCGGATTCCTGAGCGGGGCCTGGTTCAACGCATTCGATACCGAATCCCAGTCCGACAAGTGGGGCGTCCACATCACCGGCACGACCTTCGATCCGGAGGGCCTCGACGTGATGCTCGCAGCGGCGGACGACCTGAGCCACCTACCGAACTCGACTGGCGATCTGATGGCCACCACAATCACGAACGGCGAGCGCCGCCAGATCGGTCACACCGACCTGTTGATGCTCTCGATCGCGTACGGCTACTCGATCGCCCCGGAACCCCAAAGCTGGATGCTCGTCCTGATCGGGCTCGCCGGCCTCGGCGCACGCCGCAGACGTCGCGCAAGTCCACGCCCGGGCAACGGAACAGGCGCCTGACCGGCTGCTTAGGGCAACGAGCCCGCCTCAGCGGCGGGCGAGCGAGTTCCAGGCTTCGGAATCCCGGCCCGCGACGTGGGACTCGTCCAGTTCGCCCCGATAGCAGCAGTACTCGAGCTGGATGTGGTTCGGATCCTTGAAGTAGATCGACTTGCACCAGTCGTGGTCGACGACGTCGGTCACCTTGACGCCAAGGCCACGCAACTCCGACTGCCTGGACTCGAGCTCATCTTCGTCGTCGCACCAGAACGCGAAGTGGATCATGCCGCCCCCGATCCCGAGACCGCGGTTGATCCCGCAGTCGAAATCGTCGGGAACCCCGGGCACCCCGTTGGGCTCCATGAACGAGATCATCTGCCCGCGACCCACGTCCAGAAACGCGTGCCGGATCGCACCCTGGTCACCCGTCCGCGGCATCTCGCAGACGCGCGCCCGGAAACCGAGCACCTTCTCGTAGAACTCGAGCGTCGCTTCCATGTCGTGTGTGGCGAGCCCGATGTGATGAACCCCTTTCTGCATCCTCGCCTCCAACCACGCGCACCCTCGAGTGCTCCACCCAAGTCTACACCCGGAACCGAACCCCCGGCTGACCACACGCGCCCTGCGTGACACCACCCCCACCCAAGGCGGGAGGCGCGGCTTCCCGGCGGACCGTCAGAGAGCGGCCCAACTGCACGACCGACGGGCCGCCACCCCGTGGAGCGGAGGTCCGCCGGGACGCCGCGCCGCCCGCCGGCCCTAAACACCGCCCCCGCGAAGTACAATCCCACCCAGCCATAGGAGAGAAGCGCCATGACGAATTTCCTCGACAAGCGCGAACTCGGCCGGACAGGCCTGCGCTCGAGCCGGCTCGGGATCGGCTCGAGTTTCGGGGCGCCGACCCGGGCGATCGAAGAGGCGTTCGAGCGTGGGATCAACTACCTCTACTGGGGAACGATTCGGCGGCCCGCGTTTGGACGCGCGCTCCGCAACCTCGCCCGGCGGCACCGCGAAGAATTGATCCTGACGGTGCAGTCCTATTCGCGCTCGCCGCGCCTGATGCTGCCCTCGGTCGAGATCGCGCTCCGGCGTGCGGGTCTCGAGTACTTCGACTTCCTGCTGCTCGGTGCCCGCAACGACGTACCCGCGGACGGCTATGCCGAGGTCTTCGAACGGCTGCGCGAGCAGGGCAAGGTCCGGTTCCTGTCGCTCAGCAGCCACAACCGACCGCTGCTGCCAAAACTCTTCGACGCGTACCAGCAGGGCCAGAGCCCCTACGATCTCTTCATGCTGCGTTACAACGCCGTCCATCGCGGCGCCGAGAACGACGTGTTTCCGTTCGTGCCCGCCGAGCCCCGGCCCGGAATCGTCGCCTATACGGCCACACGCTGGGGACACTTGCTGGATCCCGCCAAGATGCCAGCGGGCGAAACGCCGCTCGCGGCCCGCGACTGCTACCGATTCGCGCTCTCGCAACCAGCGGTCGACGTGGTGCTCTGTGGCCCCGCGAACGCCGAGCAGATGACCGAGGCGATCTCGGCGCTCGAGCGCGGCCCGCTCGAGCCGGACGAGCGCGAACGGATCGAACGGATCGGCGACCACGTGTACGGAAAGTACAAGCCGCAGTTCGGGGACGCGGGCGACTCAAAGGACGTCGCCGAGGGCCGAGCCGCCAGCTGAGTTCCGCGCGCGCGGAGGAGACACACTTGGGTACCGAAGAGAACCGCAAGGTCGTGGACACGATGTGGCAGGCGCTCTACCGCAAGGACTTTGATACGGTCGAGAACTGCATCGCGCCCGACGGCCACTACGAAGACGTGCCCACGCCGGATCCGGGTGCCACGGGGCCCAAGAACGTGGTCAAGCGACTGCGGATGGGACTCGACCCCGTCGAGCGCTTCGAACACGATACCCACAGGGTGGTGTCCGAGGGCGACCACGTCGTGACCGAACACACCGAGACCTGGCACTTCGAGACCGGTGAGAAGATCGTGAACCACTTCGTGACCGTGCACGAACTTCGAGACGGGAAGATCAAGCTCTGGCGCGACTACTGGGATCTCGGCAGCATGATGGCCCAGGCACCACAGTGGTGGATCGAGCGGCTCGCAAAGTTTTCGGAAACGGATTTCTCGTGAGTACGTCCCGGAAGGAAGGAGATTTCATGGCTGAGACGACGCGGCCGTCTGGCGGGCTCGAGGGTTTCGCCGTGATCGTGACCGGGGGCGGCACCGGCATCGGGGCCGCGTGCGCGGCGCGACTCGCGGCCGACGGGGCCGCGGTCACGATCTGCGGACGCACCGAGTCGCGACTCGAGGACGCGGCCAAGCGCATCGAGGAATCGGCCGGGCACGGCGGCAGCGTGCGCTTTCGCGTCGCCGACGTCACGATCGAGGCCGACGTCGAGGCCCTGGTCACGGCGGCACTCGAACCCACCGGCAAGCTCAACGGTTGCATCGCCAACGCGGGCGGCGGCGGTGGAATGGGGCCCTACCAGGTACTCGACTCGGCCGAGTTCGTACGCGTCCTGCACCTGAACGTGCTCGGCACCATGCACTGCATCAAGCACACGGTCTCGCAGATGGTGAGCGCGGGCGGGGGCTCGTTCATCGGGATGTCTTCGATCGCAGGCCACCAGACGCATCCCTACTTCGGAGCCTACACCGCCGGAAAGGCGGGGATCGAGGCGATGATGCGCAACGCGGCCGACGAGTTCGGGCCGAGCCAGGTGCGCTTCAACGCGATCCGTCCGGGTTTCATCGCCACCGAGCTGATGGAGGGCATCCCGCGCGAAGGCCCAACCTACGCGAGCTACATCGAAAACACCCCGCTCGCCGACGTGGGGCAGCCCGAAGACGTCGCAGATCTCGCGCGCTTCCTGATCGGACCGGAGTCGCGCTGGATTACGGGTACCGCGATCAACGTGGACGGCGGCCACCACCTGCGGCGCGGACCGAACTTCGGCCCGTTCATCGAGCCCGCGCTCGGGGCCGACGCAATGCGAGGCAAAAAGACATGAGCGACGCCCTTCCCCCGATCACGGTTCCGAAGGTGCTCGACGACCCGGACCTGGTCCAACGCCTCGTCGAAGCCAACGGCCCCTACTACCCGGTGCAGCGCTATTTCCGGAACGAAGCCCAGTACCGGGCGAATACCGGCCACCAGAAGATGATGATCGCGCCGAATTTCCGCGGGGACTGGGCCTACGACGCACCCCAGATCGAGGGCGTCGAGCCGCTGTTATTCCACGAGGGGTTCCGGGACGCAGCACGGCAGATCTTCGCTGCCGAGGTCGTCCGGCCGCAGCAGGTCTACGCGAACCTCACCTGGCAACTCCCCTTCCCACAGGGTCCGGGGCACACCGACGTGCCCGCCTTTCGGGGCGTCGACCGCACCGAATACCCCACCCAGGTGCTCTCGATGATGGGGCACTCGCGACTCTTCGAGCGCTACCGGATCCGGATCGCGACCGCGGTGGCGTGGTTCTACAAAGGCAGCGATGGCGGCTTCGAGTACTGGCCCGAGGGTCCCCAAGGACCCAAGCGGATTCACGAAGGGGAGATCTTCAACACCGCCATCGTCGGGGACAACGACTTCATGTACCACCGGGTACGCCCGGTCGGCCGCCGCGAGGACGGCATTCCCGGACCGATGAGCCTCGAGACCCGGCTCGAGCGCGTCGAGGGCGAGCAGTGGCAGTTGGTCGAACGCGACCAGGTCCTGGGTAGACCCTGCTACCGCGACCTGCGCATTAGCGTCTCGTGGAAGGCCAACCTCTTTGCCGACGCGGCCGAGGCCGACCTCTACGACACGCACAGCGACGACCTTTCGATCGACGCCGTCTGGGAGACCTTCTACCGCGACCTCGCCGCGCGCGGTGAGCCCTTCGACAAACCCGGGGATCCGCTGCACGACGAGCCGTTTACCGAACTCCTGGGACGCGTCTACTTGCGCGCACCCGAACTGCAAAGGGCATCGGCCTAGAGCAAGAACTCCGAGTTCGGCAGGCCGAGTTGGACCGCGCCCAGGTTCCGTGCGGGCTTCCCGGGACGGTTCACGAAGTGTGCACGAATCGCCCAGAGGTCGTGCAAGTAGCGCTGGAGCGGAAAGCCCTGAAAGATCGCGCCGGCTCCGCTGGCCGCCAGCAACTCCCCGGCGATCTCGGCGCAGCGCGGCACCATGCGGCTCCAGTCGTAGCGGTACTGGACCCGGCGCTCGACCGAAATCGGCTCGCCGGCCCCGACCAGGTCGAGCATCTCGGCAAAGTGACTCCGGATCAAGAGCTTGAAGCCGTCGAGATCCGCGCGCGCTCGCCCGACCAACGCCTGGGTCTCGGGACTCTCGGCGTTGGCGCTCAGGTCTCCGGCACTGCGACGACTCGACTCGCGCGAGAGAAAGGCCTCGAGCGCGCCCTCGGCGGCCCCGATCGCGGGTGGGATCAGGGCGCTCACGAAGACCTGGCCAAATGGAAGTCGGAACAAGGGTGCCGGATTCACCGCGATCCCGGGACTCGTGCAGCCGAAGCCATCCGACATGCGATGCGTGCGGTGTTCGGGCACGAACGCGCGGTCGATCACGATGTCGTTGCTGCCGGTGGCCTGTAGCCCGACCACGTGCCAGACGTCGTCGATCCGATAGTCACTCGCGGGAACCAGAAAGGTGCGTATGTCGGGCGGACCCGGGGCGCCGTTTTCGGCAGGCGTGATCCCGCCCAGGAACACCCAACCGGCATGCAGACACCCGCTCGAAAACGACCAGCGTCCGCTCAATTGAAAGCCACCCGGCGCTCGCTCGACCTGCCCGGTCGGCGCGTACGAGGAACACACCCGGGCGCTCGGATCTTGTCCCCAGACTTCCTCCTGCGCCTCGAGTGGAAACAGGCCCAACTGCCAGTTGTGCACAGCCAATACACCCAGCACCCACGCGGTCGACGGGCAGGCGGCTGCCAGCAGCCACTGCGCCTCGTAGAGTTCCGCCGGGCTGCGCTCGCCTCCCCCCCAGCGAGCGGGCTGGAGTGCACGAGAGAACCCGGCCCGCTCGAGTTCGTCGAGCGTCTCC
This sequence comes from Myxococcota bacterium, assembly GCA_036337215.1. Taxonomy (GTDB): domain Bacteria; phylum Myxococcota_A; class UBA9160; order SZUA-336; family SZUA-336; genus JABSQV01. The sequence goes on along the minus strand of JAYZEO010000049.1, from coordinate 13,784 downwards.
TCGGAAATCCGCCGCTGTTCGGCGGCCTTCTCGACGCGCGCTGCGATCCGGGGCGCCAACTCGACGGCGCGTGCGCGCCAAGCTGCAGGCGACTCGCGCTTCGGGTCTGGTAGCTGCATTTGGTTCCCTCATTCTAGCCCGCCCGCAGCCCACGGGCGCAAGCGACTTCGGTTCGTACCGCGGGTCTGGGAAACCCGCACGACGTCAACTCAGCGCGCGGCAGACTGCTCGACGCCGTCCAGGATCGGCATGGCCAACGGCACGATCAGCTTGGCGTTGACCTCGGCCTGCTCGAGTTCACTCAGCGTCTGCTTCGAAGCCGGTTCATCATCGCGAACAACGCCATGAAGGCCTTGAATAACGCGATCGTGTTCACGGACAGCGAGTATGACAGAATCCCCGCGGCATCCGCGGCAGCTACCCGGGAGGAATCTCTTGGACCCGAAGACCTGCTTGATCCCCGGGGTCGGACCCGTAACCGGGTCCGCCCTGGTTCGACGTTTTTCAACGGGCTACCGCGTGGCCATGCGCGCCCGAAACGCGCAACGACTCGCGGCGCTCGCAGAAGAGATTCCGGAAGCCAGTAGTTTCCCGTGCGACGTGTCCGACTCTCGGGCGCTCGCCGAGAGTTTCGCGCACGTCGTGCGAGACCTCGGTCCGCCCGAAGTCGTAATTCACAACGCGGTCGGCGGCGCGTTCGGAGACTTCCTCTCGATCGATCCCGAAGTGCTGGAACACAACTTCCAGGTCAACACCATGGCACTTCTGCACCTCGCTCGGCTCGCGGCACCGGCGATGCTCGAAGCCAAAAAGGGTGCGATTCTGTGCACGGGCAACACCTCCACCTACCGCGGGAAGGCGGGCTTCGCGGGGTTCGCGCCGACCAAGGCCGCGCAGCGCATCCTGGCCGAGTCGATCGCGCGGAGCGTCGGGCCCCGCGGGATCCACGTGGCCTACCTCGCGATCGACGCCGTCATCGACGTCCCCTGGACCCGCCGCGCCTTTCCGGACCGGGCGGACGAATTCTTCTGCCGCCCGGATGACATCGCGAGCGAGTGCTGGCACATCGTTCACCAGCCTCGCTCGGCCTGGAGCTTCGATCTACAGATCAGGCCGGACGGAGAAGACTGGTAGCCGCAGCTTCAAACAGCACAGGCTTCCCGGCCTGCCCCACGGGCGCGCGACGAGCCGTCTAGTAGACGGGTGCCGGGGCTGATCTGCCGGGCTGCTGGATCGTGAGCCGGAGGCTCCGAGGCCCGGTTACGAGGAAACCCGGAGGATCAGCATCGCGCCGATCGTCTTCGCCTCGAGGTTCGTCCACTGGTCGAGGAGCCGGCAACGTGTGACCTGCGCGCTGCCCGGCGAGCCCATCCTGATTCGGAGTTCTCGAGCTGGTTTTTGGTTGAGACGTTCGATGATCGAAGGCCAGTTTTTGGATCGACGCAAGCTCTCCCCTCCCAGGAAGGTAAACGGATCGACTAATGATCTCGACCGCGGCGGTTCCCGGCGGCCTCGGTACTCGCGGCTCAGCGCGCCCCCGCGCACCTCACGCGAGCCCTTCGAGCCAGACGGGCAGAGGCTACCACAGCTTTCGCCAGGGGTGTCTAGTGGCCCGGGGACCGAAGCACGGCGTCGCCGAGCACCCCAAGCCCGACTACTCCCGCTTCAGCGGCGGCGTCCGTTCGTACCAGAGTTCGATCTCGTAACCATCCGGATCTTCTACAAATGCGAAGGGCAGCCCGGGCCCGAACTCGCCGCGCCGCAGAAGCCGACCCCCGGCGCGCTCGCCGGCCTCGAGCGCGAGCGGCAGGTCAGCCGGATCCGTAAGCCGGAAACCGAAGTGGCTCAGGCCTCCCTTGCGCCCCGCAAACCCTTCGGCTTTCTCGAACGAGATGACGTCGAAGGGGCCCGGGCCCAGGACCTGCGCGGACTCCGCGTCGCGCAGATGGACCTGCACACCGAACACATCGCGGTAAAATCGAAGCGCACGTTCGAGGTCTCGGACGGCAAGACTGATGTGGGTGAGCCCGCAGGTTCTGACCATCGCTGACTCAGCTGCCCGCTTTCTCGGCGCCCGAGAAGCCAGGGCGCGCCGATCCAGAGCGCCATGCCGGGGCGAGCACTGCCAGTGACGCTGCCAGGCATCGGAACTCTGGTACCCGAACACCCTAGCCAAAGGCAGCCGAGATTTCTCCGACGGAAGCAGCTCTCGCAGCCCGCAAGTGTCCGAATGTGTTCGTTCGTGTCCGCCTTCGCCATGCAAACGCTGCGCTCGCTCAGGCGTCGGACAATGCGACTCCCGGTTCCCGCATCGCCCGGGAACCAAGATCGGTCGCAGAACTCGAAGTGGGGAATGCGCTTCGGAAACGCCGACCGCCGCAATCCTGAACGAGAACTTTCGAGTCGTGCGCTAGGTCTAGGCGGAGACGGCGCTCGCCACGTGGTTCCACGCCTCGTCGGCTGCGGAGAGGGCGCGAAGGTCCAGAAAGAAGGCTTCCTCCGCATCGGCGAGTCCGGCGAGCGCTTCGCCGGATCTCACGAAGAGTTCCGGTGCACAACTGTCTCGCTCGCTCTGCTCCTCGAGGATTGCGGCGAGCGCACGCCAACCAGCCGCGATCTCGTACATGCGCGCCGGGAGTCCAACTCGGGCGAGCGCGGGCACGCGGAGCGCGGCTTCTTCGAGAAAGTCCGCGTAGAGCGAACGAAAGAAGCTCCCGCCCGCGCCGCGCTTGATGATCACCTGATAGCCGAACCGGGCAGCCCAGGACCATTCGTCGAGCCGCCGCCAGTCGGCGAACTCGGCCGCGAGCGTACGCATGCCGCCGACTCCGAGGACCTTCTCGGTCGACGGCGTCAGCAGGTTGTCGCAGCAGCGCCGGATCGCGATTCGCATGGCCTCGACCAGCGGGAGGCCGAGCTTGACCTCGCCTTCGAAGTCTCCATAGCGGTTCTCGCAACTGGCGACGTAATCGCGCGCGTTTCGAGAATGGCGGAGTTCCTCGAGGTCGCAGGCCTGGTACGCCTCGAACTTGCGGTCCGCCAGGAATACCTGGCCGGCCTCCAGGTCGTAGCCGACCACGACCGCGCGGTGTCCGGGAAAGTGGCTGCGCGTGTTGTGGTAACGCAGGTAGTAGGTATCGGTCGAGACCATCACCGGCTGGCCCGCATCGATCCGCTCGCAGAGCTTTTCGAATGCACGCGCGTCGTCCGGCTCCGGGCGCTCGACGAAGGGAAGCCCGGTGTTGCGCCCGAAGTCCTCTTCGAGTTGCGCGGTGCGACCGTGGAAGAGCCGCGAGGGGCTCATGGCATCGTTGCGGATGTAGAAGAAGCCGAGTCCACTCGCGAGCCCCAGGATCATGGGCTCGGAGAAGTCGACGCCGTTGAACTGGAGAATGTTGCGGAGCGCGGTCGAGGCACAGTGCTCGCCGGTTCGGTGCGCGTAGCCTTCGACCAGGACCCTCATCGAGCTTCAGATTAGCAGTATCTGTCGAACGGGGAGGCCCCCCGGGCCGCGGCCCCGGGGTCAGCCTTCGGAGCGGTCGGCGGAAGGATTGACCAACCCCATGAAGTGGATGAACGCGTAGCCGAGGTTGCCGACCAAACCGAGCAGGTAGGGCCAGCCTTTCTGGACAGCAATCGCATTCCAAAGTTGCAGGACCAGCAGCAAGATGAATCCGCCGAGCTGAAGCAGGAAAGCAAACCTGCGTCCCGGCGAGTTCGCGGCCCAACTGGCCCAGCCCGAACGCACTCCGAGACCGATCCCGATCGAGGCGAAGGCCGCCCAGAACAAGCTCGAAATCCGCCAGTGCTCGGGCGTAAATCCGCCGTCGAGCGCGAGCACGAGCGGAACCAGCGCCGCAAACAGCGCGATCCCGCTGTGGTTCAGCAGGTTGGACAGCCGCGCCCGCTCGACTTCCGTCCAGGGACGCTCCTGACGCCGGCCGAATGCCGCCGCGATTCCAGAAAATCCCGCGAGTGCGGCCGCGACCTCGGCGATCACGATCAGGCTCGACTCTTCGGTCATTCGACCCTCGAAAATTCAACCGGGCGAGACGCGCCCGAAGCCTACCACGCACGCGAACTCCAGCGGGCACGTGCAGCAGCGATCGACGTATCGCTATAGCGACCGTTCCAGCCGCGCACGAATGCCGCTCGACAAAGACTCGACCGCACGCGGCGCCCGGCTTCGCGCGCCGGTTTACTCGTCCTCGACCGTCACCTCGAGCTCGCGTTGGCGCTCCTCGGCGCGGCCTCGCGTGGCCGTCGCTCCGAGTTGCAACTCGAGGGTGCGGCTGCGCAGCTTCTCGCGGAACGCCTCGAGTTCCTCCGCGCGAACCTCACCCTGGCTCTGGAAGCTGACCGTACGATCCAGGCGCGCGCGCGTAGAGCGGGGTCATCAGCGTCTCGGCCGTACCCGTGTCGAGCAACATCGGAAAGGGCCGGCGAGGACGCGGCGAAAGATCGATGCGAATGTGCCCGGGGTAGAGCGGCCCCTCGTGGACCAAGGGATCGAGGAAGGGCAGTTCCGCGAGAACACCAGGCCCGCCCGAGAGCGCGGGCACAGGCGAGACGATCAGCAGGATCAGCAGTACCACGGTCGATCTCACGCCCGGCTCCGAGTTCGCGGTTCTGCTTCGAACCAAGCGGGGCTTGGGGCTTGAGACCACACGTCCCCAATGTCTCACTCCGCGACGAGCCGCGAAACCCGGACTCGAACCAGCAGCGAGACTGCGACTACCGATAGGGACGCAGTGCCTCGCACAGCGGCTCGAGTCGGCGCTCGGGTTCTAGCTTGCCGCCGTGCCGGCGCATGTAGGCCAACTCCTGATGCGACTCGCAAGAAACCTACACCGTTACGCGTGCCAGCCCCGGCGGCCGCTGCGAGCATGCGTTCGCGAGCCGCTCAGTCGGGTTCCTCGGACTCGAGATACCCGAGGCTGCGCAACCTTTCGAGCATTTTCTCCTCGGAACCCGATGGCACCTCACTGAGCCGTTCGATCGAGATTCTGTAGGCCGGGATCGGCGGAACCCGCGGCCCGTCGAAGATCCCCGCGACCCGCCCGTCCATATCTTTCGAGGTGGGAAGACCCAGCCAGGCGAGGATGGTCGGCGTGACGTCGTTGACCGAGATGCGCTCGCCCCCCTGGACCGGACGAATCCCCGGCCCCCGTGCGAAGATCACGCCGTCGATGGCGCGCGCGGTCTCATGCACCCCGGTCAACTTGGAAAATTTCCTCCCCGCCTCGAAGCCGTGATCCGAAACGATCATGATCAGGTCGCGTGGTCCGTAGCCCGCAGCCAGCCGCCCGATCAGGGCATCGGTGAACGCGTAGTAACGGAACAGTACCTGCTCATTCCACTTACGGACCGGCTCCGACACGGCCGGCCCCGAGGGATACGCGGAAGGCGGCTCCATACCTGCCCAGAGATGATGAGAAACCCGGTCGATGCCGGGCAGGAACACCATCAGGAGATCCGGTCGAAGTTCTTGCTCTACCGCGAGCGCGATGCGTGCAACCGATTCGTCCTCCCGGTAGTACCGGGACAGGGCCTCGGGAGGTGTCCAACCTGGGGGAGGGTCGAGATCACCGACCGGGTCCGGGATTCCCGTCAACGGCTCGCTGCGGGCCAGGAGTTCCTCGACCCGTGGCTGCCATTCGGGAGGCCAGAGGACGGGTCCCCGACCCGAATCTCGGGCCCCCGTTAGTCGGACCTGTTCCTGGACCCTCGACGCAAGCAGATGATCCGAAATCATGACGCCGCGGATCTTCTCCACCGGATAGGTCGTCCACCAGTTGACGACCGCGACCGTCAGACCCGCCTCGGAGGCGATGTTCCAGATCGCAGGACCGCGGCGATCCGAACTGACAAAGAGTCGGCGATTGCCGCGGCCGGCCCGCCGCGCAAAACCGGTCACGCGGTGCTTGCGCGGAAGTTTTCCCGTGGCGATCGAGGTCCAAATCCGGGGGGAGCGCAGCGGCAGGTGAGCGCGCAGCGGACCCGCTACGCCCGCCTGTGCGATGCGACCGAGATTGGGAAGATCGCCCCGCTCCAGCATCGGGGTGGTCACGCGCAGCGTGGCACCATCGATCCCGATCAGAAGCACGCGTCCGGGCCCGTCTTCCGTCTCACATGCGCCGAACAAGACGGCGAGCAGGAACACGCCAGCCAGCGCAATTCGGCGGCTGCGAACGTCTGAATCTCTTGGTTCTTGCACCGGATCAGAAGGGCTTGTTGATCGCGAGCCAGGCGGCGACCGCGCCAAGCATGGCAGCCAGGAGCCAGGCCGGGCCGCGCGCGAGCAGCTGGCGATGCGCCAACACGGGCAGGGCCCCGATGGTCAGCCACACGCCGACCTTCGCAATCAGCCAACCGGGCCAGGGCCACTGGATGCCGAGCCGGGCCATCATGCCAAAGCCCCCGACCAGCATCGCCAGGAGGCCCACTCCGAACAAAGTCGCGCTGCCTCTCGGCGCGCGGCTTGGCGCCGAACGAGCAGAGAGCAGCAGCCCTCCAACGCCGAGGAAGAGGAGCATGAGCCCGACTACGTGCATCAACTTGTAGATCGCGTAGGGCATCTAGGACCAACTCCCGGCGCGCGGAGGGAAAGATAGAGATAGGAGAAATAGGGGGCTGCGCAATGGCGGCGCGCGCTACAGCGGCGACCTGCTAGGCAAGCACGCTGCCTTTGCTGCCCCTGCTGTTGCCGCGGAGCGAACCGCGACCGTCTGCCGGGCGCAGCCAGGCCTGACGGGTGGGCGGCGTCTCCGGGAAGCCTCGCGCCGCAGCGCGATCGAGCCCGGGGCCCCGAAACTTAATGGCCGTGATCGGAACCGAAGGTGCGTTCGAGGCCCGCAATGAAGCGCTTGCGTTCGGCCGGCGAGAGCCGGGCTCTGGCGTGGAGCGGAAGATAGAACCAGAGCGGCATGTCGCCCTCACGCACCATCTCGGCCGCTTCGTCTCCGTGCTGATCGGGACGACCCCAGTCGGAGACATTCAGGTGCTCGCGACCCTCGTTCACATCGCTCGACACCAGCCACGAGACCGGCGCGACGTAGCTGTACCAGGGCCAGACGGTTTCATTGCTGTGACAGTCCCGGCAGGCGCGAAAGAAGAGTTCGCGCGTGTTCGCAGAATCCCAGTCGGGTTCGAGCGTGACGGGAGGATTGGAGTGCTCTCGACCGTAGGGCACGAACTGGATCGCAACCCCCAGGACGAGAACACCGATCACGATTTTTGAAAGCATCTTCGCCTGCGCCCCCGCTGTGAGCAGTGACCGAACCGGCGCCGCTCAACGGGCTCATGCGCTTGCGACCGGAGTTCCAGGCTAGCAAAGTTCGGCGGCTTTCCGGATTCGTCCGCACGCTTGCGGCACACACCGCCTCAGGCACCGGGCCGCACGGCCGGCCGGCCCGCGCGAAGACCGAGCGAGACCGCGCCAAGCCCGAGAACCAGCGACCCGATCACGCTGCTCGCCGCCTCCACAAGGCGGCCGTGTACGAGTAGCTCCGCAGACTCGATTCCGAAGGCACTGAAGGTGGTGAGCGCCCCGAGCCCTCCGGTCACGAACAGCGAGGCCAGAAGCCGCCGCCGCCTCTCGAGTTGCGGGAGATCACCCGCGAGCAGCCGGGCATCCTCGATGCGCAGCGGGCCGGGATCGAGCCGCGCGAACGCGACCCCGATCAGGAACGCGCCGGCGAGATTCACCGTGAGCGTGCCTGTCCAGGCAGGCCACTGGAGCAGGTCGCGGAACAAGATGCCGCAGAGTCCGCGCAACGCGGCACCCACCCCGCCCCCGATCGCAACCAGGGCGATCCGGGCAGAAAACTCCGGGATTCCGGTTGTGCGCAAGAGCCCTGCTTCGGACGACGGGCGCGCGCTCATCCGAGGCCCCCTGCTCCCAAAAACCATCCCAACGCCGCCAGCCCGATGCCGAGCGCCGGCGTTCCGAGACCGTAGAGCACGAGTTCCGCATGCCGCTTCTCGCGCAGCAGCACCAGGCCGTCGAGCGCAAAGGTGCTAAAGGTCGTGAAGCCGCCGAGAAAGCCGGTTCCGACGACGGCCGCGAGCCGCGCGGCCGGAAGCTCCGGATGCGCGGGGGACCAGGCAGAGACGAGCGCGAACAGCGCACCGTCCGGAGAGGCCAGCGAGCCCACGAAGAGTCCGACCCCGAGACAGCCACAGAGGTTGATCAGGCAGATCGTCCAGAAGGCCGGCAGCCCGAAACGAAGCGCCGCAAATTCCACGATGAGAAAACGAAAGACGGCCCCGGCCGCGCCTCCGGCCACGAAACATGCGATCTCCGCGAGCACGGCCTTGCCCCCTCCGAAGCTGCGGGGAGTCTAGCCAATGCTTCCTGGGCCCGAAGCCACAGACCCGAAGCCCGGTCCCATGTCAGAATGGAGCCTGGGAGGAAAGCCGCATGACCAGGAACTTCGGAGCCGAATCGACAGCGCGGGAGGTGGTCGAGGGACTCGATCTAGCTGCGCGGCGCGCGATCGTGACCGGCGCATCGGGAGGACTCGGCGCCGAGACGGCTGCCGCGCTCGCGAGCCGCGGTGCACGCGTGACCCTGGCGGCGCGCAACCTCGCCAAGGCCCAGGGGGTGGCCGACGCGATCTGCGAAGAGACACCGGGGGCACGCGTCGACGTACTCGAAATCGAACTCTCGGTACCGAAGCAAGTCCGCAGCTTTGCGGAGCGCTTTCGCGAGCGTCACGGAGACCTCGATCTCCTGATCAACAACGCGGGTATCATGGCGTGCCCGCTCGCCCGGACCGAGGAAGGCTGGGAACTCCAGTTCGCGACCAATCACCTCGGGCACTTCCTGCTGACGGGGCTGCTGACGCCGCTGCTGCGCGAGAGCGGCGACGCACGAGTCGTCAACCTGAGCTCCGGTGGCCACCGCTTCGCACCCGAGATCTCGGACGACCCGCACTTCGAGCAGCGCCCCTACGAAAAGTTCGAAGCCTACGGCCAGTCCAAGACCGCCAACGTGTTGTTCAGCCTGGAACTCGACCGCCGTCTGCGCGATGCCGGGGTCCGGGCCTTCGCCGTTCACCCGGGCGTGATCATGACCGAACTCGCACGACACATGACACAGGAAGACATCGAAGGTTTGCAGTCGCGCTCACCGGGCCGGCGGCTTTCGTTCAAATCGGTCGGGGCCGGGGCCGCGACCTCGACCTGGGCCGCGACCGCGCCCGAACTCTCGGGCCAGGGCGGCATCTATCTCGAGGACTGCGGCATCGCCGAGGTCAACGAGAGCCCGGACGGAGCAAGCGGGGTCCACCCCGGCGCACTCGATCCCGATGCGGCGGCCCGGCTCTGGTCGCTGAGCGAGGAATTGCTCGGCGAACGCTTCGACTGAATCGAGACGCCACGCGCCTCGGACTAGCGGCTCGCGGCCCGGGATTGCAGTTCCCGGAGCCGGCGCGCATACCCGTCGGCAGCCCCGGCACGCCCGGCTTTCCGACTGAGCTGGACCGACGCCTCGAGCAACTCGGGCGCGTGCGGCGCGCTCTCGAGACCCCGCGCCAGCACGTCGAGGGCCGCGTCGGTCTGCCCGGCCGAGTCGAGCGCGAGCGCGTAGACGTAGACCAGGCGCGGATGGTCCGGTGCCAGTTGGGCCGCGCGCGCCAGTGGTTCGAGCGCCGCGTCGAGTTCCTGCTGACGCACCAGCAGCAGCCCCAGCGCGTGGTGGACCTCGGCGACCTCGGGGCCGATCCGGCGCGCCTCTTCGAGCAAGGCCCGCCCCTCGCGATCGCGACCCGTCTGCCGATACAGGTCGGCGAGGTTGACGTAGGCGGGAATGAAGTGCGGGCCGATGCGAATCGCTTCCCGGTACCGGACTTCCGCACGTTGCAGTTCGCCGCGCCGAAGCCAGAGCAGTCCGAGGTTCACCTGGGCCGAAGGCCGGTCGGCGTTCGCAAGCTGCGCCTCGCGGTAGGTCTCGAGCGCCGCGTCGAGGCTCTCCCTGGCTTCGGGTACGAGCGCATCGGGAGGGACCGCGGCGAGTACGCGGCCCACCTCGGCGCGCACCAATGCGACAGGATCCCGAGAGAGCGGCCCGATCCACTCCAGCCGCTCGGGAAGCGGAAGCGCTTCGGAAGCTCGCGCTGCGCCGTAGCGAAGCAGCGGGTCGGCCGAGTCGCGCAGGTCGGCGACGGCCTGCACCAGCAGTCCCGGCGGCGCGGGCACGCGCGCGAGTTCGGAGAGCGCCGTGGCGCGCACGATTCCGGCGACTTCCGAATCGCGGGCCAGTTGCGCCAGCGCCGGGCCCACGCCCGGGTCCCCGCGCCACGCCGCCCCGAGCGTCTCCGCGAAGTGCGCGCGCGGACGCTCCCCGGTCCAGGTCGCGATGGCATCGGCGGCCCAGCCACTGGAGCGGTCGTCGTGGCAACCCGTGCAGGCGTCGGGAATGCCCACGCGTTCGCCGAGGTCGGGCCGCGGGATGCGAAATCCGTGGTCGCGGCGCGCGTCGACCTGCATGTAGGTCCGGGCCGGCATGTGGCACTCGACGCAACTCGATCCCGAGCTTCCGGACGGGTGGTGGTGGTGTCCGGGACTCGCAAAGTACTCGGGCGCGTGGCACTGAGCGCAGGCCTGGTCGGGCCCGCCTCGAAGTTCGAGCGAGTGAGGGTCGTGGCAGTCGCTACAGCGAACGCCGGCCCGGTACATGCGGCTTTGAAGGAAGGAACCCCAGACGTAGACCTCGTCCAGGATCTGCCCATCGGCGTAGTAGAGCCCGGGCTCGAGCAACTCCGGCCGGTAGGCATCGAGAAAAGGGGTGCCGGGATCGGCCTCGCGCAACAGCGAACGACGCGAGTGGCAGGGCGCACATACCTCGACCTCCGTCTGCGAACCGGGCGAGTTGGCGCGACGTGCGATCGGGTCGCCCGCCTCGAAGCGCCAGCCGGCGTCCGCATTCATGAATGCAACCGGGAGGCCGGGATCTTCTTGGGCTTCGCGACCCGCGGCCTCGGCCCAGGCCAGGTGCCGGGATCCCGGACCGTGACAGGCCTCGCAACCCACGTCGAGGTCCGACCAGGTGGTCCTGTAGCTCTCGGATTCGCTGTCGAAGCCCCGGCGCACACCGGTCGAGTGACAGTCCGCGCACTGCGTGTTCCAGTTGTGAGCGAACCCGGTCCAGTGCATCACGTCTCCGGGCGCCGCGGCTTCGTCTCCTTCGAGCGAGAACCAGCGCTGGCCGCCGGCTGCCAGCGGACGCGCATCCCAGGCGAACGGCAATACCTGGAGACGTCCACCCGGCTGCTCGGCCAGGTACTGCTGCAGCGGAAGCGCACCGAAGGTGTAGCGAAGTCGGTGCTCCCCGGGCGTTGCACGCATCGCTTCCGACCCTTCGCCGGCGCTTTCGGCGCGTACGAAGAACTCATCGCCCCGCTGCTCGAACGGTGCACTCGCCAGATCTCCCAGGATGCTCGCCTCGCTCGCGGGTTCCATCGCGCGGTCGTGGAGCGATCCCGCCCAGCGCGCGTAGACCTCGGCGTGACAGCCCGCACAGACGGCCGTGGTCACGTATGCGGGTGCCGGATCGGAACTCCGCGGGCCCCCGGCCGCGCTCGCGCCGGGTGAACTCGCGTCCGGCTCACAGCCCGAGAGCACGATCAGCGCGAACTGAATTCCCACGAGCCAGGGCCCGAGTTCGCGCCGTCGCGAGAACGAGCCCGGCACGCAGAGCCGGTACGAAGAGTCGGACGACATCGGGGTGCCAGACGATGCCAGACCCGGCGCAGCCCGGCCAGCGGATCGCACGGCGACGCGATCCGGCTCCAACCCCGCGCGTATCCGCGCACGCGAGCGACGGAATGAAGTGCGGCTCCCCTCGGGCCACCAAGACGCATGCGAGTGCGCGCCCCAGGCTTCTGCTAGAATCCGGCTTCGTCCGCGCTTCTGACACACGAAGCCCGGAGTCGGTGTCCCGCGGACCCCTCCTTTAGGACTCTCCGACACGGCTGATCGAGCCGGCTACCCGAGCCGGCTCGCCAAGAATGGTGAGCGATGGAAATCCAGCAGTTCAAGCCCGCCTTCGAAGATCAGATCGTGGATCTGATCGTGAGCATCCAACGCGGGGAGTTCGAGATCGACATCATGGCGAGCGACCAGCCCGACCTCCGGCAGATTTCGGACTTCTACCAGAGGGGTTCGGGCAACTTCTGGGTGGCGCTCGAGGGCGAGCGGGTGATCGGGACGGTCTCGCTGCTCGACATCGGAGACCACCAGGCTGCACTGCGCAAGATGTTCGTACACCCGAGCCATCGCGGTTCCAAGGTCGGCACCGCCCGGCAGTTGCTCGAGACCCTGCTGGCCTGGTCACACCAGCAGGCCATCCACGAACTGTTCCTGGGCACCACGGCGCGGTTTCTGGCCGCGCACCGCTTCTATGAAAAGAACGGCTTCATCCAAATCGAAGAATCGGACCTTCCGGAGCGTTTCCCCGTGATGTACACGGATTCGCGCTTCTACCGGCGCGGGCTGCGCTAGAACAAATCCCCGGCACGGGGGTACCCGGGCTACACTGGCCAGGACTCGATCGCGTGGGAGGGGCACGTGGCAAAAGCGCGGCCGCCGGAGGCTCGAGAGCGCGGACCGGACCCGGAAGCGCCGGTCATCATCGTCGGCGCCGGCCCGGTGGGCGCCTCGCTGGCGCTGCTGCTCGCCCGGCGCGGGATCCGCGTGCTGCTGCTCGAACGGCAACGGGACTTCGCACGCGAGTTCCGGGGTGAAGTCGTGTTGCCCACCGGCAAGGACGCGCTGCAAGAGATGGGACTGGCCGAACTCGTGCGTGGCCTGCCGCGAAGCGAACCCGCACGCTTCTGCATCTACATCGAACACAAGCTCATCCTCGAAGCCGGGTTCAACGCCGAACTCATCGGGGGTACGCCCGCCGCCATCTCGCAGCCCGCCCTGCTCGAAGGCCTGGTCGCCGAGGGCAATAAGCACCCGAGCTTCGAGTTCCGGCGCGGCACCAGCGTTAAGCAGGTCCTGCGTGAAGGGGGACGCACCGTCGGGGTCCGCGTCCGCGACGAAGACGGAGAGCAGCAACTCCGGGGGAGACTCGTGATCGGCACGGATGGCCGTTCTTCGGTGGTCCGTCGGGACTCGGGCATCCAGATCCACGCGGACGCGGTTCCGATGGACATCGTGTGGTGCAAGTTTCCAGCGCTCCCCGACGCCCCGGGGGACGCTCCCGGGACTGCCTGGGTCCGCGTATACATCGGCGGCGGACACCTGCTGATCGCGTACGTCTCATATGATGGTCAGGTCCAGGTGGGCTGGATCATCTTCAAGGGAACCTTTGGGGCACTCCGGCGCCGGGGCCTGCGCGACTGGATCGAAAAGATGGCGAACCACGCGTCGCCCGATCTCGCCGCGCACTTCCGACGTTACGCCGACCAGGTCTCACACCCGTTCCTGCTCGACACGGCATCCGATTGCGTGCTGAGCTGGTCTGCACCCGGACTGCTGCTGCTCGGTGACGCCGCCCACACCATGTCTCCGGTCGGCGGCCAGGGAATCAACGTGGGCCTACGTGACGCCGTGGTCGCGGCCAACCACCTGGTTCCCGCGCTGCGCGCGGGAGCAGCCGACGGGATCGAGGCCGCCTGCCGCGCCATCGAGGCGGAGCGGGTCGGCGAGATCACGCGGGTTCAGCGGCTCCAGGCACTCCCGCCAAAGGTGATCCTGGGTACGGCTTGGTGGGCCCGGTCGCTCCGCAGCCTGGTCCCGCACTTGATCAACCGCTCGTTCGTTCAGCAGGAAGC
>JAYZEO010000048.1:0-7305 GCA_036337215.1 Myxococcota bacterium | reverse complement strand
GACTTTCTCGATCGAAGCCACGGCGGCGAGCCAACCTGCGGAGCTTCCGCTTCCCAGTCCGATGACGAGCGCCTTGCGTGGATCGGGATGAAGCAGCGCGCCGGTCAGCCCACCCATGACCTGGGTTCCAGCGTCGTAGCGAGCGTTTCCGTCTGCCTTTCCGTTGACGATGAACGCATAGGCATCATCGCCACCCAGGGCGATGCTGCTCTCGATCCCATCCACGTCCCAGACCATGGCCCTGCGCCGACCCTGCAGATAATCGCGGATCCAGTTCACCTCGGGGTTCTCGTCTTCGACCCCCAGCGGGCTGACGACGTTCATACGACCCGCGCCGATCGGACTGTGGCGCCAGCCGGCAGTCGGGCCCTCCGCCAGCAGACAGCCTGCGGCCGCCAGCGCGATGACCACCGTCGCCCAGGGCCGCGCCCCACGCGACTCCAGCGACCGAGCCAGAAGCATCGCGAAAAGCGCGACGGCCAACAGGATCACCGCCGCAATCTTCCAGGCAGCGACGGCTCCGATCAGCGGAAGCACACCGAAGCCACCAGCGATCGCCCCGAGGATCGAACCGGCTGTGTTCATCGCATAGGCCGTTCCGACGTGCCTTCCGACCTGCTTCCGCCCACGACCGAGAAGCCCGATCAACATCGGGAACTGAAAACCCGCGATCACGGCGACAGGGAAGACGACGAGCACGCAGACGACGATCCAGCCAAGGATCTGCCCGGCGAAACTCTCCGCGGACGAGCGAAACAGCCAGGCGAGCACGGCGATCCTGTCCCCGAGGGCAATCGGAAACGCGAGCAGCAGCGCCTCGAGACCGCAGACGATCGCGAAGCCCCCGAGCGTCGGCACCCGCTCTCTCCGTCGAAAAGCGTAGCCGAGACCGCCGGTACCGATCCCGGCGAGCGCGACCGCAAGGATCAGACCGAAGGCGAAGCTCGTCCCGCCGAGAAGCGGCGATAGCAGCCGGTACCAGACGATCTCCATCAGGAAGAAGACGAAGCCGACCGAACACGCCGCGCCGAGCACGAAGCGCGAGGAGACTGCCGATTCCGTGGAAACCCGAGCGAGGTCTTCCGAGATTTCGGGCGACGCGTGTGGGGCCAAACGACCGGCCCGGCGGGCGAGGCGCAACGCCACGACCGCGACCACGAGGTTGAGTGCGACCGCCAGAAACAGTGACCAGCGATTTCCGAGCTGCTCGATCAGGAAGAAGGTCGCGAGCGCAACTCCTGCAACGGCGCCCAGGGTGTTCATCCCGTACGCGAGTCCGACGCTGCGGCGCGAGGCGTCGGCGCTGGTCTCGATGGCCTTCACCACGGCGGGGAAACTCCCTCCCATCGCGAATGTCGGCAGCCCGAGCACGATCACGGCGATCCCGAGTCTCGCAAGCGTGGCGAGCCCGGTGCCCATGGCGAGCGAGCCGCCGGTCGCGACGTAGAGGGCGTCGAGACCACTCAGAATCAACGGCGTCGCCGCCGCGGATAGCGCGACCAGGACTTCGATCCCGGCGTAGAAACGAAGCGGCGAGGAATGGCGATCGACTCGCCTTCCGAGGATCAGCGCCCCGAGGCCCAGGCCCACCATGAAGATCGAGATCACCGCGGCGTTGGCGGCCGTCGATGCCCCGAAGATCAGTCGAAATTGGCGCAGCCAAACCGTCTGGTAGACGAGCGCCGTGCACCCGGAACCGAACACCAGCAGGCACACGAAAGGGACGAGATTCCCGCGCGCAGGTTTCCCGTCACCTCGATCCTGAGCAGTCATCGGCCGCAAGGATAGGAGAAACAAACGACCTTTGGGCTAGCCCGGCCGGTTGCGCTTCCGGAAGTCGGGCGTTCCGAACCCCTCACCGGGTCGAGACGGGTCCGGTAGGTCGGCCTCACGGCGCCCGGGTCGGGAAGCGGCCGCGGAGCTAGAGCCCGGCTAGGGACGCGTCCAAGCAGGCGAGTAGCGGGCGCCGCCCTTCAGGCGCGCTCGATGCCGCTCCGAACCCAGTTCTCGAGCCGTTCCTGCTGGCCCGAGACCGGGGTGGGGTCGCTGTCGCTCTCGAGCACTTGCTTCCAGAGGTCGTCCAGGCTGCGCTCGCCGGCCCGGATCGAACGACCCGGTTCGCTCTCCCAGCCGGCGTAGCGCCGGTCGACGGCGGATCGAAGGCGACCCTCCTCGATCAGGAAGGCCGCGACCAGGAGCGCTCGGGCGAGCGTATCCATGCCCCCGATGTGGGCGTGGAACAGATCGACGGGATCGATGCTCTGACGTCTCAGCTTTGCGTCGAAGTTGAATCCTCCCGTGGTCAGGCCTCCGCCGCGCAGGATTTCGTAGAGGGCGAGCGTCAACTCCTCGACGCTGTTCGGGAACTGGTCGGTGTCCCAGCCGTTCTGGGGGTCGCCGCGGTTGGCGTCGACACTGCCCAGGCACTGGTTCGCGATCGCGTAGGCGAGTTCGTGCTGGAAACTCTGTCCCGCGAGCGTGGCGTGGTTCACCTCGATGTTGAGTTTGATCTCGCGCTCGAGCCCGAACTTGCGCAGGAAGGCCAGCACGTGCGCCGCGTCGCGGTCGTACTGGTGCTGGGTCGGTTCGTGCGGCTTGGGCTCGATCAGGAGCGTGCCCGCGAAGCCGATGCGGTGCTTGTGCTCGACGACCAACTGCATGAAGCGTCCGAGCTGATCCGTCTCGCGCGCCAGGTCGGTGTTGAGCAGCGTCTCGTAGCCCTCGCGGCCGCCCCAGAGCACGTAGTTGGCGCCGCCGAGCTGGTGCGTGGCCTCGAGACAATGTTTGACCTGCGCCGCGGCGTGCGCGAATACGGCAGGGTCGGGGTTGGTCGCCGCGCCGGCCGCATAACGCGGGTGACCGAACAGGTTGGCGGTCCCCCAGAGAAGCCGCACCCCGGTCTCCTGCATACGCAGCAAGACCCGCTCGACCATTCGGTCCAGGTTCGCGCAGGACTCGCGAAAGCTGGCGCCTTCGGGCGCGATGTCCCGATCGTGAAAACAGAAGAAGGGGGCCCCGAGCTTGCTCAAGAACTCGAAGGCGACCTCGAGCTTGTGTTCCGCCTGCGCCATCGCATCGCCGGTATCGCGCAGCCAGGGACGATCGAAGCTCCCCTCGCCGAACACGTCGCTACCGGGCCAGCAGAAGCTGTGCCAGTAGCAGACCGCGATTCGGAGCTGATCCTCCATGCGCTTTCCGAGCACGATCCGGTCCGGGTCGTAGTGACGAAAAACCAGGTCGTCCGAGCTTGCGGGACCCGCGTAGGAGATGCGCTCGATCTCGGGGAAGAAGGGTTTGGGCATCGGGTCAAGTCTCCTCGATCGATTCAGGTCTGATCGGCCTGGAAGTGCTCGCGCAGCGCAGGGTACAGCGCCCGGTAACGCCGCAGCCGGTCGGCGTATACCTCGACCAGGCCGGGGGCGGGCACCGCCACGAAATCCTCGGGCAGGGGCCCACAGACCTGGCCCGGCGACTCTGCGGTGGCCGCGAGCCGGGCGAGACGCGCGGCGCCCAGCGCCGGACCGACCTCGCCTCCCCGGCGGTAGACCAGCGGTCGGTCGAGCACGCTCGCAAGGATGCGGCCCCAGAGCGCGCTGCGCGCCCCCCCGCCGATCACCGACACGCCCGCGATGCGGCTGCCGGCGGCGAGCAGCACGTCCTGGCCGTCCGCAAACGCGAAGGCCACGCCCTCGAGCACCGCGCGGCCGAGGGCAGCGCGGTCGCTCTCGTGGTCGAGGCCCAGGAAGACACCCGTGGCCCGGGGATCATTGTGCGGTGTTCGTTCGCCCGATAGGTAGGGCAGGAAGAGCAGGCGTTCGCTCGGACGGTCGCGCTCGGCGATCTCCTCGAGCAGAGCCGCCTCGTCGCGCGCGCCCGTGACACGCGCGATCCAACTGAGACAACTCGCAGCCGAGAGCAACACCGACATCTGGTGCCAGCGCCCCGGCAGCGCGTGACAGAAGGCGTGCACGGCCCGCTCCGGGTTGGGGCGAAAGGCCTCACCCGCCACGAAGTAGACGCCCGAAGTCCCGAGCGAGATCAGGGCGCTCCCGGGTTCGACGACACCGGCCCCAATCGCACCCGCGGCCTGATCACCCGCGCCCGCCGCCACCGGAACCCGCTCGCAGCCCCAGGCCCGCGCGACCTCTTCGCGCAGGCGACCGGTGGGCTCGGAGCCCTCGTACAGCGTCGGCATGGCCCCGAGTCCGAGACCACACGCCTCTAGCATTCGCTCCGACCAGCGGCGCTTGGCGACCTCGAGCCAGAGGGTGCCCGATGCATCCGAGAGATCGGTCGCATGGTCGCCCGTCATGCAGAGGCGCAGGTAGTCCTTCGGCAGCAGCACGCGCGCCACCCGCGCGAACAACTCGGGCTGGTGACGGCGCGTCCACAAAAGCTTGGGCGCAGTAAATCCGGGCATCGCGAGATTGCCCGTGATCTCGCGCGCGTCGGGCACGGCTCGCTCCAGCGCCTCGCACTCGGCCACACTGCGCCCATCGTTCCACAGCATGGCGGGGCCCAGGGGCCGGTCCGCCGCGTCGAGCAGCGTCGCGCCGTGCATCTGGCCCGAGAGCCCGACTCCTCGCAAACCAGCCAGGCCCTGCGGGACGCGATCGCGGAGTGAACGGACTGCAGCATCGGTCGCGCGCCACCAGCTGTCGGGATCCTGCTCGCACCAGAGGGGCTGCGGCCGGCTCAGCTCGAGCGGAGCCGGAACCTCCGCGAGCACGCGCTCCTCGTCGTCGACCAGCAGCGCCTTCACGGCCGAGGTACCGAGGTCGATGCCTAGGTACACGACGTCCCCGTGGAGACCCGCTCTACGCGCCGGGCCGTGACCGCGCAACGCGACTCCGAGCCAGCAGGCGGGCGCGCGGCGACGTCACGCAGTGTCTTCATCGAGCCTCCGCGGCATGCTTGCGCCAGGTCGCAATCTATGACAACGATGTCAGCGCAACAAGCAGGCGCCGTCCGGATCGTGGCGCGATCCTTCGCCGCGCCGCATGGGGAGCTGCCGGTGTTGACCAGCCAACGACGCGCCGCCTGGGAGCGCGACGGCTTCTTCATCGTGCCCGGCTTCGAGGGCGCCGCCGGCTGCCGGGCCATGCACGCGGGCGCCGTCGAGCTGGCGCGCAAGGCCGGGGGTGCCGGAATGGCGGGCAGCGCCATCGTCCAGCCCGAGACCAAGGCCACGCCCGATTTGCGCGAGCCCGAGGATGGCGTCTCGAAGATTTTCAAGCTCCATCGAGATCAGCCCGCCTTCCGGAGTTTCATTCAGGACGAGCGCGTGCTCGATCTCGCTGCCGGGTTGATCGGACCGAGCCTCGACTGTTTTCTCTCACAATTCATCTTCAAGAATCCGGGTGCGCTGGGCCAGCCCTGGCACCAGGACGCGTTCTACTTCCGTTTCGACCGCGCACCGCAACTTGGCCTGTGGCTCGCGGTCACCGAAGCCACGCCCGAGAACGGCTGTCTCCGGGTGCTGCCGGGCTCGCACCGCGAGCCCGTGCATGTGCACGAGACGGACCGGCGGCCCGGGGCGAACCTCGGCTATCTCGAGATCGTGGATCACGACATGTCGGCCTCGATTCCGGTGGAGATGCAGACCGGAGACCTGCTGGTCTTCCACAGTCACCTGATGCACTGCTCGACCGACAACGAGAGTTCGAAACTCCGTGCGGCCATGGTCTACCACTTTGCAGACGCCGGCACCGTCGACCTCGACGAAAAACCGGTGGCGATCAACGACTGGATGCCGGTTCGTCGCCGGGTCGACACCCGGATCGAGATCGCTGCGCCCCGCGAGCGGGTCCTCGAGGCCCTGGTCGACGGCGTGCGCTACCCGGACTGGAACCCCTACCTGGTGAAGATCGAGGGCGCGATCGAGCCGGGCGGGCAGATCCTGGCCCGGAGCCGAAATGCCGACGGGCGGGAACTCGAGGTCCCGGTCGAGGTATTGACCATCGACGCGGACGGGATGCGCTGGCAGGGCGGCCTCCCGGACCGGGCCCAGTTCAAGGGGGATCATTTCTTCGCCCTCGAAGTACTCGCGCCCGCGCGGACGAGACTTCACCACTACGAGATTTTTACCGGCACGCTCGTCGGCGACATCATCGTTCCGCGAGAGGCCGAGATTCGGGAAAATTTCGAACGCATGAATGCCGGACTACGCGCCTTCTGCGAGGACCGCTGAGGCGCCGGGACCGGCCAAGCGCGAGGACCCCCATTGCCGATTCCCAAAGGTGCCAGCGCAGCGCAGCAACAGGCGCGCATCGAAGAACTGCTCGGCGAACTCTCCCTCGAGGAGAAGGTCGCCATGCTCTCGGGCCACGGCTTCATGAAGCAGGTAGCCGAGGACGGCGGCCGCTACTGCGCGCGCCTCTACCACATCGGTGCCGGCAACGAACGGCTGGGGATTCCGCCCCTGCTCTTCAACGACGGTCCGCGCGGCGTGGCCATGGGCAGTTCCACCTGCTTTCCGGTTTCGATGGCGCGCGGGGCCAGCTTCGACATCGACCTGGAACAACGGATCGGCGATGCGATCGGGCGTGAACTGCGCGCATACGGAGGGAACCTGTTCGGCGGAGTCTGCATCAACCTGCTGCGACACCCCGCCTGGGGCCGCGCACAGGAGACCTACGGCGAGGACCCCTTCCTGCTCGGCGAGATGGGTGCGGCCCTCACGCGCGGCGTGCAGCACCACAACGTCGTTGCCACACCCAAGCACTTCGCGGCCAACAGCATCGAGAACGCGCGCTTTACGGTCAACGTACAGGCCGACGAGCGGGCACTGCGCGAGGTCTACCTGCCGCATTTCAAGCGCTGCATCGACGCGGGCGCGGGCGCCGTGATGAGCGCCTACAACCAGTTGAACGGCAGCTATTGCGGCCACAACCTGGAACTACTCACACGGATCTTGAAGGAGGAGTGGGGCTTCGAGGGATTCGTCTACTCGGATTTCATCCTGGGCTGCCGGGGCTGGGACGCATTTGCTGCCGGTCTCGACGTCGAAGCACCCGACACGCATCAGTTCGGCGATCACCTGCTCGAGGCGGTCCGGCGCGGCGACGTGGAAGCGGAGCGGATCGACGATGGCGTGCGTCGCGTGCTTCGCAGCCTGTTCCGAACGCTGGCCGCACCCGATCCCGAGGATTATGGGCCCGAAGTGGTGGCCTGCAGCGCCCACGTCGCCCTGGCGCGCGAAGCCGCCGAGAAGAGCATTGTGCTGCTCCGAAATCAGGCGCTGCTGCCCTTCGACGCGAGCTCGATGCGCCGTCTGCTGGTCGTCGGGCCGCTCGCGGACACCCC
>JAYZEO010000047.1:0-20065 GCA_036337215.1 Myxococcota bacterium | reverse complement strand
AGGAACTTTTCCCTACAACTATGTACAATATTGCGTGTAATTTCTTCCCACGGACTATATTACAGTCGGGGTCTTCCCACGTCAATCTGGGCCTTCACCTTTCCTTCATGTGGGCAGGATCCTCCCGGGTACCCGCGCGTTCGGGTCTAGGCCGCGCTCAGATGGGTGAGTTCTGAGCGTTTCGCTGGGGCCTGGCTTGTGGGCGGCGCTACCCGCAGGCCTCCGAATCACGTGGAGGTCTGGGTTTTACGCGGCTCGCGCCGGGCGCGCATCTGGGCCGGATTCTGAGCGTTGTTGGGCTCGAGCACCGAGCGGCCCTACTTGGGATGCCCCGCGTCGGTTGGGATGCCCCCGCGTTGGGGAACTCGGGCAGCCGGGCGCCTGGGCGAAGCTGAGGTCTCAGCGCCCCCTGCGACCGAAGCCGTGTTTGGGCGGGCCCTCCTGGCTGAGTTCGAGGGCCTTGTTGGCAACCGCGCGGGCCGCTTCCTCGATGCTCGCGTAGGCTTCGTCCTCGAGGCTGAGGCGGGCGGCGCGAAAGTCCTCCTGCCTGAAGGACGTCTTCACCCGGGGCCGCAGGGAGAACAGGTGGCCGAGATTCACGGCCTGAGCCGAGATCCCCGCCTTTGCGGCGGCCTTGGGCTTTGCGGCGGCCTTGGGCTTTGCGGCAGCCTTGGGCTTTGCGGCAGCCTTGGGCTTTGCGGCAGCCTTGGGCTTTGCGGCGGCCTTGGGCTTTGCGGCGGCCTTGGGCTTTGCGGCAGCCTTGGGCTTTGCGGCGGCCTTCGTTCCTGAGCGGGTTCGGGGCGTCTTGGGTGCCGTCGATTTGGTTGCCATGGTCTGGAAAGCTAGCGCGTTCGCTACCGCCGCGGACCCCCAGTCCGGGCCGGGGCTAACGATGATCCTGGGCTCAGGGACCAATCTTTCGGATCACGACGGCCCGGATCGTCGGTTTCTAGCGCGCTGAACCCGAAGAGTCTGTTACCATGCGGCCGGCTCAAGCTTAGTTTGATCGGACTGTGGGTTCCGGGGCGTCGTGAGCCTTTGAAGGCGCTGTCGGCCCACGCTTAGCGGCCCGGGTCTGGCCCGGGCAAGAGGACCAGGTACGTGAAGAAACTGTACGTTGGGAACCTTCCCTGGAGCACCACGGAAGCGGATCTTCAGGGAATGTTCAGCGATTATGGGAAGGTGTCGTCGGCCGCCGTGATTACCGACCGGGAAACCGGGCGGTCGCGCGGCTTCGGGTTCGTCGAACTCGAGGACGATGCGGAGGCCGCGAGGGCGATCTCCGATTTGAATGGCAAAGACCTAGAGGGTCGACCGTTGCGCGTCGATGAGGCGCAGGAGCGTCAGCGCGGTGGCGGTGGCGGCGGCGGTGGAGGCAATCGCTGGTAGGGGCCTGGGCCGTGCGTTTCGGCGCACGGCCCGAGTCTGTACCCAGACCGCCTGCTGGCGGTCCTGCGCTTGGGGGCCATCCTGAGCGCAGTCCAGGACGGGTGTACCCCCCGTCCTCGAATGGCTAGAGTTCCCAAGCCTCCGGGACCGGGCGGCCTTCGAGCCAGGCCTCGAGCATCGCGTTCACACGATCTGGGTCGTCCTGTTGGACCCAGTGCGAGGCATCGGGCAGGTACCGGAGCGTGAGTTCGCGAACCAGGTCCGCGGTTCCGTAGGTCAGTTCCTTCCCGAGTGCTGCATCCCGTTCGCCCCAGAGCATGAGGGTCGGCGTCTCGATCACGGGATAGCCGAGGTCTCGCTGTCGCAGCATTCCGCCTCCCCGGACCAGCGCCCGGTAGTAGTGGACCATGGCGGTGAGTGCGCCGGGTCGCGCGGCACTTTGCCGATAGACGTCCAGTACGTGCTCCGGGAAGCGGTGCTTGTTGACCGCCATGCGCTGGAAGGCAGCGGCCACCATCTGATAGTTCCCGGCCCGGAGCAGAAGTTCCGGGAGCCCCGGGAGCTGGAAGAAGAGGATGTACCAGGAGCGGAAAAGCTGGCGGAGTCCTCCGGACCTGAGATCCACCCCGGGGTGAGGCACGTTCATGATCACGAGCCGGTCGAGCGGGCGGATCCGGCGGATCGCCGCGAACCAGGCGATCACGGCGCCCCAGTCGTGCCCGATCAGCACCGTCTCTCGCGGTGCAGCTGCGTCGATCAGGCCTCCCACGTCCTCGACGAGCGCTTCGATCGCGTAGTCCCCGATCTCGCGGGGCCGGTCGCTCTCCCCGTAGCCGCGTAGGTCCGGGGCCCAGGCGCGATACCCGAGTCTCGCCAGAAGCGGGAGCTGGTAACGCCACGAATACCAGCACTCGGGGAACCCGTGGAGCAGGAGCGCGAGACGATCCCCCGACCCTGCGCTCGCGACGTGGAAGCGCAGGCCATTCGCCTCCACGAAGCGGTGTTCGACGCCTTCAGGCGACAACTCGACACTCGACATGACGCCACAGTCTGGTGATCTCTACCCTAGGCGGCAAGCTGTCGATCAGGACCCCGGAGGACGGAACCATTCCCGAAGCCACCCGCATATTGTTGCTGACCTTCGTCGCGGTCTGCTTGGGCGCCCTGGTCGGGCTCGAGCGGCAGGTGGCCCAGGAGGAGTCCGAGGGCGAGAAGGACTTTCCCGGGGTTCGGACCTTTGCCTTCACGGCGCTGATCGGAGCGCTCGCCGTGTTGATCGCGCGTGGGCTCGGGGAGTGGCTGGCCGTCTCGATGTTCATTGCGAGCGCCACCTTCCTGGTACTGCGCTACCGCTGGGACGCGACCACGCGCGGCGACCCGGGCTACACCACCGAGATCGCGAGCCTCTGTACCTTCGCGGTTGGGGCCCTCGCGCAGCTGGGCGAGCTGATGGTGGCCACGGTGGTCACGATCGTGATGGTGGCGTTGCTGCGTTCGAAGAAGGTCCTTCACCAGGCGGCCGAGTTGCTCTCGGCGCGCGACATGGAAATGCTGATTCGCTTCCTGGTGATCACCGGGATCGTGCTGCCGCTCTTGCCCGAGGATCCGGTCGCTACGTTGGTCGAGGTCTCGAAACTGTTCGAGGTGCTGGGTCCCCGCGATGTGTGGCGCATGGTGGTGCTGATCTCGAGCGTGTCCTTCTTCGGGTATGCACTCATGCGCCTGGGTGCGGGACGTTCGAGCCAGCTGATCGCGGGGATGCTCGGGGGACTCGTCTCGAGCACTGCGACCGCCGTCGCCTACGCGCGCGCGGCACGGGGCGTCGCAGCATCGCGCGACTACGAGACACTGGTCGTCGCCTCGGTTGCGGTCTCCTTCGTGCGGACTGCGCTCTTGCTCTTGTTCGTATCGCCGGGGCTTCTGGGTAGTCTCTACGTGCCCCTCGGGGCGATGTTTGGCGTTGGCATGGCCCTGGCCTTGACCCGCCACGCGCCGGCCGGCCAGGCGGTGGAAGCGCACGAGTATGGCAACCCTCTGGGCCTTCGCACCGCGGTCAGCTTTGCGGGTTTCTACGCGCTGGTGCTGCTTCTGGTCGAAGCCGCGCGCGAGCACTTCGCGGAGGCCGGGATCTACCTGCTGTCCGCACTCGCGGCGCTTCCGGGTGCGAGCGCGGCAACGCTCTCGCTCGCCCGGCTGCACGCAGATGCCGGCCTCTCGGCAGACGTCGCGTACCAGGCGATCACCGTCGTCGCGATCACCACCACGATTGCGAAGGTCGGCCTGTTGATCGCGCTCGGAGACCGTTCGTTCGTGCGCCGGGTGGCACCGAGCCTGGCCGCGATCGCCGCAGTGGGAGCGCTCGCACTCTGGCGCATGTAGCCAGAGACCCGCTTAGCGTCGACCGCGCAGCACCCGCAGGTTTTCGCGCCTGAGCGTCAGCTTCTCGGCGTCGAAGAACTCCATCAGGGGCACGGTGTGCTTTCGGGTCTGGCCGGTCAGCTGCTTGTACCCGGCCGGATCGATCTCGCCGTGGGCCTCGAGGTAGGCGACCAGCCGTTCCCGAAGCTGGTCGACTGCGGTACGATCGAAGAAGAGGCCCGAGGCGACACGCACGAGTCGTTCCTGCCGTACGGCGTGTTCGGCCAGGCGCTGAAGCGCACGGGGATCGCTCTCGAATTCGCGCGCCAGCGCGCTGAGTGCAGGCGGGGCGAGCCCCGCAGCTGTGATGCGTTCCAGAAAACGCCGCTCGAGTTCTGAATCGCGCGCGCGTGCCGCGAAGCCGGGACTGCGGTGGCCGCTCGAGTGGGATTCGAGCAGGCCCCGTTCGGTCGCGTCCCGGAGCGCGGCCCGGATCGCGTCATCGGGAACGCGGGCCGGGAATTTACCCCGGACCGGGCCGAATCCGACCCAGGCGTCGAGCGGCCGGCTCTGGTGATGGGCCTCGACCGCGCCGACCACGCGGTTGCGCAGCGTCTCGAAGGGCGCGGGGTGGAGCCAGAGATCCGCCCCGGCCCGGATCCCCTCGATGCCCTCGATCGAGCGGACCGCCCGCAGCAGATCGGACTCGCGTATGCCCGCGAGGCCGGCCCGTTCCAGGCGCACCGCCAACGCGGCCGCCGGTTCGTTGCCGGCCAGGATTGCCAGGTCGGCTGCGCGCTGGCTGCGGGCGCGGCGTCCGCGCGCGGGCTCTGCGTCCAGGACCCGGCCACCGCCGAGCGTCCAGCCGCCGCCCGGAACCCGACTGAAACCTCGCACGATGAAGCGGTCGCCCTCGACCGCGACCAGGGGCGTGGCGAAGCGCAACTCGGCGAAGCCTCGGTCACCCGGCTCGAGTCGGTCACGATCGAGCAGCAGCATCCGGGCCGGACGCTCCGCTGTGCCCAGGTGTACAGTGAGCGTCGTGCCGGTTTTCTGCGGCGGTGCGCCCTCGAGCAACACCAGTTCGACGCCCACGCGCGGGCGCGCGGCGAGACGGCCCGGCGCTGCGACGACACTTCCGCGGGGCACCGCGTCGACGTCCAGGCCCTGAAGGTTGAGGCCGCAGCGCGACCCCGGCCGCGCACGAGTGACCGGTGCGCCGTGCATCTGAAGTCCGCGGATCCGTGTGGCGGACACTTCGGGTCTTCCGTCCGCGAACACCTCTACCGCTGCCCCTTCCTCGAAGTCGCCGCCGCGGAGGGTCCCAGTGGCCACGGTTCCGAAGCCCTTCATCGTGAACACGCGGTCGACCGGTAGCCAGGCGGGTCCGTCCCGGAGCGTGCGCGCCGGCGCTGCCCCGACGAGCCGGTCGAGCTTCTCGCGCAGGGTGTCCAGGCCCTGGCCCGTCGTCGCCGACACCGGAACCAGCGGAGCGCCTGCGAGGCTCGATGCGGCCAGTTCTTCCTCGACCTCGAGACGTGCGAGTTCGGCGATTTCGGCATCGACCGTGTCGATCTTGGTGAGCGCGACGATGCCTTGGCGAACCCCGAGCAGATCGCAGATGGCCAGGTGTTCGCGGCTCTGCGGCATGATGCCCTCGTCTGCCGCGACCACGAAGAGCACCAGGTCGATGCCGGTGGCGCCCGACACCATCGTGCGTACCAGCCGCTCGTGCCCGGGAACGTCCACGATTGCGAGCTTCCGCCCGGAGGGAAGCTCGAGTGGCGCGAAGCCCAGTTCGATCGTGATCCCTCGCCGCTTTTCCTCGGGGAGCCGGTCGCAATCGATCGAGGTGAGGGCGCGTACCAGCGATGTCTTTCCGTGGTCGATGTGGCCGGCGGTTCCGAGAATGAACCGCTCGCTCATCCGATCCGGTCGAATCCCGCGTAAGTTCGGAGCGCCTCCGGGATCGTGATCGAGCCGTCGCGCTGCTGGTGGTTTTCGAGCAGCGGAATCAAGGTTCGCGGAAGCGCAATCGCGGTTCCATTCAGCATGTGCACGAAGCGGATCTTTCGGGTTTCGGCATCCCGAAAGCGGATGTCCATGCGCCGCGCCTGGAAGTCGGTGCAGGTGGAGGCGCTGGTGACCTCTCCGTAGCTGCCCCCGTCGCGGCCCGGCATCCAGGCTTCGATGTCGTAGGTGCGCGCGGCCTGGCTCGCAGAATCTCCCCCGCAGAGCAGCATCACGCGGAAGGGAAGTTCCAGTTCCCGAAAGATGTCCTCCTCGATTTCGAGGATCTCCTGGTGCATGGCCTCGGAGTCATCCGGGTGGGTAAACGCGAAAATCTCGACCTTGCTGAACTGGTGCACGCGATACAGGCCACGCCCGGCGCGTCCAGCCGCTCCCGCTTCCATCCGGAAACAGTGAGAGAAACCGCCGTAGCGGAGTGGCAGGTCCTGTGCGTCGAGCAGATCGCCCGCGTGCATGCCAGAGAGCGTGATCTCGGCGGTCCCGATCAGGGCGAGGTCCTCGTCCTCGATCGTGTAAATCTGCTTTTCGGGGCCGCTCGCGGTATACCCGGTTCCGGCACAGACCTCGCGCCGCGCGAGATCGGGTGTCTGAAACAGCGTGAAGCCGCGCGCGCGAACACGATCGAGCGCATAGCGCACCAGCGCCTGCTCGAGCAGCACGGCCTCGTTCTTCAGGAAGTAGAACTTCTGGCCGCTGGTCTTGGCCCCCGCCTCGAAATCGACCAGGTCGTGAAGGGCTGCGAGTTGGATGTGGTCGCGTGGTTCGAAGTCGAACTTCCGCGGCTCCCCCGAGCGGCGAAGTTCGAGGTTGGCTTCTTCGCTGGCGCCCTCCGGCACGTCGGGATGCACCAGGTTCGGGATCACCCGAAGCAGGGCGTCGACCTCGGCCGCGACCCGGTCGAGTTCGGTCTGGAGTTCCGGTTCTCGTTTCTTGAGTTCACGACCCTGGTCGCGTTCGCTGTCGCTCGGCTTGCGGCCCTTCATGCTCTTGGCCAGTTCGTTTCGCTGTTGCCGCAGTTTCTCGAGATCCGTGATCAGTTGGCGTCGGTCCTCGTCGAGCGCCAACAGCGCGTCGAGGTCGACCGCGGCGCCGCGCTTGCGGAGATTCTCGCGCACGGTGTCGGGGTTTTCGCGGATGAAGCGTAGGTCGAGCACTGCGAGCCTCCGGCGGGGACAATCTCGGTGAAGGACGCCCATTCTAGGACCTGCCTGAATCCGCCGGTAGGTCAGGGCGGGTTGGTTGTGTTCGTGGCGCCGGATCGGTCATGCTGCTTGCTCGGAGCCTGCCCGGCCGCACGGGAGGCGGCCGCTTGTAGCCTCGTGCAGGCATGGAAGCGCCAGAATGCGTAGAACGCGAAGTTGCAGGCGCACGGGCCCGAACCCGGTGGCTGGCCTGAATGCGGCCGCGCCGTGAGCGACTCGCAAGCTGCGGCCCCGGACCCCGGAGCGCAGTCGCGCGAACTCGCGCCGGCCCGCTGCGGCAGTTGTGACCTGCTCCAGGCCGAGCCCCGGCTGCTCGGCGGCGACCGCGCGCACAGCGTGCGCTGCGGGGAAATGCTGCAGCGCGGCCGCCCGCAGAGCCTCGACCGTACGCTGGCGCTGACGCTGAGTGCGGCGATCCTGCTCGGGGTCGCGAATCTGCTGCCGTTTCTGAGCTTCGAGTTCCAGGGACGCAGCTCGTCCAATTTCATCCTGAGTGGGGTCTTCCAGCTCTGGCGGACGGGCTTTGGTGTGGTCGCAGCGGTGGTCTTCTTCACCACAGTGGTCGCGCCGCTCGTCTACCTGGGCGGCATGCTCTACGTGTTGGTTCCACTCTGGCGCGGGCGGCGCCCGCCCGCGCTCGGGCCGATCTTTCGTTGGCTGATCGAGCTTCGGCCCTGGGCCATGCTCGAGGTCTACCTGCTCGGTGTTTGCGTGGCCGTGGTCAAACTCGGGCAGCTTGCCACGATCGTGCCCGACCCGGCGCTGTTCGCATTCGTCGCCCTGATTGTGATCTGGGCCGCAGCCGCAGCCTCCCTGGATCCCCGCATGGTCTGGAATGCGCTTCCGGCCCGGTCTCGGCCGTCGGGCGCGAGCTTGCGCGGGCCGGAGCTTGCCAACAGTCTTCGCTGCCACAGTTGCGCGCTGCTCGTGCAGGACACCAGCCCCGCCGCGCCTGCCGGGCTCGGCTGTCCGCGTTGTGGCGCGCGCCTCGAGCGCCGAAAACCCGGTAGCCTGTCGCGCACTTGGGCGCTGCTGATCGCGGCGGCGATTCTCTACCTGCCGGCGAACCTCTACCCGGTACTCGACGTCCAGATTCTGGGGCAGTCCGAGGCCGACACCATTTACTCCGGGGTGGTGTCTCTAGTCGGGGCCGGAATGTGGGAGATCGGGGCGCTGGTGTTTTTTGCGAGCATCGTCGTGCCGCTCGCAAAGTTGCTCGGGCTCGGTTTTCTGCTGGCTTCGGTGCAGCTGCGCTCGAGCTGGAACCCCAGGGCCCGCACGCGCTTCTACCGGGTGATCGCGAACGTGGGCCGCTGGTCCTTTATCGACACCTTCATGATTTCGATCCTGGTTGCGTTGGTGCAGTTGGGATCACTGGCCACGATCGATGCCGGGTTCGGCGCCACTTGTTTTGCGGCCGTGATCGTGCTCACCATGTTTGCAGCGGGGAGCTTCGACCCGCGGCTCGTCTGGGACGCGCGGGAGGGAGAGGCGTGAGCGACGACGGTGCGAAGAGTACAGGCCCCCCCGACCTCCCGGTGGCCGAGGTCCGGAGCCGTCGCTCGCTCCCAGTGGTCTGGATCATTCCCCTGGTCGCGGCCCTGATCGGTGCGCTGCTCGTGTACCGGACCGTCTACGAGCAAGGCCCCGTGGTCGAGATCACTTTTCGGACTGCCGACGGCATCACCCCCGGCAAGACCACGGTCAGCTACCTGGCCGTCCAGATCGGCACCGTCGAAACCGTCGAGGTGGCTGAGGATGGGAGGCACGTGATCGTGAAGGCGCGCATCGTGCCGGGCGAGAAGCACGGCCTGGTGAAGGGGGCGCGTTTCTGGGTGGTGCGTCCGCGCGTGGGCCCGGGCGGAATCTCCGGGCTGGGGACGCTGGTGTCCGGGGCTTACATCGGGTTCGATCCCGGGCCGCCGGGAGCGCAGTCCACGCGCGAGTTCAAGGGCTTGCCGCGGCCTCCGCTCGACCTGGACGAGGACGATTCGCTGCGGATTGAATTCGAATCACCGACGCTGAGCGGCGTCGGCGACGGCTCCCCGGTCTTTTTCCGCTCGGTCGAGGTCGGACACACCGATCAGTACCAGTTGGACAAGGACGGAAAAGGGGTCGTGATCTACGCCTCGATCCGGCCCGAATACGCCTCGCTCGTGCGAACGAACTCGCGCTTTTACAAGGTTGGCGGATTCCATGCCTCGGCAAGCCTTTCCAAAGGCGTGCACGTGCAACTGGAATCCGTGCGCGCGCTGCTCGCGGGCGGCGTGGCATTCGAGACGCCCGGTGCCTGGGCTGAGCCGGCGAAAGACGACACGCGCTTCAGGCTGTATCCGGGCCGGGAGCAGGCGCAGCTTGCCGAGGCGGAACGCTCGGGCCTACACGTGGCGGTCGAGTCGGCGGTGCTCGGGGGCGTCAGCGAGGGAGACCCGGTGCTCTACCGCGAGACGCGGGTGGGCGACGTGATCTCGTTCGGCGTGCATCCGGACGGCCGCTCGGTCGGGATCCGCATCCGAATCGACACCCCGTACTCGGCCCTGGTGCGGACCGACACCCGTTTCTGGAACGCCAGCGGCGTGTCGGCCGATCTCGGACTGACCGGACTCCACGTCCACACCGAATCGGTTTCGGCGCTGCTCGCGGGGGGGATTGCCTTCGCGACGCCCGACAAGCCCGGCCCGCCCGCGGCGGCGGGCTCGGTGTTCGAGTTGTACGACAAGCCCGAGAAGAAGTGGTTGCGCTGGTCTCCGCGCATCTGGATCGGTCCGGGCAAGGATCCGGGGGCCGGAGCGGGCTCGAAGGCCGGTTCCTCGAAGCCCGGCGCCGCGCCCGCAAAGCAGAAACCGGAGAAGGTCCACTTCAAAGAGGGCGCGAAGCAAGATCCGAAGTCGCACCACTGGTTCCAGAAGTTGTTTCACCGGGGATCGGACTAATCGCGGTGCCTTGGGCGGATGCCGACCGGCTCGGTCCCGGACCGCTCGCCAGCTGTCGGACAGGCGCTCTCGGGATCGTCGGACGGCGCGTACTGTCTGCGATATCGTGCCTGATCGCGTTTTGAGGGTAGGAGGTCCGAATGCGTCATCCACGTGCATGGGTCTGTTGTTTGGTGCTACTCCTTGTCGGCTGTGCGGTCATCCCGGAGCAGGCCAGGAGCCGGCTCTCGAAACCGGCTGACTGCGCCACGCTCGAACAGGACATCAAGGCCCTGGATGCGGACCGCGCCTCGGGCGGCCAGCGCGTGATTCACGGGGCTACCGCAATCATTCCGATCTCGGCCCTGATCGCCATCCTGGCCGGGACCGAGGGCGACAAGATTCGAGTGGCCAGCGGCGCGTACAACCAGAGCATCGATGAGAAGATTGGGGAGATTCGACAGGCCTGCGGCCTGACCACGGCTCCGAAATAGCGACATGGGTCGCGGGCGCGCGGCCTTCCGACTGCCTAAGCTCGGTATCGGGAGAGGTGGCCGAGCGGTTTAAGGCGGCGGTCTTGAAAACCGTTGATCCGCAAGGATCCGGGGGTTCGAATCCCTCCCTCTCCGCCACCGCCACTGCGTTGCGCCGTCGCTGCGGACCTCTCTCCTGGTCGGCTCGGCGACTGCTCGCTCGGCCCCGCGGGAAACCTCGTCCTAGCCTTTCGGAAAGACCTGGCGGGTCTCGATGACTTCGTGGCTCGCGAAGATGCCCTGGGTGACGTAAGGATCACGCGCCGCGACTCCGAGCGCGGCTGCAAGGCTCGGCTGTTCGAGCACGATCACGCTGCCGCAGGGATTGCCGGAGGTGTCGAGCAGGGGACCCGCGTAGCGGATTCGGCCCTCCTGCTCGAGCGGTTCGAGGTTGGCGAGGTGTGCGTCGCGGTGAAGCTTGCGGAGTTCGAGTCCGTCCGGGCCGTCGCGTCCGATGATCGTGAAGAGCGGCATCCTGGTTCCGGCTAGGCCTCGGAATCGAAGAAGTCGGCGCGCGGCCGGCCCTGGGGATCGTAGACGGCGCCGCTGCGGCCGATCTCGAACTTGGCCACGTCTGCTCCGCGCAACCCGTGGCCGGCGATCGTGTCGCGCATCGCAATGTAAAGCGGCCCTGCGAGATGCGCGGCCAGGTCGGGTTCGCTTTCCCAGCGTTCGTACACGTAGACGCTGTCGTCAACCACCGGGTCGGCGCTCCAGACGTAGTCGAGGCAGCCCTTGAGTTTGCGCGTGGACTCCATCAGCGGACGTCCGGCTTCGAGGGCGGCATCGCGCTGTTTTGGATCCAGAGTCACCGCACCTGCGATGATGATCACGAGGACACCTCTTCCGGATGTGTAAAGGTCGCCCCACTGAGGTCGGGTGGGCCGATGTAGAGCGCGTCGAAGCGGCGGCGCGCGAAGCGCCAGACCCCATCGATGCGAACGTACTCATCGCGGTAGAAGCCTACGTTGAGCAGCGCGGTTCCATCGCTGCTCTTCGCGTACTCCGTCACGTACCAGCGTCCGCTACCGCGGTCGCCCTCGATGCTGATCCGTTCCGTATTCGCGAGTTGGACCACGAACGAAAGTCCGCCCATCAGGCTCTTCCAGAGTTCCACGACAGCCTCGCGCCCGCTGGCGGTGCGCCCCATCACCTGCCACTCGCCGTCTTCGGTCCAGGTTTCGGCCCAGGCCTTCTCGTCGCGCCGTGTGACTGCGTCGGCGTAGCGTGCGACCAGGTCGCGGATCTGGTTCTCGTCGGTCAGGGAGTTCGTGGTCTGTGCTGGGCTCATTCGGGTCCCCTCTGCGGTAGGCTACCAGTCTAACCCCGGGAGGATTCCAATGGCTGCCGCCAGACCCTTTCGCTTTGCGGTGCAGGCCTTCGACGCGAGTTCGGCCGAGGCCTGGCGCGAGACGGCGCGACGCGCCGAGGCCAACGGTTACTCGGCCCTGCACCTGGCCGATCACTTCCTGGGCCCGGGCCCCGCGCTGGAGAAGACCAACCATCCGCTGCAGACGCTGGCGGCGGTACCCGCGATGGCGGTTGCGGCGGAGGCCACGGAGACCCTGCGGGTGGGCTGTCGCGTGTTCTGCATCGATTACCGCCTGCCGGTGGTGCTCGCCAAGGAAGCCGCGACGCTCGATCTGCTGTCGGACGGGAGGCTCGAACTCGGGCTCGGTGCGGGCTGGCTGGCCTCCGAGTACCAGGCGGCCGGCATCGCGTTCGATCGGCCCGGTGTGCGGATCGAGCGCCTCGGCGAAGTCGTTCGCGCGGTCAAGGCGTTCTGCGGCGGCGAACCGCTCGAGCTCGACGGCGCGCACCTGCGCTGGAGCGGGTTCTCGGGATCGCCCCGTCCGGTGCAGCGGCCCTGGCCCCCGATCATGATCGGGGGCGGCGGACGCCGGGTGTTGGAACTCGCGGGTCGCGAGGCCGATATCGTGAGCCTCAACTTCAACAACCGCTCGGGCGTGCTCGGGCCGGAGGGCGTGAAGAGCTCCACCTCGGACCTCACTGCCGAGAAGCTCCGCTGGGTGCGTGAGGCCGCGGGCGATCGCGCGCCGGAACTCGAGATCGAGATCGGCGCCTACTTCACCTTCGTGACCGAGCAGCCCGGTCCGATCATCGAGGGACTCGCCGGTGCGTTCGGGCTCTCACCCGACGAACTCCGCGCTCACCCCCACGGACTCTTCGGCCCCCCCAACCAGATCGCGGAAGAACTCGAGCGCAGGCGCGAGGCCTACGGGATCTCGTACGTGACCGTGGGGGCCGACGTTGCAGACGCGTTCGCGCCCGGGGTGGCGCGACTGAGCGGCAAGTAGCCCGGGTCTGGGACGCCGGATCCCGAGCGGCCCGACCTGCCGATCCCGCGGGTCGGAGCTTCGCACGATCCGGGCCGGAGCCGTTAGGATGGGCGACGCGGTGATCGATCGAGACCGGATTCTCGGCGCGTGGCAGGGGCGCATCTCGGGCTGTCAGCTCGGAAAGCCCGTGGAGCTGTTGTCGATGCGCGAGGGCCCGGCGGCCCTGACCGGGTACCTGGAGCGCGCCGAGGCGCTGCCGCTTCGCGACTACGTTCCGTTGATCGAGGATACGCCGGTCGCCCGGTTCGGGCGTGCCAGCTGTCGGGGTATGCTCGAACGCAGCGAACCCGACGACGACATCAACTACAGCGTACTCGCGCTGATGCTGCTCGAGCGCCACGGTCGCGAACTCACGACCGCTGACGTGGCGCGCGCCTGGCTGATGTGGCTGCCGGCCGGCATGACATTCACCGCCGAGCGCGCCGCCTATCGCACGCTACTCGAGCGTGCCGGAATGGCGTTCGCGCACGGTGGAGAGGCGGGTTTCGATCTCGCGGAGTGTGCCGACAACGAATTTTCCGACTGGATCGGGGCCCAGATCCGGGCCGACGTGTACGGCTGGGTGTGTCCGGGCCAGCCCGCGCTCGCGGCCGAACTCGCGGGCGCAGACGCGGCGCTCTCTCACCGCGAGGACGGGGTCTACGGGGCGATGTTCGTGGCTGCGCTCGGCGCTGCGATCCCGGATGCAAAGTCGCTTCCGGACGCGGTCGAACTCGCGCTGCGCGAGATTCCGGCGGATTCCGGCGCCGCCGAAGCCGTGTCGTTCGGGCGCGGGCTGGTCGGCGCTCGCGACCCGGTGGCGCGCATGCACGAGCGTTATGCGGGGCTCTCGCCGGTCCATACGCTGAACAACCTGGCACTCGTCGTCTGGGGTCTGCTGAACGGGGCCGACGACTACTCGGTCGCGGTGGGCGAGACGGTGGCGGCCGGCTGGGACACGGACTGCAACGGTGCGACGGTGGGCGGGCTCTGGGGACTCTCGGGTCGCCCGGTTCCCGCGCACTGGACCGATCCCTGGCGGGGGCGCGTCGCGGTGACGCTCGCGGGCGTCGGAGAACTCGCGCTCGACGAACTGGTCGAGCGAACCCTCGCGGTCGCGCGCAGGCTGGCATGAGCGAGCGGCGTATCGAGGTCGATGCGAGCACGCTGCTGTGCCTGCCTTCCGAGGAGGACGCGAAGGAACTCTTTCGGGTGGTCGACGCGAATCGCTCGTACCTGCGCGAGTGGCTTCCGTGGCTCGACCTGCATACCTCGGTCGAGGCCAGCCTGGGCTTCGTCCGTGCCTGCAGCGAACGCGAGCGGACGCTGGGCGCGTTCACGGGGTTAATCTGGTACGAGGGGGAACTCTCGGGTGTCGCGGGCTTCAACTCGATCGATCGAATGAACCGAAGCGGTCAGATCGGCTACTGGCTCGCGCGTGCACTACAGGGTCGCGGGATCATGACCGCCTGCTGCCGCGCCCTGATCGACTACGGGTTCGACGCGGACCATGGGCTCGACCTGCACCGCATCGCAATCGGGGTGGCGCCCGAGAATCACAAGAGTCGCGCGATTCCCGAACGCCTTGGCTTCCGCGAAGAGGGTCGAGTCCGCGATGCCGAGTGGTTGTATGATCACTTCGTCGATCACGTGCTCTACGGGTTGCTGCGATCCGAGTGGCAAGCTGCGGAGCCAGGCTAGGCGCGGGACCTGCAGATGTTTACCGGCATCATCGAGGAAGTTGGCCGTGTGCTCGAAGCCGCCGACGGCGTGTTGCGCATCGAGGTCAAGAAGATCGCGGAAGGGTCGCGGCTCGGAGACAGTATCGCGATCAACGGCGTCGACCTCACCATCACCGAACTCTCCGATACCCAGATGCGCTTCGACGTGATGCCCGAGACCTACCGGCGCTCCAACCTGGCGCGGTTGGGCCCGGGAGATCGGGTCAACCTCGAGCGCGCCGTGCGAGCAAACGACCGCTTGAGCGGCCACATCGTGCGCGGCGTGGTCGAGGGGACCGGCCGACTGCGCTCGGCCGAACCGGATCGAGACGCCGTGGTGCTGACCTACGAGGCGCCGCCCGAGTTGCTCGAGTTCGTGGTGGTGAAGGGGCCGATCTGTATCGACGGCGCGAGCCTGACCGTGATCGCGAAGACGGCCGATTCCTTTTCGGTCTCGCTGGTGCAGTACACCCAGGCGAACACCAACCACCTGGAGCGGGCGCCCGGCGACGAGGTCAATCTCGAGACCGACATCCTGGCGCGCTACGTGGGCGAGTTACTCGAAGCCCGGGGCAATTTGAAGCCGCGCGGCTAGGTGCTGGGGCCCGCGTTCTGGACGGCGGCCCCGCGCGTCCCCGGGACGGGGCGTTGGGTCTGATATGCTCGCGGCCCATCCGGGGCCCCGGAGTTCGAGAACGCTCGCGATCCGGGGGTTCCGGCGAGAGGAGACACCATCGTGCGGCTGTCGGAACCGAGAGTGACGCCGGTAGAAGAGAGCGACGTCGACGGCGAGGCGAAAGAGCTGCTGGAGCGCACGCGCGGTGACGGCGGCACGCCTCGGATCTTCCGTACCCTGGTGCGGCACCCGAAGCTGCTCAAACGCTGGCTCGTGTTCGGAAACCACATTCTTGCCAAGTCGACGCTGCCCGCGCGCGAACGCGAGTTGCTGATCCTGCGGATCGGTTGGCTGTGTCGTGCGGAGTACGAGTTCGCGGCGCACACGCGGATCGGGCGCGAGGTTGGACTCAGCGAGGACGAACTCGAGCGCGTCAAGCAGGGGCCCGACGCGCCGGGCTGGAGCGCATTCGAGACGACGTTGCTGCGCGCGGTCGACGAGTTGCACGCGGATGCCTTCATCACGGACGTGACCTGGTCGGAGCTCGCGGCACGCTTCGATACGCAGCAGTTGATGGACCTGGTGTTTACGGTGGGCCAGTACAACATGGTCTCGATGGCGCTCAACAGTCTCGGCGTCCAGCCCGAGGTCCCGGTCGAGGGCTTCCCGCGCTGACGCGCGGACGACCTTCGGTGATTCCCGTCCCCGCGCACGCGGGAGCGTTCCGCTGACCTCCACCGCCGTCCTTCTGATCCTGGCTTCAGTCGTCATCCACGTCGGCTGGAACCTGATCGGCAAGCGCGAAGACCCGTCTGCGGCGTTCTTCTTCCTGGCCGGTGTGCTGGGCGGCCTGCTGCTGCTGCCGCTTCTGGTCTGGTACGGACCGCGCCTGAGCGAGGTGCCGCTCGCGGTCTGGCAGATCGTGATCGGGGCCGGGTTGTTCCAGGCGATCTACTACGTGGGACTCGCGGGCGCGTACCGTACCGGCGAACTCTCGATCGCCTACCCGCTCGCACGTTCGTTGCCCCCGGTCCTGGTCGTGCTCGCGTCGCTCGCGCTCGGCCGCGGGGAACGAATCAGCCCCCTGTGTCTGATCGGGATCGGGCTGGTGTTTGCGGGTGGGCTGCTGCTGCCCCTGGTGCGCTTCCGGGACCTGCGTCCCGGGCGCTATCGCGACCTGGCGGTGGCGCTGGCGGTGCTCGCGGCGGCCGGGACGGCCGGCTACTCGCTGCTGGACGACCGCGGGCTTCGGCTGCTCCGGGAACTCCCCGAGACGCCGTTTGCGCCGGTCGAGGCCGCGCTCGTCTACGCGCCGCTCGAGGGGATGACCTCGGTGTGCTTTCTCGGGCTCTGGGTCCTGGCCCGGCGTTCCGAGCGTCGGGCCCTGGCGCGCGTTGCCTCGCGCTCGTTGCTCCCGGCCCTCGGGGTCGGAATCGGGATCTACCTGGCCTACGGGCTGGTGCTGATCTCGATGGCCTACGTCTCGGACGTGAGCTACGTGGTGGCGTTTCGGCAACTCAGCGTTCCGCTCGGGGCCCTGGTCGGGGTCTGGCTGCTCAGGGAGCCGCGCAGCATCCCGAAGGCGGTCGGAGTCGCGCTGGCATTTGTGGGCGTGGTCCTGGTGGGCGCGGGCTGAGGCCCCGGTCCCGGCGGCCGAAATCTCTTCCGCCACGGGCCGCGGGAAGCCCTATGATGGTTCGCGGGGGGGGAATGGCGTGAAGCTCGGGCTCCTGGCCTCTGGGCGAGGGACGGTGCTCCAGGCGATCCTGGACGCCTGCAGGTCCGGCCGCTTGGCGGCGGAGCCCGCGCTCGTGATCAGCAACAACAGCCGTTCCGGCGCCGCCGAGCGCGCGCGACTCGAGGGAATTCCGGTCTGCCACCTGAGCGGCCGGACCCACTCCGACGTGGCTGCGCTCGACGCGGCCATCGCCGCGTCGCTCGAGGAGCACGCGGTCGAACTCGTGGTCCTGGCCGGCTACATGAAGAAACTCGGGCCACAGGTGCTGGCGTGCCACCGCGGTCGGATCCTCAACACCCATCCCGCGCTGCTGCCCAAATTCGGGGGGCCCGGCATGTACGGGCAACACGTGCACGAGGCGGTGCTGGCCGCCGGAGAGACCGAGACCGGCGTTTCGATCCACCTGGTGGACGCTGACTACGACACCGGCCCGGTGATCGCCCAGTGCCTGGTTCCGGTCCTCGAGGGCGATGATGCCGGTCGGCTGGGCGAGCGCGTGCAGAAGCGCGAGCGCGCCTTCTACGTCGACACCCTGCGTGAAATCGTCGAGGGGCGCCTGGTACTGCCGTAGCCGCCCGGTTGGGGCGGGGGGCGCCCCGCCCGAGTCCTTTCGGTCGGCCGGGCTGCGCTGGGGCCGCCGGGCCCGTGGGCTAGGTCTCGTATTTTCGCGCGCGCTCGAGCGTCCCGGGGACATCGAGCACGTCGAGCAGATCCTCGAAGAGCCCGGGCTCGGACGCGACCTCGCCGGTCGCGCGGAGTTCCTGCATGGCATCGCGCACGCCGCGGAATGCGGCGGTCAGCGTGCCCAGGTGCAGCATGATCCGGAAGCCGCGTTCCGCGACCTGGTCCGCGGGCAGCAGGTTGCCGTTGTAGACGCAGCCCAGGTCTCCGAGGCGCTCAGCGTAGGTGTCCAGGTCGCCGAGGGTGCGGATCCCGTCGACGAACACCAGGTCCGCGCCCGCGTCGCGATACGCCCGGGCGCGCCGTTCGACCGCGTCCCAGCCCTCGGGCTGGAGCGCGTCGGTGCGCGCGATCAGTACCAGGTCCGGGTCGCTGCGCGCCTCGCAGGCGGCCCTGAGCTTGGGCAGCATCTCGGCCTGCGGGATCACCTGCTTGCCGTCTAGAAACCCGCAGCGCTTCGGCGAGACCTGGTCCTCGAGGTGGAGCGCGGCGGCGCCGGCCGCCTCGTACTCCTGCACCGTCCTGATTACGTTGAGCGCATTGCCGTAGCCCGTGTCCGCATCGCAGATCACCGGAATAGAGACCGAGCGCGCCAGGACCCGTGCGTTTTCGGCCATTTCGCTCTGCGTGAGCAGGCCCAGGTCCGGGAGGCCGCGGGCCGCGGCGGTCCCGAAGCCGGTCATGTAGATGGCCTCGAAGCCCGCGCGCTCCGCGATCCGGGCCTGGAGCCCGTCGAACACGAACGGGGCCAGGATCATCCCGGGGCCGGCCAGGGCCCGCCTGAGTTGCGGTCGATTCTCGTGCATTTGTGACTCCACCCGAAGCGCTCGCCATTCTGGCACCGGCGCGCGCCCGTGGGGAGTTCGCGGGGCCCCGGACCCCTTGTCACGTCGCCGGGTGCCCGGCACTCTAGTCGGCCGGCCGGGAGAGGTGACCGAGTGGCTGAAGGTGCTCGCCTGCTAAGCGAGTGTGTGCTTTATCGTGCACCGTGGGTTCGAATCCCACCCTCTCCGCCATCCCAAATTCCAAGGAGAGGTGACCGAGTGGTCGAAGGTGCGCGCCTGGAGAGCGCGTGTGCCCCCGGGTACCGTGGGTTCGAATCCCACCCTCTCCGCCAACTTGTTAGAGTACGCCCGCCGCGCACGCGCCCGTAGCTCAGTTGGATAGAGCGCCAGGTTGCGGACCTGGAGGCCGCACGTTCAAGTCGTGCCGGGCGCGCCAGCGCGGGGGGATTGCTGAACGAGCCCGCTGCCCGCTTTCTGCTAGGCGGGCGCGATGTCTCGACGGTCCGGGCTTCCGGGCGCGGTCGCTGGTATCGTAGTCCGGATGGTTCGGCGCTTCCTGGTACTCGTCGGGGTCAACGCACTCGTCCTGCTCGGGTTGCTGGTCGTGCTCGAGCTCGGCGTGCGGCAGTTGATCTCCTAC
The DNA here is from genome assembly GCA_036337215.1 of Myxococcota bacterium. Classification (GTDB taxonomy): domain Bacteria; phylum Myxococcota_A; class UBA9160; order SZUA-336; family SZUA-336; genus JABSQV01. The sequence continues at coordinate 1,120 of JAYZEO010000047.1, read as the reverse complement.
CAGATCGGTTACTACGTGGGGCCACCGACGGCCGGGCATCACCCTCGCCCTTATGGAGATCTGGTCCAAAATTCGCTCGGGCACCCGGACCGGTAATTCGACCTTGCGGATCCACGCCCCAGGGTCGGGTGGCTGGGTGATTCGGTGGTGGCCGGCGTGGGCGCCGGGTTCGGGTATCGCTTCATGGACCTGCTCCGCCTCCGGAACCCGGACTGGCAACACATGGCGCTGGGCGGGGTCGGGTCGCTGGGGATCCAGAACCCCGGGGCGGCGGCGGCTCGGTTGGGCGCGCTCGATCTCGATCGTCTCGTCTACGCAATGAACCTGAACGATGTGCTACCGACGCTGCCTGGGAAGGAGCACCCCGGGCCGGCTGCGAGCGGAGAAGAGTCTGCCGCTGGGGCCACGGCCTCGGTCCCCAGTTCGTCGGTGGCCCCGAGCGCGGCCCCGGTCGTTGCTCCGCCCCACCCCCTGATCCGACTCGGCCTGTTCGCGCGTAAATACACCGACTGGCTCCGGGGTCGCTCCTATCTCTACACGTGGGTTCGCACGCGGATCAAGCTCGTGCTGACCCGGATGGGCTACGAGTACCACGGCATGCAAGCCTTCGAGCTCTTTCCGGAGCGCAATGCCTCGGCCTTCGAGGACACCTGCGTGCGGGTTCGTGCGTTCGCGGAGTTCATGGAGGAGCGCGGGACCCGCTTCGAGGTCCTACTACTCCCGTACGAGATGCAGATTTCCGAGCAGGCCGCGAAACGTTACGCGGATCTCGGGATCGAGTGGGAACCGGGCTTCGAACTCGGAAGCGCCCAGGCGCGCCTGCAGGCGTGTCTGGACGGCCTCGTCGTGCATGATTCGCTGGCGGCGTTTGTCGAGCGCCCCGAGGACCGAACCGTACACGCCGTCGGTGAGTACTTCGTCTATAACCACGGCGACAAGCTCGACTGGAACCACCCCAACCGGAAGGGACATGTGACGCTCGCGGAGTTTCTGGACGAGCGACTGGTCTGGTTGGGCGGGAGTTGATCGCTCGGGTCCCGTTTGCCGTCAACTCGATGCGCTACCCGCGCAACGTCTGGCGGGTCCGCGGCAACGCCGGTTTGCTCTCCGTAGCCAAATC
>JAYZEO010000046.1:0-13038 GCA_036337215.1 Myxococcota bacterium | reverse complement strand
GGCCGGCATTCGACGGGTCGAGCCCCGAGGTCGGCTCATCGTACAAAATCACTTCTGGCTCGAGTGCAATCGCCCGCGCGACCGCCACGCGTTTGCGCATTCCGCCTGAAAGTTCGCTGGGGAGGGTAGCCTCGATGCCCTCGAGCCCGACCAGGGCCAACTTCTCGGAGACGGTCCGGCGAATCGTTTCCTCATCGGAACGGAGGTGTTCGCGAAGTGGATACGCAACGTTCTCGAGCACCGTCAGCGAGTCGAACAGCGCCGCCCCCTGGAACACCATGCCGAAATTCCGGCGTACACGGACCCACTCCCGCTCTTTCAGGTGCGTCAGGTCTCGTCCGCGGAAGAGCACTCGTCCTTGATCGGCTCGAAGCAGACCGATCAGTCGCTTGAGCGTCACCGATTTCCCGATTCCACTGCCGCCCAGGATCGAAAAAGTCTCGCTCTCGGAAACGTCGAGATCGAGACCGGAAAGTACTCGTTTGCCGTCAAACTCCCGGGAAACCTGCTCGAGCCGGATCACGGTCGCGCTCATCGAATTCATCCCGGACTCATAAGAGAATGAAGAGTTTCGTGAGGAAGAAATTCAGGATCAGAACCGCAACCGACGTGAACACGACCGCTCGGGTGGTGGCGGTTCCCACTCCCACCGTGCCACCGGTCGCTCGCAGTCCCTCGAAACACGCAATCACACCGATCGAAAACCCGAAGAAGACCGTCTTCGCAATACCCGAGACGACGTCCGCCGGGTAGACCCCCAAGGCCACCGTCTGGAGGTAGTACCAGGCCGGGAGGTTGAACTGCGTGACGGCGATCACGAGACCTCCAGCAATGCCCAAGACGTCGGAAAGCACAGTCAGCATTGGCAGCGCCAACACACAAGCCAGGACACGCGGAAGCACCAGATTCCGGATCGGATCGGCCCCCATCGCACGAATCGCATCGACCTGCTCCGTCACCGCCATCGAGCCGAGTTCTGCGGCAATGCCTCCCGCGACCCTCCCACCCACGATCAGGGCCGTCAGCACTGGACCGAGCTCCCGGACGATCGCAAGAGAAACGATGTACCCGGTATATTGCTTCGAACCGAAACGGGCCAGCGCGGTGCCCGTCTGAAGCGACAGCACCAGACCGGTAAAGCTCGCGGTGAGGGCTACGATTGCAGTCGAGCGGACGGCGACGTCGTCGAGAGCACGGAAGATCGATCTCCAGGGTAGCCGACGCTCCAGAGCGACCCGGAGGGTGGACCCGGAGAGCAGCGTAAGCCCCCCGAACGCCTCCGCGACCGCGAGAGCCCGTCCCCCGACCGCTGAAATCGCCCCTTTCAAAGTTCCCGCCTCACACGAACGCCCCCCAGGAATCTTTCGAACGCGGAGGTCCCGTGTTGCCCTTCACGTGCGGCGTAGGCCAGGTCGACCGTGCAGTCGCCGGCCTCCACCACCACGGTCTGGATTCGAACGCCGCTGCTGAGCCCGGTCGTCTCGATGGCCGGGACACCCGCCACCTGAACCCGCCGGCGCTGGCGGTCGCCACTCGGAAGTCCCAGCCAGAGGTGACGGTTCTCCACATCGAGAGGCTGCTGATCCTCATCGCACCAGGAACTCACGGCAATGACGCGTCCGTCCTGGCTACTGAACGCGATCTGAGCTCCGTCGATTTCGACGCGCATCCAGGCCCCGGGCTCGCGGCCCGAACCAGCCAGATCCGGGACCGCGAAGGTACCGCTTCGATGCCACAACATCGCGTCTCTCTCGACGAAGAGCGGACCGACGCAGGCTCCGGTCAGCATCGCGAGAGTCAGCGACAATGCCCGAAACAACCTCGCACCCTCATCTGTGCTAACTAGGTCGCAATCCCCGTCGCGACCCGTGCGAGAGTATAGGAGACCCCCTCGCAGTGAGCGAGCAAAGGCGCAGTCTGATACTGGCGAGTACGTCGCCGCGCAGACGCGAGTTGCTGCGCGAGGCGGGCTTCGACTTCGTTGTCGTCGCACCCGACATCGATGAGTCGCCGCGGCCACAGGAAACACCGTTCGAACTCACGGAACGTCTCGCGCTCGAGAAGGCTTCAGCGGGCGCGCGAGGGAGAAGCGGCGCCGCATGCGTGCTTGCGGCTGACACGACCGTCGTTGTGGAAGACTCACTGCTCGGTAAACCCCGAGACGAGGCGGATGCTGCCCGGATGCTGCTGAGTCTCTCAGGCCGTACCCACCGGGTCATCACGGGAGTTGCAGTCCAGGCGCTTGACGATCGACGGACAGCGTCGCTCCTCGCAACGAGTCTCGTTCGGATGCACCCGATCTCAGAAGCGGACGCCTACGAGTACGCACACTCGGGGGAGCCACTCGACAAGGCTGGCGGATACGCGCTTCAGGGTAATGGCGTACGCTTCGTCGAAGAGGTGGTCGGCTCGCGTTCAAATGTGATCGGCCTACCGCTCGAAGCTGTGACTCCGCTGCTTGCGAGCTTCGGAGTAACGGCACGTTGAGCGGTGGGGCAGCATCTCTCGCTTCGAGACTCGCTGCGGTTCGGGAACGAATCCGGGCCGCCGCCGAACGCTCCGGGCGCGCGACCGAAGCGATCCAGATCGTGGCGGTCTCCAAAACCTTCCCGGCGGAGCAGGTACTCGAAGGCCTCGAGGCCGGACTCCGGGTCTTTGGTGAAAATCGCGTGCAGGAAGCGGCTGGAAAGATCCCCGAGGTCGCGGCAGATCCGCGCGGTCGCTCGGCCCGGTGGCACCTGGTCGGTCCCCTACAACGCAACAAGCCACGAAAGGCCGCCGCACTCTTCGACCGGATCGAGTCGGTCGACCGGCGCGAACTCGCAAGCGCACTCGACCGCGCGGCCGGGAGCCTCGGCAAACGCCTCGATGTGCTGCTCCAGGTCAACATCGACGAGGAACCACAGAAGGCGGGCCCGCCGCCTTCCGAGGCACGGGAACTGCTCGCCGTCATCGACGCCTGTATCCATCTCAGGCCGGTGGGCCTGATGGCGATTCCTCGCCCCGGCCACGAAGCGGAAGAGATGCGACCCTCCTTCGCGCGGCTCCGAACGCTGGCGCGGGAACTGAATCAGGAACGGGCGGAACCGGAGCAACTGCGGGAACTCTCGATGGGCATGTCGGCCGATTTCGAAGTCGCGATCGAGGAAGGCTCGACCTGGATCCGGTTGGGAACCGCGCTGTTCGGGGAGAGGGTGGCGTGAGCAAGGACGGGGCACGGTCCAGACTGCCGACTCGCGTGGGCAGCGTGGGCGGCGGAAACATGGCCGAGGCGATCCTGCGCGGGTTGATCCGCGCCGGCACCGATCCGGCCGCGCTGATCGCGGCGGATCCCCTACCCGAGCGACGTGAGACCCTCTCGCGGGAGCTCGGGATCGCGACGACCGCGAACAACGCCGAGGTCGCCCGCAACGCCGAATTGGTTCTCCTCGCCGTGAAGCCGGTCTCGCTCGCAGCAGCCACCAGCGAACTCCAGGGTGCCCAGGGGCCCGTCTACCTGTCGATCGTGGCCGGGGCGACGCTCGATACCCTGGCCCGGCTGCTCGGACCCGGGGCCCGGATCGTTCGGGCGATGCCGAATACGCCCGCCCTGATCGGCGCCGGCGTTTCGGCAATCTGCGGGAGCGCCGGCCTCCCGGGCGAGGATCTGGACCGGGCCGAGGCGGTGCTGGCGGCCGTGGGCCGGGTGCTGCGGGTCCCGGAGATCCAACTGGACGCCGTGACAGGCCTCTCCGGTTCCGGCCCGGCCTACGTCTATCGCTTCGTCGAGGCACTCACGGCCGCCGGCGTGCGCCAGGGGCTAGCTCCCGCGGAAGCACGCGAGCTAGCCGTCGAGACCACGGCCGGGGCCGCTCGCATGATCCAGGAGACCGGCGAGGATCCCGCTGTTCTGCGCGCCCGAGTCAGCTCGCCCGGAGGCACGACGCTCGCCGGCCTGGAAGCCCTCGAGGCAGGAGGGTTCGCCGAACTCATCTCGGAGGCCGTGGGGGCCGCAACGCTCAGGTCGCGGGAACTCTCGGCAGCCGCAACGCGCCCCCGGAAGCCCTAGCGGCCTAGCTCAGTCGGCTCGAGTCCGAGTCTCTCAAGTTAGCCCGATTCTGCGCCGATCTTGCAGCTTGGAGATGCGCATCGCCCCGGTCGAGATCAAGCAGCACCGCTTCAGCCGCCGAGTCCGCGGATTCGATCCCGACGAGGTCGAGGCCTTTCTCGATGCAGTCGTCGCCGACTTCGAAGAAGTCGTTCGCGAGAATGCGCAGCTCAGAAGAGAGGCGGAACGCAGCTCGCGCGAGATCGAGACCTACCGGGCTCGAGAGCGAACGATCCAGGATACCCTGACCACGGCCCAGGAGGTCGTAGAGGGGCTCAAACGCACGGCCATCCGCGAGTCCGAGGTGATCGTGGGCCAGGCCGAAGGCCGCGCCGACAAGCTCCTGGAAGAAGCCGAGTTGCGCCGTGCCGACCTCACCGCCGAAGTCGCCGAACTCCGGCAGCTGCGCAAGCGGGTCGAGAATGACCTGCGCCGGACACTCGAGGGTTACCTTGGCATGATCGATGCCTTCCAGGAAGCCCGCACCAGCCAGCCCCAGAACCAGTCCCAGATCCAGTCCCGGGCACCCCGCCCGAACCGCCCGAACCGCCCGAACCGGTCGGACCGCAAGCGCTAGCGACCGCGACGAGGGCACGCTGGGCGCGGCGGTCGAGATCCGTGAGTTGCCCGATGCCGTGGAGTTCGCCGTACACGTCCGGCCGCGTTCTCGCCGCGAGCAGGCCGGAGGGAGCCGCGGCGGCGCGCTGGGCGTCAGGGTTCGGGTCCCGCCCGCGGACGGCCAGGCCAACCGGGCGGTGTGCCGCGTGCTGGCAGAGGCCCTCGGAGTCCCGGCCAGCGCGGTCCAGCTGATCGGCGGGACCCGCAGCCGTCAAAAGCGTGGCCGGATCGAGGGCCCCGCGCGGGAACTCGCGGCGCGTGTCTCGGCCCTGGGCGAGGCGCACGAGAATTGACTCGCCGCGCGCGAGTGACCTAGATTCCGGCCATGTCGACCCACCCCGGGAGCTTCCTCTCGGGCGTGCGAGTCCCGCCGAGGTTCGATGCCGACCTACGAATATGAGTGCACGAAGGGCCATCGCTTCGAGGTGCAGCAACGCATCACGGAAGAGCCGCTGCAACGCTGCCAGCAGTGCCGCTCCAAGGTGCGGCGGCTGATCTCCGCCTCCGCCTTCATCCTCAAGGGCGACGGTTGGTACGCCGACGGCTACGCCTCCGGCTCTAATAGGTCGTCGGGCTCCAAGAAGGAGTCGGATTCGGGGTCCGACTCGGGCAAATCCAAGAACACCGGCAAGGAAAAGCCGGCAGCAGATTCAAAGGCCGATTCCAAGGGCAAGTCTTCCTCTACATCAGACTAGGCGGAGGCCCGGCATGACCACCGTGATCGATGGCCGAAAGCTCGCGCTCGACCTCCGCTCGGAAATCGCTGAGCGTGTCAGCAAACTTCGAGGCAGAATTCCGAAACTGGTCGCCGTGATCGTGGGAGACGACACCGCCTCGCAGGTCTACGTTCGCGGCAAGCGGCGGGCCTGCGAACGAGCGGGCCTCGCGTCCGAACAGATCGACCTGCCCGCAGAGACCGAAACGCCCGAGCTTCTCTCACGAATCGCCGCACTCAACCGCGACCCCGAGGTGCACGGAATTCTCGTACAACTCCCGCTCCCACCCGGGCTTGACCCCTACGCGGTCGCGCGCGCGATCGACCCCGCGAAGGACGTCGACTGCCTGCATCCTGAAAACGTAGGACGACTCGTCCAGGGAAACGCGCACGTCAAGCCCTGTACGGCGGCGGGCGTGATCGAGATCCTGGATCGCCACGACGTTCCGATCGAGGGGAGCCGCGCGGTAGTGATCGGGCGGAGCGAGATCGTGGGCAAGCCTCTGTCGTTGCTGTTGTTGCACCGTCACGCGACGGTAACGATTTGCCATTCCCGCACCCGCGACCTGCCCGAGATCGCTCGCAGCGCCGAGATCTTGATCGCGGCCGTCGGCCAGCCCCGCATGGTCGAAGGTAGCTGGATCCAGGACGGTGCCGCGGTAATCGACATCGGAGTCAATCGCCTCGAGGAGGGCCTGGTGGGCGACGTCGATTTCGACGCGGCCTCGGCTCGCGCTTCGCTGATTACGCCCGTGCCCGGCGGCGTGGGCCCCCTCACGATCGCCATGCTGATGCGCAATACCGTCGAGGCCTTCGAACGGATCGAAACCGCCGCCAGCACCGCGTGACCGGGATTCTCAAAACTCCGCTCTGGGAGCGACACCGTGAAGCGGGAGCGCGACTCGTAGAGTTTGCGGGCTTCGACATGCCCGTGCTGTACACCTCGATCGTCGCCGAACACCGCGCGGTCCGCGCCGCTGCCGGGATCTTCGACGTCTCTCACATGGGCGAGATCCGGCTGCGCGGGCCGGGCGCCTTCGCGGTCGCCCAGCGACTCTTCACGCGCGATCTCGGAAAGCTCAGCGAAGGCCGGGTACTCTACGGGCTGCTCTGCCGAGCCGACGGCGGCATCGTCGATGATGTCACCCTGGCTCGGACCGGTCCCGACGACCTGCTCTTCTGCGTAAACGCCGCAAACGCGGACAGCGACCTCGCCTGGATCCGGAGCGTCTGGAACGATCACGCGCGACCCTGCGAACTACTCGACGAGAGCGCGGCAACTGCACTGCTCGCGGTGCAGGGCCCGGGTGCCCGCGCCATCGTCGACCCGCTGCTCGCGGATCCCGGCTTCGCGCCACGTCGCTGGCACTGTGTACAGACGCAACTCGAGGGAGTGCCGGTGTTGCTCTCGCGCACCGGCTACACGGGCGAAGACGGCTACGAAATCTACCTCTCCGCGGACCACGCCGTCGCCGCGTGGGACCTGCTGCTCGCGTCAGGCGGCGGCGGGTTGACTCCGGCGGGCCTGGGAGCGCGAGACACGCTGCGCACCGAGATGGCCTTTCCCCTCTACGGTCACGAACTGTCTCTCGCGCAAAATCCGATCGAGGCGGGCCTGGATCGCTTCGTGGACTTCGGAGCGGGCTTCATCGGCGAAGAAGCGCTCTGCAGGGTGCGAGACGCCGGGCCTGCGGAACGCCTCGTTGGCCTGGCGATCGAGAGCCGTCAGGTGGCACGGAGCGGGTATGCTATCGAATCCGAAGAGACGGTCGGCAAGGTGACCAGCGGGACCTTCGGGCCGAGCGTCCAGCGGTCGATCGCAATCGGCTATGTCCAGGACCGCTTTTCCGAAGCCGGAACCCGACTCGCGGTACGGATCCGAGAGAAGTCCGTAGGATGCACCGTGGTTCCCACTCCATTCTTTGACCGCAGCCGAAGGCCGGCCGGAATCCCCACCGACACGACGAACTCGAGGGCACCCTAGGCACCATGACCCAGCGCAAGGACTACGAGATCCCCCAGGACTGCCGCTATGCGCGAACCGACGAGTGGATCCGCAGCGAGGGTGAGTCCGTGAGACTCGGCATCTCGGACTACGCACAGTCGGAACTCTCCGACGTCGTGTACGTCGATCTTCCCGCGGTGGGCAGAGCGTTGACCGCCGGAGAGAGCTTCGGCGTCGTCGAATCGGTGAAAGCGGTGAGCGACCTGATCGCTCCGGTCACGGGCGAGGTGAGCGAGGTGAACCTGGAACTCGAAGAGCACCCAGAGTGGATCAACGAGGACCCCTACGGGCGAGGCTGGATCCTGTGCCTGAGATCGCTCGCGGGACCCGACGCAACGGATCTGCTCTCGCCCGACGCCTACCGGAAATTCGTGGAGGAGCGCTCCGGCTCGTGAGCTACGTCCCCCATACGCCGGAGGAAATCCGCTCCATGCTCGAACAGATCGGGGCGAACTCGATCGAGGAGCTGTTCGAGGCGGTCCCCGCAGAACTGCGGCGCCGGGCCGGGCTGAAGCTCCCGGCCCCCCTGGGCGAGCGCGGACTGCTCGAGTACGCGCGGGCGCAGGCTGCCCAGAACCGGGGGGCGACCGCGAACTCGAGTTTTCTCGGTGCGGGCGCGTATCAGCACCAGATCCCGGCCCTGGTCGACGCACTGGCATCGCGAAGCGAGTTCGCCACCACCTACACGCCCTACCAGGCAGAAATCAGCCAGGGCACGCTCCAGTGGATCTTCGAGTTCCAGACGCTGATCTGTCAGCTGACCGGGCTCGAAGTCGCAAACGCGTCCCTCTACGACGGCGCCTCTTCGCTCGCCGAGGCTGTTCTGATGGCGCTTCGAATCACGCGCCGCCCGCGCGTTCTGGTCAGTGCCGGAGTGCATCCACACTACCGCCAGGTCCTCAATACGTATCTGGCCGGAAACCACCCCGAGATCGAGGTGGTTGCGCTCGCGGGAGATGGCCGTACGGAGTTGGCAAGCGTCGGAGAGGACTTCGCCGCGGTCGTGGTCCAACAGCCCAACTTCTTCGGCTGCATCGAAGAACTCGAGCCTCTCGCGAACACCGCGCATGCCGCCGGAGCTCTGGCGATTTCGGTCACAGCCGAGCCGCTCGCTCTGGCCCTGCTCAAACCCCCCGGGGCGAGCGGCTTCGACGTCGCGTGCGGCGAAGCGCAATCCTTTGGCGTGCCCCTTAGCTTCGGGGGACCCTACGTCGGGTTTCTGGCCACCCAAGACCGACACGTCAGACAGCTGCCCGGACGCCTGATCGGCGAGACTGCAGACGCGTCCGGAAACCGCGGCTTCGTGATGACGCTCACGACTCGCGAACAACACATCCGCCGCGAGAAGGCCACCAGCAACATCTGTACGAACCAGGGGCTCTGCGCCCTGAGGGTCACGATCTACCTGGCGCTGCTCGGACAACGCGGCCTGCGACAACTGGCCGAAACCAACCTGGCGCTGGCGCACTACGCACAGCTGGCCCTCGCACGCGCAGGGCTCGAACCCGTGTTCTCGGCCCCGACATTCAACGAGTTTGCGGTGCGGGTCCCGGACCTGGCGCGACGCTTCGACCGACTCGTCGAAGCTGGCGTCCTTCCGGGGGTACGGCTCGACCGCTTCGATCCCGAACACCGCGATCAACTCCTGGTCTGTGTCACCGAGCAGAATTCTCGCGCCGAGATCGACGCGCTGGCAACGGAGCTCTCGGCATGAAGCCCCCGGGACGAAGCGGCCTGGTCCTGGCGGAGCCGCTCCTGTTCGAGCGCTCGCGCCCGGGGCGTCCGGGCTACCCGCTCGATCCAGCCGGAGTCCCCGCCGTCGATCCGGCTCAGGTGCTCGGAGCGGATCAAGTCCGGGACACGATCGAGGGCTTTCCCGAGCTCGCCGAACCCGAGGTGGCCCGCCACTTCACGCGGCTGTCCCAGTGGAACTTCGGCGTGGACTCCGGGCTCTTCCCGCTCGGCAGCTGCACGATGAAGTACAACCCGAAAATCAACGATGCGTTGGCCGCGCTCCCGGGAATCGCGGACCTCCATCCCATGACACCGGATTCGGCAAGCCAGGGAATGCTGGCTCTATGCCACGAACTGGAACTCGCGCTCGCTGAGATCGCAGGCCTCGACCGCGTCACACTGCAGCCGGCCGCTGGCGCGCAGGGCGAGTTCGTGGGCATGAAGATGATTCGGGCACATCACCGGGCGCGCGGAGAACACCAGCGCCTCCGGGTCCTGATCCCGGATACGGCCCACGGGACCAATCCTGCAAGTGCCGCCCTGAACGGGATGGAAGTCATCGAAATCGCGAGCGATCCCGATGGCACGATCTCTCAGGCATCGGTCGAGCCCCACCTCGACGAACGGCTGGCGGCGCTCATGCTCACGAATCCGAATACACTCGGCATCTTCGAATCCCAGGTCGAGAAACTCTCCGAACTCGTGCACGGCGCCGGCGGCCTGGTCTACCTGGACGGTGCCAACATGAACGCGTTGCTCGGCGTCTCGAAGCCCGGTGACATGGGCGTGGACGTGATGCACTTCAACCTGCACAAGACCTTCTCCACCCCACACGGGGGCGGGGGCCCCGGCTCGGGGCCGGTGGCCGTGCGCAACCTGCTCGCCCCATTTCTGCCGGTGCCCGTGCTCAAGAGCGAGCGCGATGGTTTCATCCTCGATCACGAGTTTCCGCTCTCGATTGGACGCGTGCACGCCTTCATGGGAAACGCCGGGATCTGCGTCCGCGCACTGGCCTACATCCGCACGCTCGGAGCGATCGGCCTCGAAGAGTTGACGGAGCGCGCCGTCTTGAACGCCAACTATCTGCTCGCGCGGCTGAGGGGCGCGTACGACACGCCCCACGCCGGCCGCGTCATGCACGAGTGCATCCTCTCGGACCGCCGGCAGCGGGCCTCGGGAGTGACGACGGCCGACATCGCGAAGCGCCTGATCGACTACGGGTACCATCCGCCGACGATCTATTTTCCCCTCGTCGTCGAGGGCGCGCTGATGATCGAACCCACCGAGTGCGAGTCCCTCGAATCCCTCGACGAGTTCGTCGAGGCGATGCACCTCATCGCGGCCGAGGCCACCGACTCGCCCGATCTCGTCACGGAGGCCCCACACCGTACCATCGTCGGGCGCCTCGACGAGGTGCAGGCAGCGCGGCGCCCGAAGCTCCGCTGGAAGCCTCCTGCGGAAAGCTAACTCCATGCGCGGCGCGACCGCCATCGTCTGCGTGCTGGGCTGGGCTCCAGGCTGTGTAGGTCTGCAGGAACCCTCGGGTCCCGCGGAGTCGGATGCCGGCATCGAACGCGAGATGCGACTCGGGGCCGAGATTCACCAGCAGATCCGAGGCCAGGGTGTTCTGCTCACCGACCCGGTCATCCTCGACTACGTGAACGAGATCGGCCAGGAACTCGTTGCAGTGACCGAGCCTCAACCCTTCATCTACCGGTTCAACGTCATCGACGCCGATTCGCTGAACGCGTTCGCTACCTACGGGGGATACATCTACCTGCATTCGGGTGTGCTTGCGCAAGCGGGCAGGAGTTCGGAACTCGCGGGCGTTCTCGCGCACGAAGTCGCCCACGTTCGGCGCCGCCACCTGACCAAAGCAGCCGAGAAGAACAAGCTCCCGAGTCTCGCTGCCAATCTCGCCGCGGTGGCCGCACTTGCGGCCGGGGCAGGCCCGGAAGCCCTGATCCTCGCGCAGAGCTTCAATGTTTCGATGCGCCTTCAGCACACGCGCGAAGCCGAGGCAGACGCGGACCTCCAGGCCGTCGAGTACCTGAACCGGGCCGGCTACGACCCGCAGGGGCTGATCCGCTTTTTCGAGCGGATCCAAACTGAAAATCGAAACCTCGACTCGAACATTCCGCCCTATCTATTCAGCCACCCTGAGATCCCGGACCGCATCCGGGCCACGCGGGTCACGCTCGAGCGCAACCCGGCGCCGGAGGCCCCGCGGCGGGAGGACGAGCGTCTCACCGTAATCCAGGCTCGGCTCGCGGGTCTCAGCAGCACGGTTGCGGGAGGCAGCGGTCTCAAGCAGCGCTCCGACTTCGACCGCTCCCTGACTGACCCCGTCTTTGACGAGATCGGCCGCGCACTGGAGGAGGATCGAATCGAGTATGCGCACCAGCAACTCGACCGCGCGGAGCGCCTCGAGCCGAACGATCCGCGGATCTATCTCACCCGGGCAGACCTCGCCGAAGCCGACGAGGATCTGCTCACTGCCGAGCTGAACCTCGAAGAGGCCTTCCGTCTCGATCCCAGCGTTCCACTGGTTCAGTACCGGCTCGGCCTGATCAACAAGAAGCTGGGCAACCGCACCCGCGCCGTCTTCTACCTCGAAATGGCCGTGTCCAACTTCAGTCCGGAGAGCTCCGGGGCGCGCCGCGCCGCGATCGCAGTCGAGACGTTGTCGTTCCCGCTGCTCGAAGAGAGTTGGATTGGGGGCGACCACCAGGAACGCGAGACGACCGAGATCGATACCTTCGAGCGGGGCGAAACGATCACCTGGAACGGGGTCGTGGCCCGGCGCTTCGTGCTGCGCCATCCCTCCTTCGAAGTAGCCTGGATCGACTCCGAAGGCCGGGTCGCAAAACGCGAGATCGTGCCGATGCAGGCGGACCGCCGGGCAATCGCGCACCTCGACACCACCCTCGCGGATCCCGGCGCCTGGCGGATCGTGGTCCGTTCGGGCGACAGTCAGGTCTAGGCCCGCGCGTTCCGGATCTTCACGCGCCGGTAGCATCTCGGTGTCGGCCGATGCCGAGACCGCCCGCGTCTACGAACGCGAGGCGCGCGAATGGATCGGTCGGCGCGGCCCGCGCGCCGTCGAGGACGGACGGCTCGATCGCTTCGCAGCACAACTCCCGCCCGGATCCCGGATCGCCGACCTCGGCTGCGGCCCGGGCTGGTACGCGAGCGCGTTTGCCGAGCGCGGCATTTGGAGCCTCGCGCTCGATCTCTCGGCGGCAATGCTGACGCGGGCCCCGCCAGCGCTGCCGCGCGTGCGCGCGAGTCTGCTCGAACTTCCGTTTCGAGACCGTTCTCTGGATGCCGCCTGGGCCCTGAACTGCTACCAGCACCTGCCGCTCGACGCGCTTCCACTGGCCCTCGCGCACCTGCAGCGAGCACTGCGCGTCGATGCCCCCGTCGAACTCACGCTCGCGTGCATGCCGGAAGACGCCACCCGGCAGGAACTCGATGCGGCCGAGGCCGAGCGGCGCCAGCGCGATGGGCAGCACGCGGGCCGGCTCTTCTCGCACCACACCCCGAATCGCATTCTTAGCTTGTTGGAGGGCGCGGGCTTCTCGGAACCGGCTGTCGCAGAACGTCCCGAAGGCTTCTGGCTTTCGGTCGCAGCTCGCCGCGCGCACACACTTCCGGACTTTGTCTGCCCGAAGCTGCGGCTCCTGGTCTGCGGCCTGAATCCCTCGCTGGGTTCGGCCGACGCGGGCGTTCCTTTCGCCCATCCGGGCAACCGCTTCTGGCGTGCGGCCGAGCGCGCCGGACTGGTCGAGCGGGACCGCGACCCCAGGGCCGCGGCCGCGCGCGGGATCGGGTTCACCGCCCGCGCCCAGCGCGCGACCGCGCCCGCGGCCGAACCCG
>JAYZEO010000045.1:0-17211 GCA_036337215.1 Myxococcota bacterium | reverse complement strand
CGTCGTCCGGGCCCAGGGGGTGACGGGCGAGCACAGCACCGCTGTCTCGCTCTTGGTCCTGATCACCGGGGTGGTGATCCTGGGCGTCGCCACAGACTGGCTGATCCGGCGACTGCTCACCCGGTTGTCGGCACGGATCAGCTCACGGACAGAGGGTCACTGGGACGACGAGCTGGTCGAAGCCGGGCTATTCAACCGGCTCGCGCACTTTGCCCCTGCAGTCGTGGTCTTCACCTTCGCCGGAAGCTTCGGACCGGCACATGAATGGATCGAGCGTCTCACGCTCGTGTACATGATCGCGATCTCGACACTGGTCGTGGATTCGAGTCTCAAGGCGAGCCTCAAGATCTACCAGAAGACGGAGGGCTCGCGCGAGAGGCCGATCCAGGGATGGATCCAGGTCGCCAACGTCCTGGTGTATCTGGTCGCCGCGATCGTCATCGTCTCGCTGCTGCTCGACCGCGAGCCCTGGGCCCTCTTGACGGGAATCGGCGCGCTCAGCGCCGTGATCCTACTGGTCTTTCGTGATTCGATCCTGGGCTTCGTGGCGAGCATCCAACTCTCGTCCAACGACATGGTGAGGCGCGGGGACTGGATCGAGATGCCGAGCCACGGGGCGGACGGCACCGTGCTCGAGATTTCGCTCTATACCGTCAAGGTCCAGAACTGGGACATGACCATCTGCACGATTCCGACCCAGGCACTCATCACCGACTCCTTCAAGAACTGGCGCGGGATGGAAGAGTCCACCGGTCGCCGGATCAAGCGCGCGATTCACATCGACATCAGTACCATCCGGCTCTGTAGCGAAGAGATGCTCGAGCGCTTCGAACACTTCGACCTGATCGGAGACTACGTGCGTTCCAAACGCCAGGAACTCGCCGACTACAACCGCGAGCAGAGTGTAGACGACTCGCAACTCGTGAACGGTCGCCGACTCACGAACGTCGGAACCCTGCGCGCCTACATCGAAGCCTACCTTCGGGCTCATCCCAAGATCCACCAGGGCATGACCTTTCTGGTCCGTCAACTCGCACCGAGCAGCGACGGACTCCCGATCGAGATCTACGTGTTTTCGTCGGACCAGAACTGGGCGAACTACGAGGCGATCCAGTCCGACATCTTCGATCACGTGCTCGCCGTGGCGCCCGAATTCGGGCTGCGCATCCACCAGAGCCCGAGCGGGCACGAGTTGATCCGTGCGGCCCGCGAAATGGGCGATGGCGCCGGAGCCGACTGAGGGATCCCCAGGCCGCACCCATGGAGTTCGGAAAACGGACCTGCGCCTGCAGCGGTCCGGGAGTCCGGAGACGGAGCCCAGTCATGCGCGCCACGAGCCGCTTCGATCGCGATACGCGTGTCACCGCGAGCAGCGAGGGGAACTTCGAGGCAGCCATCGACCCGGGCTGGTGGATCTCGCGCGGCCCGAACGGCGGCTACCTCGCCGCGATCCTGCTGCGCGCGTTCTCGGCCGCGGTCGCGGATCCCGAACGTACGCCCCGGAGTTTCACGACGCACTTCACCAGGGCGCCGGCCCGAGGTGGCGTACGGATCGAGACCTCGATCGAGCGGAGCGGCCGCTCGCTGACGACCGTGTCGGGCCGAATGCGCCAGGGCGACAGTCTCTGCGCGGTAGGACTCGCCGCGTTCTCGAAGACCCGAACGGGACCGGAGTTCCAGCACCGCACGAGGCCCGCGGTGCCGCCGCCGGAACGCTGTGAACGGCTGATCGCCGAGACCGAGACGGTCACGATTCGCGAGCGCTACGAGCAGCGGGGCGTGCCCGGCGCAGAATCTGAGTTTGGCGTGGGCGGCTGGATCCGGCTGCGGGAAGGGGCGCCCGCCGATGCCACGCTGGTGGCAGCGTTCCTGGACGCCTGGCCCCCGCCCACCCTCGAGCGCGCGCGCAGCGACCAGAGGATCCCGGTGCTCGGCCTCCCGACCGTCGAACTGACGATCCACTTTCGATCCCGCCTCCCTCTCCCCGACGCCCGCTCCGAAGACTTTTACCTGGCCCTGTTCCGCTCGCGGACGGCGCGGGAAGGCTTCGTCGAAGAGGACGGCGAAATCTGGAGCCGAGACGGAATCCTGATCGCAGAGTCCCGGCAACTCGCCGCCTTCCTGGGCCCGCACCCGCGTTAGTCCAGGAAGCGCGGCCGCGGCGCCGTCCGGCCCGACTCTGGTATGCTCTGCGCGAGGGGAGGCTCGAGAGGAAATCATGCCCAACCGCACCGAGACGCGTGAGGGAGACGAGCGTTATTTCGAAGAAGACACCCGGACTCGCCGGGTCGGCTTCGACGAGCACCTGATCGAGGAGCCCCTCAGCGAACTACCCACGCGCCCGCCGCTGCTGTTCTCAGGAAGGGACTCGGTCACGGATGCGATGCGCGGAATGCAGAAAGAGAAGACCGGCGTCGCGCTGATCACCGAAGACGGGAGTGCGAAGACCCGCCTGATCGGGGTCTTCACCGAGCGAGACGTGCTGTACCGAATCGTCGATCGAGGGCGCAACCCCGCTTCCCTGAAACTCTCCGATGTCATGACTCCCGACCCGGACGTGCTACCCGCGGACGCCAGCATTGCCTGGGTGCTCAACAAAATGGCGGTTGGGGGCTTCCGGCACGTTCCGGTCGTGGACGAAGACGGCTGCCCGAGCGCCGTGGTCTCGGTGCGAGACGTCGTCCTCTTTCTGGTCGAGTTCTTTCCCAGCGCGGTGCTGAACCTGCCCTCCCATTACGAGGCGGGACATTTCAAGGATCGCGAGGGCGCCTGAAACCCGACCCCCGGGAACCGGAAGCCACGACGATGCCGACAGCGCACGAGAACGACCCCTGGCTAGGGGCGAACCCCCTCGATCCGGCCTTTCGCGACGACCCCTACCCGGCGCTCAAGCGCTTGCGCGAATCCCAGCCCGTGCATCAGGCCCCATTCGGCATGTGGCGCCTCACGCGCTACGACGACATCGAGCGGCTGCTTCGGGAAGTGCGCGCCGGCGTGCGTCGCTCCGATGGAACCCGGCCCGGCGAAGAGAGCACGGGCGGAAGCGAGTTCATGCTCCAGCAGGACCCGCCCGACCACACGCGCCTTCGCAAACTGGTCAGCAAGGCCTTCACGCCGCGCGCGATCGAGCGCTGGCGGCCGCGCGCCGAGGCCATCGTCGAGGAACTGCTCGACCGCGTAGAGGCAAAGGGTGAACTGGACGTGATCGCCGACCTCGCGCTACCGGTTCCGTCGACGCTGATTTGCGAAATGCTCGGGGTCCCGGTCGAGGACCGGGCAAGCTTCACGGTCTGGACCGCAGACGCGACGCACGGCCTCGCGGCGCAGATGTCGCCCCCGGACGTCGTCGAGCGTGCGGCCCAAGCGGCCGAGCAACTCGAGGAGTACTTCGAGGATCTGATTCAATCCCGCAGACAGGAACCGCGCGAGGACCTGCTCTCCGACCTGATCCGTGCCGAAGAGGCAGGAGACCGGCTCTCGCGAAACGAACTCCTGTCGCAGTCGATCGGACTCCTGATCGCGGGCTTCGAGACGACGATCGGATTGATCGGAAACGGCGTGCGCGCGTTGATTCGTCATCCGCGCGAACTCGAGAAGTTGAGGCGCGACCCCGGCCTGATCGAGAGTGCTGTCGAGGAGTGCCTGCGCTACGACGGGCCCATTCCACTGACGGTGCGGATCCTGCACGAGGATGCCGAGTTCGCGGGCGTTCGTGTCCCGAAGGACGCGCAGGTGTTCGCGATGCTGGCCGCCGCCAATCGCGATCCCGAGGTCTTCCAGGAACCGGACCGCTTCGACATCGAGCGGCGCGACAACCGACACCTGGCCTTCGGAGGCGGCACTCACTTCTGTCTCGGCACTCACCTCGCCCGGCTCGAAGCTCAACTCGCGATCGGGGGTCTGGTACGGAGGCTGCCGGGGCTGGAACTCGTAAACGAAAAGGTCGAGTGGGGCCCGTCCCTGTTCCGTGTCCCCGGACGCTTGCCGGTCCGTTTCCGGAGTTAGTCGGCGGGCCTCCGGTCCGCGTCTGAGCCTGCGCCGCCTTCGACGAGCGCTCCGGTGTTGCGCGCAACCCTGAGCGGAGCGTCGGGCCGGCGCGGATCGAAGATCAGCAGGTCGGTGAGCCCGTCGCCGGTCACATCGCCGAAGCGAATGCGTCCTCGCGTATCCATCGGCTGCGAGGCGTTGCGTTTTCGGAAGTTCCTGCCCGGCCCGCCCAGGAAGACCTCGATCTCGTCTCCCGCGCCGGAAGCAAGCAGGTCTCTGTGGCCGTCCTGATTCAGGTCGGCCTCGAGCGTCGGGGTGAAGCCCCTCGGACGGTAGGATCCGAAGTCGATCGGAACGCTCAGTTCGCGCTGCGCCGTCGGCTCGGTTTCGAAGAGCCCCGCCGGATCCGGCCGGTAGACCTCTACCTTGGCATCCAGCGAGCGCGTGAGCAGCATCTCGACGAGTTCGGGCAGGGAGAGCGAAATGCTGACGCGTACCCACTCGGACCTGCCGTCCGCGTCCATGTCGGACAGCCAGTCCGAGGTCCAGGAACGCTCGGCTTCGAAGGACTGGTCGGGAAGTTGCAAATCCCAGCCCCCATCCTGGTTCAAATGCAGGGAACTGAGGGTTCGAGGATCGAGGACGCCCCCACTCAGATACGACACCAGGAGGTCGGGCTTCCCGTCTGTATTCGCATCCGAGACCTGGACCCGGACCGCGCCCGAACCGCGAAGGTGATCGGCTGTCGAGACGCGGCGAAGCGGCAGGACCCGGTCCGGGGACTCGCCCAGGCTCCCATCCGCGCGTTGCAGAAAGACCCGAAGCTCGTGCCGCGCAGATGTGATCACATCGATGCGCCCGTCGCCGTCGACGTCCCCGAACTCCAGCCGCGGCGCGTCGAGATAGATCTGCAGTCCGCTCTCGAAGAGCAGCGGCCCGGGCGGAGGGATCAGGTAATTCGCCCGAATCCCAACCTGAAGCTGTGCGCGCAGTTCACCGGAGGGCGAGAGCGCAACTGCCCGGCCCGGAAGCGGGACCCACAACCAGGGCTCGCCACTCACGTCGGCGTGCACCAGCGGCAGG
Source organism: Myxococcota bacterium (assembly GCA_036337215.1). Lineage (GTDB taxonomy): Bacteria > Myxococcota_A > UBA9160 > SZUA-336 > SZUA-336 > JABSQV01. The sequence continues at coordinate 12,141 of JAYZEO010000045.1, read as the reverse complement.
CGCTCGAGCCCGCGCTCGTCGACGGCCACACCCAGCGTCGGCGCCCCGGGTACGCTCAGGTCGACACTCCGCGGACGTTCGCCCCCCAGGGAGAGCAGCCGCACTCCCGGGGCGCGTAGCAGCACCAGTTCGACCCCGGGCTCCGGCAGCAGGTCGGCCAGATCGTAAGCGGCGACTCCGGGCGGAAGCGGCCAGCGAGCGCTCGGCTTCTCCGGAATCCGGCCCGACCCGTCCTGCAGGTAGACCAGGATCCAGCGCTCCTCCTCGGGCGGGTACCCCTCGACCGTCCACTGGAGCAGGTCGCCACGGCCGTCTCCATTCAGGTCGGCGAACTCGGCGGCTACCGTACGACCCCCGCTCTCGATCTCGGTGACCACGAAGGCATCGCGTGCGTAAGGGCCGGTCGAACTCAGCAGCCAGATGCCCGCCACGAGCGCGGTGAAGCCCGCTTGGCCCCTCACGCTCAGGCAGACTCCGGCTCGGGAGCTGCCACGTTCGCCGGCTGCACCAGCAACGTCAGGTTGCGCACCGCATGGACGCGAACCTCGGTCCCGGCTGGAATCGCGCTGCCCCGGGTGCCGTGCGCCTCCGCCCGCCAGAGTTCGCCGCCCACGCGCACCCAACCGTCGGGATCGAGCGCCTCCTCGGTGAATCCGGACATGTCCAGCAGCCGCGCCGCGCCCACCAACCGGCTCGGCTCGCCGTCATACGCGCGGCGAACGAACGGGTACTGGATACAGTCCTTGACGATCCAGACTGCGAGCAACGAGACCGCCAGGCCGAGCGAGATCAACTCATAACGGTGTAGCGCCCAGAGCAGGCCCGCGGCCGCGAGCGTGCCCGGAATCTGAAACAGAATGTAGCGGCTGACGACGCGCACCGACCTTCCCTCCTCGGGCGCCCCACCGCTCCGCAGCAAGAGACCGCGTGAGGCTCAGAGACCTGAAACGCCCCCGGCCTGCGCACCGGTCCCATCCAGATGTGCCGTGCAGTCGAGCAGCCGGATCTCCCAGGGCGGTCCTGCATCCACGAGCGTCACTCCGGTGTTGCGCCAGGAGCGGGGCGTCTCTGCTTGGTACTCGCCAAGCGACAGGTGGTGCAGCGCGAGCGAGTAACAGACGAGACCGTGGCAGACCACGGCCAGCTCCCCGCCGGTGTTCTCACTCGCCGCCCGGATTCTGGACCAGGCTCGATTCACCCGCACATGAAACACTTCCCAACTCTCTCCGCCGGGCGGATCGTAGCCGGGAGCCATGATGTCGATCCCGAGTTCCCGGTAGCTGTGTCCACGCAAGTCACCGAAGTTTCGCTCCTGAAGAGAGGCATCGAGATCGAGCGGCGCGCCCGAGTGCCGGGCCACGGCCTCCGCCGTCATCCGCGCACGCACGAGATCGCTCGAGAGCACCTGGGTGATGCCGGCGTTGGACAAGCGCGCACCCAAGAGCTCCGCCTGTTCGAGCCCGCGCTGGCTCAGGGGCGTCTCCGGCACCTGCACGATCCGCTCCCGGTTCGAGTCGGTCTCACCGTGACGAATCAGCAAGATCGTCACTCTGCCGTCCCCGGCGGAATCGCCTCTACCTCTTCCGGAAAGTCGCGAAATGGGAAAGGAATCTCGGAGTCGTTGTAGCTCAGGTAGCGTCCGATCCGGTAGAAATAGGAAAGCACCCGGTTCGCGAAGCGGCGCACGATCGGCGAGGGCTCTCGCTCCAGGATCAAGGTGTACACCAACTCGAAGAGCACGATCACCGAAAATACCGTCTCGAGCACCTGCGCGATCACGAAAAAGAGCACCGTGTAGAGGATTCTCAGACCCGTCGCTCCGCGCGAGATGGTGACTTCGTCTTCCATGCTGGCTCCTTCACTTCTCGTCGAGGGTCATCGCTATACATCCCGATCGGCGACGGCGGCTGGGATTCCGGGACTCGTCGAGTTCAGCGGGACGCGACGATCGCCTCGAGCCGGTCCCACTCCTTCAGGTATTTTGAAAAGTGCGCACCGCTCTCCGAACGGGCCTTCTCTTCGAGCAGGTCTCGCACTCGCTTCTGGTCTTCGGCGTACTCGCCCGCAGAAAAGTGTCCGGAAAAATGCGCGACCCGCAGCCACAGCAGGTAGGTAGTGACTGCATCGAACTCGTTGTAGCGCACGATTTCGCGCTGGTGTCCCGAGAGCCAGAGCTGGGCGACCTGGTTTCCGTCGACGTCCAGCTTGCCCGGGATTCCGGATTGGACCGCAAGTTCGTGTAGCGAAGGTACGGTCTTTCCCCAGCCACCGAGCAACTGCTTGAGATCGATGTTCCAGTCGCTTCCGCGCGCAAAATAGTCGATCCCCTCCCAGGGCTTGTCGGGCCGCTCCGCGAAGCGTGCGGCCTGAAGCCCGAGAATCACGGCCCGCTGGACCATGATCTGGAGATCGGAGTCGATCGAGTTGAATCCGACGAGTTGCGGTCTGTGTTCTCCGATCGCGGTTAGAAATGTCGACAGGATCTCCGCCTCGGTCGCGCCCTCGGCTCCCTCGGAGGCGTTCGGCAACGACATCAGGTTGAGCACGACACTGCCGTCGGCCTCGACCCGGCGCTCCATCGCGGCGACAGAGACAACCCGGCACAGGACGGTCTTGAGAAAGGGCGTGGGATCCTCGGCCGTGGCCCCTCCCTTCTGCCACATGCGCTGCATGACGGATTCGGGAGAGCCGGCCGGATCCGGAAGGTCGTAGACGAGCCGGCCCGCGAGTGGATCGGGCACCCACTCGGCATCGAAGGCCCAGACTCTCGATTTAATGTTCTTCAGCACCGATTCCGATTCTAGCAACCCGGGATCAGCGCTGGCGCCGACCCCGCGGCTTCGCTATCTCGGCCCAAACTACAGGGGGAATTTCCCATGCAGCGCTTCACGCAGATCCTGGCCGTCACGATTCTCGGGATCGGGGGCCTGACCCTCGACGCAAGAGCACAGAACGAAGCAGCTGCTCTAGAGGCGAAACCCTCCGCAGAGGTCGCGAGCGCCCAGTTCACACTGGCCGTGGTCGAGCGAGAACCGACCGGCGCGATCCAGGAACTCTCGAACGACCATCGCCAGATTTACTTCTGGAGCGACCTTCGCGACCTAACAGGAACGCAGGTCCTCCACCGCTGGGAGTGGAACGGCCAGGTACTGGCCGAGGTGCCGTTCGAGGTATCGGGTCCGCGCTGGAGGGTCTTCTCGAGTAAGCAACTCGACGCGAGTTGGCTCGGGGACTGGACCGTGTCGGTCGTCACGAGTACCGGCGAGGTGCTGGCGCAGGAGAGCTTCGCCTACACGGCCGCCGAGTCAGCACCACCCGCGGCGCCAGCTCCCGAAGCCAGCGGCGCGGTGCCCGGCAGCACCATGGGTCGCTGATCGCCCCCAGCGCGCTGGATCGACTTTCGTATTATATTCGCCTATACTGGGGGGCCTGATGTCCCCTGCCCGCGAGCCGATCCGGGGCCGAGGCACCCACCGGGACCCGGCGAACCGCTTCGAGTCACTGGCCCTCGAACCCGACGACGAGGTCGCCGACTCCGAAGATCTGCAGCTCCCCGACCCGCGCACCCGCTACCTGCGCGACCACTCCCGCACGCTTCTGTCTCGAAATCAGAGCCCCGACCTTCCCTTCGACAGAAGCCTCAACCCCTATCGCGGCTGCGAGCACGGCTGCGTGTACTGCTACGCCCGGCCGACACACGAGTACCTCGGCTATTCGCTCGGGCTCGATTTCGAGACCCGCATCCTGGTCAAACCGGACGCGCCCGAGTTGCTGGCTCGCGAACTCGGCGCGCGCGCCTGGCGACCGCAAACCATCGCAATCTCGGGGGTCACGGACCCCTACCAGCCGATCGAGCGGCGGCTCCAGCTCACCCGCCGCTGCCTCGAGGTGCTGGCCGAGTTCCGCAATCCGGTCGCACTCGTGACCAAGAGCCGCCTGATCGAGCGTGACCGAGACCTGCTGTCCGAGCTTGCGCAGCTCGATGCGGTGAGCGTGACCCTGTCGATCACGACGCTCGATTCCGACCTCGCGAGGGTTCTCGAGCCGCGCGCCGCCCAGCCCAGCTCGCGGCTGGCGGCGATCCGCTCCCTGGCCGCGGCCGGTATCCCCGTCGGCGTGAACGTCGCACCCGTGATTCCCGGCCTCAACGATCACGAGCTCCCCGGGATCCTGTCGGCTGCCGCCTCCGCGGGCGCCGGCTGGGGCGCATGGATCATGCTGAGACTCCCTCACGGAGTCGAAGATCTCTTCAGTGGCTGGCTCTCGGATCACTACCCCGAGCGGCGTGACAAGGTGCTGCACCGCATCGAGTCGGTCCGGGGCGGCCGGCGAAACGACGCACGATTCGGCGACCGTATGCGGGGTACGGGCCTGTTCGCGGAACAGATCCGGCATCTCTTCGAAGTCTCGCTGCGCCGCTACGGCCTGGATGCCCGGGGTCCGACACTGTCCACGGCCCACTTCCGGAGTTCGCGCTCGCGCCAACTGCCGCTGTTCTAGCGGCCGCCGGCGGGATCCTGCGCCGGGCTACGACCGGACCGCGATGCAGTCGATCTCGACGGCGGCGCCGAGGGCCAGGCCCGCGCAGCCGACGGTGATCCGCGCGGGCGGATCGGACTCGAAGAAGGCCAGGTACGCCTGGTTCATCTCGCCGAAGCCAGCCATGTCCGTGAGGTACACGTTCATCTTTGCCACGTCGGCAAAGCACGCGCCCGCCCCCGAGAGGATTTGTCCGACATTTTCCAGGGCCTGGGTGGTCTCGGGGCCGACCCCGCCCTCGACGAGCGCGAACGACTCCGGCTTCGTCCCGAGGGTCCCCGAGACGAAGATCCAGCCACCCGCGACCTTGGCATGAGAAAAGGCCGGTAGGCGCCCGACTGCATCGACGTTTACGGTCTGGAGCTTCGGCATCGCGGTCTCCTCTCCGAATGACACGGCGCTCCGGCGGCCCGCGCACCTGCGCCGGGCGAAACCGCGCCGTGGGTCGAGCTTCACACTTTTCGCAGGCGACGGCGGCGCCGGCGTCTCCCAAAGCGCCGAAGTCGCTCTCGCAATGCGAGAACCGGGCGCAGCAGGGGGTGCGGGCCGCGCTTCGGGGCGACGACGCGCGCCAGGCGCCGCCGCGTCGGCCAGCCGAACAGAATCACCAGCAGGCAGACCCCCAAAACGACGGCCAGGCCCGTCATCCGACACTCCTCCTTGGAGAACGGGCGCGGGTCGTCCGCCGACTCACTCGGGGGCCGGAAGCTCGACGACCCGTTCCGGAACGTCGTCGTATTCGAGACGCAGAGCGCGGCACAGCGTCGCGTGAAGCGCGTAGGTCAGCGTGATGTACGTGAGTTCGAGAATCTCCTCGTCTGAGAGTTCTCGCTTCAGACGGGCGAAGGTTCCGTCAGAGACGCGACCCCCCGCAAGCACCAACTCATCGGTGTAGGCGAGCACCGCCCGCTCGAGCGGAGAGAAGAACTCGGAACTCTGCCAGGCGGGGATTGCCGCTACCTGTTCATCGCTGAAACCCAACTCGCGCAGCGCCTTGCAGTGCTGAGAGAAGACGAACTGGCTGCCACGGGCAAAACCGGCCCGGGTCTGTCCTAACTCGCGGAGCTTCGGATCGAGCTTCCGCGCGGGGCTCCGGTAGAGGGCAAAGCCCGCGACGGCGTGACGAAAGACGTCGGGCACCAGCGCAAACACCGTCCACCAGTCCCCGGGCGTTCCGGTCGAGGTTCCAGGCTCGGCCACGGGGTCGCGGGTTCCGAACAGGCGCTCATACCACTCGAGAACCTCGGGTGTCGCCTCCGCGCGCGGAACCTGCCTCAGCCTCGGCATCGGTACACTACCGCTGGATCAGTCACTCTGCTTTGCGACGCGCTTCCTGAACGCGTCGCGAGTGCGCTCGCCTCCGCTCGCGAGCGCACGATCGAGACCCTTGATGTAATTTCGAAAAAACCACTGCGCAGAGTCGGACTCGGCGAACATCAGCAGTTCCAGCCGCTCGTCGGCCGAAAGGTCCTTTTGCATGTAGGCCAACTGAGTGATGATGAACCCCTGGAACAAGTCGGGAAGACGACTCTTGAGTTTCGCGAGTTCGGCGTCGACCTGGTCCGGGGACAACCGCCGATCCTCCGGTGCCACATCGTTCACGGCACGGAAGATGGTTTCGTTCATCGCATAGAGCGTCAGCGCGAGCGCCTCCGACTTCCGGGTCGCCCGATCGTAGCGCTGCGCAACCTCCCTTCGGTCCTGGGGCAGAGACGTCGCCGCGAGCTGACGCGAGTAGGCCTCCATCAGCCGGCCCCCCTCTGGAGTTCCCGCGGCGAGTTCGAACTCCTCGACGCGACCGCCGAGAACTGAGCCAAACCACCACTCGATCGGAGCGATGGCATCCGGATCAAAGTTGGAACTCAACTCCTGAACCAGGATCTCGCGCGCGACTGGCGGGCTGTAGCCTTGTCGAAGCGTGATCTCGAGCGCCTCGAAGACCTCGGGAGGGACGTGCGCACGGAAGGGCCTGGCGACCGTCACTGCCATCGAGGACCACTGGTCCATGGACCGATACACGCCGAATAGATCGATCAGCTTCCGGGCCTCGCCCTCACGCGCATCGAGATCACCCTCCTCGTTTTCAGTGTCGGCCACTGCGGGCACCGCGAGCAGCAGCATTGCGCTCAGCACCGGCAACCACCTCGCGCAGGCAGCCCTCACGAGCGCATCCTGCCAATCTCAGCCGACCGGGAGCCCGGCCTCATGAGCGTCATTGGATCCTCCTCGGAAACTGATTCCCCACGGTAGCGGAGAGAAGTCCGGGCGTCAGCGCGCGGCCGGAGACCTGGGGAAGGTAGGGACGAGCGCGTGCAGCCGCGCGTTCGCGCGCGAGAGCAAGCGCCGAACCTCCTGACGCGGCTCGGTTCGGAGATCTCCGAAGAAGAAGACCGCCCCGCTCGCTTCGCTCCAGAGAGCCAGTAACAGATCGAAACGCCGATCGGTCGGAAACTCACCGGCCGCAAGCCGCGCTTCGACCAATTCGGGCGTCGCACCACCCGCACGCAGCAGCGAGGACCCGGTCAGGTCGGAAACGAAGCGACCCAGGGCCTCCGGAGCGATCGCGGTGCCGCCCTTTCGGAGAATCTTCGGGCCCTCCAGCCAGAGACCGTTCATTTCCAGCCCCTCTCCACGCGCGAGCACCGTCACCACCGTGTAGCTGTCGCGGGCTCCGTTCGGCCCGATCACGAGGAGCATCCGGAGTTCGGCGCCGCCGGCTCGCGCGGCCTCCGGAAGCGCACGCGCGAGCGCCAACTTCTCGGGGCGGAAGGGCTCGGTCCCGGTCCCTCCGAAGCGGGCCGTGAACCTGCTGACCTCGGGCGTCAGAAACTCCGCCAGGAAGTCCGCGCGGCTCGGCGCGTCAGCCGCGACGCTTGCGGCTCCGACGAAGAGCAGCGCCGGCAGCGCGAACGCGCTCATCGGGAACCCGGATCTCCGGGCTCCTCGAGGAGGTAGTTGAAATCGGCAGCCCGCTCGCCCTGCAGGACCTCGTAGGCGTGGGCCGGGCTGGTTGCGCTGTAGAGTTCCTGCTGCAGGGCTGAGTCGGCGGCAACGGTCCGGGCCAGCGCGGCAAGGACCTCGAGGTGCCGGTCGCGCTCGCCGCGCGGCGTCGCGAGCAGCACGATGCAGTGCAGGGGGAGATCATCCGGCGTTTCGACGTGCAGGCCGCGCCGGCTGATGCCCATCACACCCACCATCGAGAAACCCTCAGGGAGTTCGCCGTGCGGCACCGCGAGGCCGCTGCCGAGGCAGGTCGAGACTTGGGCCTCCCGTTCCAGCACCGACCGGAGCATCGACTCGCGATCCACCTGCTGGAGGTGGTGCGAGGAGAGCAGAAGATCGGTGAGTTGCTCGATCGCGTGCTCCATCGAGTCTGCCTCGAGTTCCGTGACGATGTTCTCCTCCTGAATGAAGTCCACGAGATGGGGCCGATCCTGTCCGACCTCACCCGAACGGGTGAGCCCGATCCGGGTCGCGACGGGACCCACGACTTCGGCCAGCGTGACCGCCGTCAGAACCACTGCCAGAAAGAGTTCGTGCACGGACGCGAACGCGGGATCGTCCTGGATCAGCAGCACCAACCCGATCGCTACCCCGGCCTGCGGGATCAGCGCGATCCCGAGGTTTCGACGGACGCGCTCGGTCGCGCGCGCGAGCCGCATGGAAACTTCCGCCGACAGCAGTTTCCCAAAGATACGCGCAGCGAAGAAGACGGCGGCGAGCAGGCCGACGCGGCCCGCGTGCTCGAAGGAAAGGTGAAGTCCTGCGAGCGCGAAGAAGGTGCACAGAATCGCAGGCTCGAAGTTCGCAAAGACCGAGTCGACGAGGCGATCGCGGTTCGGGTTCAAGTTGGTCTGGACCACCCCGAGCACCATGCACGCAAGCAGCGGCGACAGTCCCGAGTAGGTCGAGAGCCCGATCGTGGCCATGATCGAGATCACCGAGAGCGTCGTGAGACGGTCCGGACGCGCGACGCGAACCGTGAGCAGGTGCGTCGCCACCGCTGCAAGGCCGCCCAGCGATGCCGCGAGCCCGAGCTGCCACACCCCTCCGAGCAACGCCTCGTAGACTTCTGGTACGAGCGCGGCGCCCACGCTCCCACCCGCCGCAAAGGGCTGCCGCGTCGCCCCTCGCACGAGTTCGAAGAGGACGATACAGACCATGTTGTTGATCGCGACCGCAGCCAGCAGGGTCTTGACGAAGGTCCCGCGAGAGCGTGTCTCCCGGATGATCGCCACGACCGTCGCGGGCGCCGTCGAGATCGCGAGCGTCGCGAGCAGGAAGGCCATCGTGACCGGAATGTCGGTCAGGAGCAGCAGCGCCGAGACCGTGACGAGCGGGGTAATGGTGGCCTCCGCGAGAAGAAGCAGCAGCAGACGCCTTCCGGCGTTTCGCAGCCTGCGCAGGTTCAGGTGGGCGCCGACGGTGACGCCGATCAGGGCCAGCGCGAAGTGCGTGAGCGGCTGCAACTCTTCGACCGCTGCCTCTTCGAACAGGTGCAGGCCGAGCCGACCCATGATGATCCCGGCCAGCACCTGGCCGGTCACGCCCGGTAGGCGCAGCCGCTGGGCGAGCCAGCCGAGGCTCATCCCGGCAACCAGGATCACGGCCAGAACCAGAAGCGGACCGGCCCCCGGAGTCAGTGGCAACAGACTCTCCCTGCCTGCCGGGAAGCTCGGAACCCGGCCCGGACGCTCGCGCCGCGACACCCCCCGGACGGCCCCGCAAGGGTAGCGGCAGTCCCCGTCGAGGCGAGCATGGCCCATTACACCCCATCTGCGAACACCTCGACTATGCTGCGGGCGATGGACCTCGAGAGCTGCGATCAGTTGCTCAGCACGACCCGTTCGGTCCGTCGGCGTCTCGACCTGGAGCGTCCGATCGAAAGCGAACTGCTCGAAGCCTGTATCGATCTCGCGGCGCAGGCGCCGACCGGGGCGAACCGAGAGGCGTGGCGCTTCCTGGTAGTGACCGACCGCGAACGGAAGGCCGCACTCGGGCGCTTGTACCGGCGTGCCTTCCAGCGATACCGCAGCTTGCGCGAAGCACAATCGCACCAGGCAGCAACCACACCCGCGCAGCCGCGCCCCGCCCAGCAAGCGCTGGCCGAGAGCCTGGATCGCTTCCCGGCCCTGATCGTGGCCTGCAGCGAGGGCCGGCCAGACCCCCACAGCGTGGCCAGCCAGGTCGCGTTCTACGGTTCGATCCTGCCCGCGGCCTGGTCACTGATGCTGGCATTGCGGGCGCGCGGCGTCGGAACCACCTGGACGACACTCCACCTGGTCCACGAGCGCGAGGCAGCGGCGTTGCTGGGGATTCCGGAAGAAGTCACGCAGACCGTTCTGCTACCCGTGGCCTACATGCACAACGCACGGCTACGTCCGGCCCAGCGCAGGCCGGCCCGCGAGATCACCTACTGGGACAGCTGGGGTCGCACGCGCTCCTGATCCGTGAAACCCGCGTGCTCGCCGGCCCGACTCAAGCACGCCGGGGGCCGAAGACGACCGGCATCTCCTCGATGCCTACGATAAAGTTCGAGGGGCGCAACGGAAGAGCTGCATCGCTTTCGAGTTCGAGATCCGGAATGCGTCGAAGCAGTTCCTCGAACATGACCCGGAGTTCGAGCCGGGCGAGGCTCGCGCCCAGGCAAAAGTGCGCGCCGTACCCGCCGAATGCCACGTGGTCGTTCGGGCTCCGCGCGGCATCGAAGCTAAATGGGTCCTCGAAGACCGCCGCGTCTCGATTTGCGGACGCGTACAGCAGCAGGACCTGCTCCCCCTCTCGAATCTTCTGACCGTCGATCTCGGTCTCGCGGGTGGCGGTGCGGCTCATGTTCTGGATCGGGCTCACCCAGCGGAGCATCTCCTCGACGGCGGTTGGAATCCGAGCCGGGTCCGCGGCGAGTTCGCGCAGCTGTTCGGGACGACGGAGCAGTGCCTCCATGCCGCCGCTGATCACGTGGCGGGTGGTTTCGTCACCGCCAACCAGGATCAGCAACCCCTCCTGCAGCAGCTCGTCGTCGCCGAGCTTCTCGCCGTCGATCTCGGCGTGAACCAGAACGCTCATCAGGTCCGGGCCGGGCGGCCGCACCCGGCGGTCGGCGACCACCTTCCGGTTGTATTCCGTGTACTCCATGAAGGCGCGCGCCGCGCGTTCGGCCGTCCCGGGTCGCGCGCTGGTCGAGGTCCCGGCGAGCAGTTCATCGGACCAGCGCAGCAACATGTCGTGATCCTCGGTTTCGATTCCGAGCAACTCCCCGATCACGCGCATCGGGAGCGGCGCCGCGATGTCCCGGACAAAGTCACAGCGGCCCTGCGGCGCGACACGATCGATCAACTCCACGCAGGTGCGTCGGATCATGGGCTCGTGGTCGGCCACGCGACGCGGCGTGAAGCCACTATTCACGAGAGCGCGGCGACGGCGGTGAAGCGGATCGTCGAGGTTGATCATCGACGGAATCGGCGGCGAGTCGGGCCGCGAGCCACCGGAAGAACAGAAGGCGGCGGGGTTCTTCGAGATCCCGAGCACGTCCCGATGGCGCGCGATGCCCCAGATCTCAGCCTGGGGATCCCAGTAGACGGGAGCGTGTTCCCGCATCCAGCGGAAGCTCGTATGCGGATCGCGTGCGTAGAACTCCCCGTCCAACAACTTGATCTCCGGGTTCTGCGGATGATCGGACACCGTTCACTCCTCTAAGCTTCGCGCGGGCGGCGATTCCGACGCTCGCGGGGAGAACGGCCAGGCCGCGGCAAGCGACGTCAACTGGTCGGCCAGGTCGCGGGCCAGCAACCCGGGAAGCCGATGTCCCTCCGCAAGCACGGCGCGGACGAGCGCACCCACCAACGACTGCAAAAAGCGTCCGCTCACGAGCGGCTTCGAACCCTCCGATCCTACTTCGTCGAAACGAAGCTCGGCAATTTCTACCACGAGCGGGCGGCGCTCGGTCGCTCCGGGCGCGAACTGGATGCGGCTACGCAGGCCTCGGATCCGGAGTTCGCCGATCGTGATTCCGGGACCGGCCGGGGACTGCTGCAAAGACCCGTCCGGATCGCCGAAACCGTGCAGGAGCACGCCAAAGTTGCTGCCCTGCCGGGACTGTTCCAGGACCAGTTCGACCTCTTCGAATTCGAGCCGGGGCACGCGAATCACCTCGTCTCCGAGGGTCGCGAGCCGGAGATGTCCCCGCACCCTGGCCACCTCCAGCAGATGCGGCCCACGAAATCCCCGGGGATTGGCGACCGCGATCCGCGAAATCTCGAATTCGCCGGAGTCGCGCCAGGTTCGGACGGGTCCCACGCGGACCGGGAGGCCCAGAGCCCGGGTTGCGACGCGCTCCAGGGAGAGTTCCGTGAGCCAGGCGAGCGCGGGGACCGAGCCCGTCCCGAACGGGATCCACCAGGAGGCCGCGGCACGGCTTCGCTTCAACCGCATCGAGGCCACCTCAACATTCAGACCCTCCAAGCGCCGCCCGCTGGCAGCTAGGGCGCCAGCAGATCCTGAGCCAGCGAGTCCGCAGATTACCCTCGAGTTCGGCCCGCGCTCGGTATGCGGGGTGCTCCCCGCGAAGCGCAACCGTGACCCCGGGATCCGCAAAGCGCGCTG
>JAYZEO010000044.1:0-4801 GCA_036337215.1 Myxococcota bacterium | reverse complement strand
TTCTCTCGGCGGGTTCAAGGCACCTTCCGGGGCGTAGGTGCGCCAGCGGGAGGCTCGGGAGAGAAGTTGGGTGCCGCAGGAGTGAGCAAGATACCGGTAGTTTTTGTATGTTTTTAGTCAAATTTTGGTCATAATGAGGTACTTCACTCCCATATCTTTGAGTGTGGCAGCCCTGATGCCCGGCGGGAGGATGCAGTGAGGGCATGCCTGATCAGCCCGCCGGGTCCTCCTCGGGCGTTGGGGGGCGGAAGCGTGCTCGGATATGATGCTGCGACTGTGACGCTCTGGCCCCTGCCCCACCCTCTGCCGCGGCGCATCCCGGCCGCGCCGCGCCGCGCGAGTATTGGGTAGATGCCGGTCTTCGAACTGGGCTCGAGCTACGTGTTCCCGGCTCCGGACCTGGCTGAACCGGATGGCCTGCTGGCGATCGGCGGCGGCCTCGAGCCGGATCGGCTGCTGGTCGCTTACGCGGCCGGGATCTTTCCCTGGTACTCGGAGGGGCAGCCGATCCTCTGGCACTCTCCGGATCCGCGCATGGTGCTCCGGCCGCGCGAGCTCAAGATTTCGAAGAGCATGATGCGTACGTTGCGCCATGTGACCCTCGAAATTCGCTGCGACACGGCCTTTCGAGAAGTGATCCACGAGTGCGCGGCGATTCCGCGCCCCTACCAGACCGGGACTTGGATCACACCCGAGATGATCGACGCGTACGCGGATCTCTACGAACGCGGCCTCGCGCACTCGGTCGAGGCGTGGCTCGACGATCGGATGGTGGGTGGACTCTATGGGGTCGCGCTCGGAGGCTGCTTCTTCGGCGAATCCATGTTCTCGATCGAACGCGATGCCTCCAAGGTCGCGTTCGTGCAGCTGGTCCAACAGCTGGTCGACTGGAACTTCGACCTGATCGATTGTCAGGTGTACACGGACCATCTGGCGAGCATGGGAGCCGTCGAGATGGCCCGCGGAAAGTTCCTGAGGCTGCTGCGAACTTCGCTCCAGCGGGAGACGCGTCGTGGGCCCTGGAGTTTCTCCAGACCCTGTGCCGCGGTGAGTTAGGGTGAGCCGGGCCGGCATTTCCGGGTTGCCGTTCGCTCCGAGGTTCTGCGCGCGATCAGGCACGGCTCCGTGACCGACGCGCGGCCGCGCACGCGGATCATGGGTATCGTGAACCTCACCGAAGATTCTTTCTCGGATGGTGGCCGCTACCTCGACCCGGAAAAGGCGATCGAACACGCGCAACGGCTCGTTGCAGAGGGAGCCGACGCGATCGACCTCGGCCCCGCATCGAGCCACCCCGACGCTGCCCGGGTCGAGCCCGACGAGGAGATCCGGAGGCTTCGGCCCGTGGTCGATCGGCTTTTATCCGCAGGCGTATCGGTTTCGATCGACTCGTTTCGCGCGGAAACCCAACGCTTCGGGCTCGAACGCGGCGTTGCCTGGCTGAACGACATTCAGGGCTTTCCTGACTCGGAGCACTGGCCCAGGCTCGCGCGGGCAGACTGCAAACTGGTCGTGATGCACTCCATCCAGCGGCGCGGGAAAGCGCAGCGCAGTGAGAGTGACCCCGAGACGATCGTGGCCGAGGTGAGCAGTTTCCTCGAGCAGCGTGTGGCCGATCTGACCGCGGCCGGGATTGCGCGCGCTCGGATCGTCGTCGATCCCGGGATGGGCTTCTTTCTCGGACGCGGGCCCGAGGCTTCGCTCGCGGTACTGCGTGCGCTCCCCGGACTGCGCCGAAAGCTCGGGCTGCCGCTGCTCGTCTCGGTCTCGCGCAAGTCCTTTCTTCAGCGTTTGGTGGGGCGTGACGTTTCCACGGTCGGGGCCGCGACCCTGGCGGCCGAGAGTCTGGTCGCCTGGCGGGGTGTCGACTGGATCCGAACCCACGAGGTGCGGGCGCTTCGCGACGCCCTCGGCGTGGTCGAAGCCTTGCGACAGGAGCCGGCGCCTGCCGCCGGCGCGGCCGGTAGGGGATGAGATCCCCGAGCCCTTGGAATCACAGAGGCCGCCGCTTGCCGTCGCCCGGCCCGAGATCGAATCCTGCGGCCCGGCCCCGAACGGTTGGGATGCATCCCGGGTACAGTGCCTGACACACCGGGCGAGCACGCTCCTGACCCGGGCCGCGGCGCGTTCGGGGACTGGCGCGAGCTAGTCGACCCGGACGCGGACCGGCGCTCTTCGGATCGGGAACACGCGCAGGGGCTGGGCTCTACACGGCAGCTCGACTTGGCTTCGATGCAACTCGAGCTGTTTCCCTCGCTGCTGAGGCGCAGCCTTGGCCGGGGCTGGTTCGAGAGCGGATCGCTGTCGCTCGCGTTCGTCGGCTCAGCAGAGCGGGGCGAGGCGCTGCGCGCCTTCCTCGAACTCGCGCCGCCGGGTGCACGCGACGTCCGCGTGGAGGCCTTCGTCGAGCGCCGGGACGGCAGGCGCGTCGCGTCGGGAAGCGTCGCGATCGGAATTCCGGCGGCCAGCTGGGCGCACGGGCTCGCGGAGAATTCCGAGACCCGGCGCCTTGACCTGCGGATCCTGGGCCCGGTCGCGGCAGGCGATCGCTTCGCACCGGTCCGGGTCGAGGTCGGGTCCGACGCGCTCGATCGCTGGGTCGAGCGCAGCCCGGACGCGATCGACTGGTACCTCGATCCGAAACCGTTTGGAGCGTGCGTGCTACCGCTCGGGCTGTCGCTCCAGGTGCTGCGCGCGGCCGAGCGGGCACATCTGTCGCTGCGGCGTGGGCGGGCGCTGGCAGTGTTCGGGGCCATCGAGATCCGGCAGCTCGCGGGTCCGCTGCTGGCGTGCACGCCCTACCAGGTTGCCGGGCGGGTCTTGGCCCTCGGTCAGAGCCCCCGCAGTGAGTTCCTGTGGCACGAATCCCGGGCCACGGCCGCGGACGGCACGTGCGTGGTTCTGCTTCGGCTCATGCTTCGCTATCTCAAGGCCTCATCGCCTCTCTACACACAGCGGTAGCACTGGCTCCCTGCTCGAGGTGCTGATCCAGCATCGCATCGCCGTCGAACACGAAGCGGCCCAGGAACCGGGTCCCGTTGATGACCAGCGGGAGCCACAAACGGTCGTCCTCCCAGGTCTCGTGGTACGGGATTCGGTCGAGCGGCGTCCAGATCGGCACCGCCTCCACGGTTTCGACGGGCGAGCCGTCGCAGCCCGACGCGCGGAACACGTAGAATTGCAGACGCTGACCGTCCAGGAATTGAACCAGGTTCGCGCCGCAGGGCTCGAGGCCGAGCGGGCGCACCTCGAGTTCCTCCTCCAGTTCGCGCCGAGCGCAGTCGGCCGGACTCTCGCCCGGCTCGATGCCGCCACCCGGCCCGGTGATCTTTCCCGCACCGAGTCCGCGCTTCTTGCGGATCAGCAGAACCTGACCGTGCGAGATTACGAACACCAGCGTTGCGCGGTCAGTCGGTGTCCAGCGCTCCCAGTCGATGTCTTCGATGCGGGTCGCTCCCGGCACGCCTCGCTCCCCGGTTTCCAGAAGTGTGCGTGTATTCTCCCCGAAGGCCCGGACAGAAGGGGAACGAAATGAGCCGGCGCTTCGGAGTGGGCGGCGGGAGCCGCGAATACAGTGAGAAGCCGCGCCGCGTCCGCGGCTGGCTTCTGGTCGCCTCGCTCGCGGGTGGCGCGGGCTGCCTGGGTGAGTCGACCCCGTTCTGCTGGAACTGGCTCAGCGGACCCGAGACCGAGCGCGAAGATCTGGTCGGCGATGCGGTTCGTGACTGGCTCGAGAGTTCTAGAGGATCCCGGCCCTCGAACGTGAACTTCATCAGATGCGTCGGACGTGAGGTCCTGGCGCGGCGCGGCGCGATTACCGAGGCGTGTGAACTCTACGGTGATCTCGAGGCGGGCGTCGTGGTTGGGACCCTCGTTTCGTCGGGTGTCCGGAACTGCCTCGATTTCGACCAGCTGCGAGACGTCCCGGATTGACCCTTGCGCCGGGAACCCCGAGACTGCGGCGCAGCGTTCGGACGACCTGGTCCGCGGAGGATGCGATGTCGGACGAATTTCTCGACCTGCGTCGCCGGACGATCTGCGCCGAACGCGGCGCCAAGCGGCGTGCCCTGCTTCGGGTGGAGTTGATCGGGTGTGTGCGGGTCGTCGCGGATACCGCCGTGGGGTCCCCGGGGCTCGGGAAGCGAATTTCACACCAGCAGACCGCGCTATTCCGTGAACTGGAAGGCGCCTTCGCGTAACGCCCCGTGCGCTACCTGAGTGACCTCGAAGTCGGCACCCGCTCCTCCGTCGGCGAGTACCAAGTGGAGGCTGCGGAGATCGTCGAGTTCGCCGAGCGCTGGGATCCCTTCCCGTTCCATACCGACGAGGAGGCCGCACGCGCGTCGCACTTCGGGGGCCTTACGGCCTCCTCGTGCCACATCTTCGCGATCTGTACGCGCCTCTATCATCGCGATCAGAACCGCGTCGCGGTGCTCGCGATGCTCGGGAAGGACGAGATGCGTTTCCCAAACCCGGTCCGGCCCGGAGACCGGTTGACCTATCACACGGAGTGCGTGGAGAAACGGGTCTCCCGTTCCCGGCCGGACCGCGGCATCGTGCGGGTTCGCGACCGCCTCGTGAACCAGCGAGGCGAGGCAGTACTCGAGCAGCAGGTCACGCTGCTGGTGCCGTGCGGGCCGGCCTGAGCGCAGAACCGGGCTTCAATAGCCGCGCCAATGCTTCGCGCAGCGGTAGGCGGACCAGATGCAGAGTCCGTGGACCAGGAACCCTGGGACCAGCACGGCCCAGTAGCTGAAAGAAACCGCCGCGAACCAGAGCAGTCCCGGCAACAGCTCGCCCG
>JAYZEO010000043.1:0-15487 GCA_036337215.1 Myxococcota bacterium | reverse complement strand
CGTCCAGCACCGGGGGGCGGAGTGCGCGGTCGCGAGCGTGGGGGCGCGCGGGCTGATGCTCGAGGGGGCCTGGCCCGGGGCGCCGCCCGAGGCGGCCGCGGACGCGGCCGCACACGCTACCGCGGCGGCCGGGCGCGTGTTTCGCGAGACGCACCAGCTCTCGGGCGCGATCGGATACACGCGCGAGCACGACCTGCATGTCTGGAGCATGCGACTCCAGGCGCTCCGGCTCGAACTCGATGGTGCGGCCGCGCAGCAGCGCGCGGTCGCCGATGTGCGCTGGGTGCGCAGCGCGTGAGCCTCGATCTCGAACTCGACGACGCGCAGCAGGCGATCGGGGCCGCCCTCGCACAGTTCTGTCGCGACCACCCCCCGCGTGAGACCGCTCAATCGGGGGAGTTCGATCGCGAGCACTGGAACGGGCTCGCCGAACTCGGGGTGCTGGCACTCGCAACTCCAGACGGGGAGGGCGGTGCGCTCGAGGTGATCGCTGCGATGGAGGCGCTCGGGGCCGCGGTGTTCGCGGGACCCCTGGCCGCGACCTTCTTTGCCACCCAGGTGCTACCGGAGTCCGAACGGCGGGCCGTCTCGAGCGGCGATGCGCTGGTCTCGGTCGGGGAAGCGCCGCTGATGGCCTGGGCCCCGCTGGCCGACCTGTTCCTGGAAGTCGAGGCGGGCCGCGCGTGGTTGGCGCATCCCCAGGGAGCGATCGAGGCCGTCGATACGCTGGCGCGCGATCCCTGGGGACGCGTACGACTGGAACGCGAAGTCGAACTTCCCGGGGTCCCCCGCGCGCTCGCGCTTTCCGAACTCGCGCGCGCCGCCTACCTCGCGGCCGCCGGTCAGCGCCTGCTCGACGACGCGGCCGAGCACGCGCGCACGCGCACCCAGTTCGGGCGCGCGGTCGGTGAATTCCAGGCCGTGGCGCACCCGCTTGCGGACTGCTCGATGCAACTCTCGGCCGCGGTCGCGCTGGCCCGCATTGCGGCCGCTGCGTTCGACGCGGGGCAGCCCGGGTACGCCTCGCACGCGGCGGCCGCGCGTCTCTCGGCGACCCGGGCCGCGCTCGAGACGGCCTACGTGTGTCACCAGGTGTTCGGGGCGGTTGGGATCATGCTGGAGGGCCCGGCCTTTCGCGTGGCGCGGCGCGTGCGGCAACTCGCCTCCGAGCCCCCGGCGGAGCACGGCGCACGTGAAGCAGTGCTCGAACTTTTTGGCGTATGAGGGGATTCCCATGAGCATCCGCTTTCGCGAGACAGACATCGACCTGAGGGGGCCGCTGGAGGGGCTGCGCTACGAGCGCCGCGGCGCCGTGGCCTGGATCACGATCGACCGGCCCGAGAAGGCCAACTCCCTCACCAAGCGCATGGAGCAGACGCTGCGCGCGATCTGGTGCGAGGTGCGCGACGATGCGGAGATCCGGGTGGCGGTGGTGACGGCCGTCGGCGAGCGCCACTTCTCGACCGGCTTCGACGTCAGTTCCGTCGATCCCGACGGGCAGGTCGCCAACAACCTGCCGCTCGATCAGGACGTGTTCTGGTCGCCGCACCAGAACGGGGTCTGGAAGCCCGTGATCTGCGCCGTGAACGGTCTCGCGGTGGGTGCGGGTCTCCACTTCGTGGTCGATGCCGATATCGTCGTCGCGTCCGAGAATGCGGCCTTCATGGATTCGCACACCAGCGTGGGCATGGTGGGCGCGCTCGAGAACGTCGGGCTCGCGCGCCGGCTGCCGCTCGGCACCGCGCTGCGCATGACGCTGATGGGTCGCCACTACCGGCTGCCCGCGCGCCGGGCCTACGAACTCGGCCTGGTCGACGAACTGGTCGCCTCCCCGGAAGAACTCGTGCCCGCGGTCGAGCAGATGGCCGAAGCGATTCAAGAGAACTCTCCGCAGGCGATGGCGCTGTCCAAGCAGGCGGTGTGGGGTGCGCAGGAACGCGGCTACGGGGAGGCGCTCGAGTACGCGTGGGCGCTGCTGCGCCTGCACTGGTCGCACCCCGACTTCATCGAGGGGCCGCGCGCCTTTGCAGAGAAGCGGGCGCCGCGCTGGAACCCGGACCCCAACGCGAGGATCGAGAGCGACTCGTGAGAACGGCCCTTTCCACAGAAGAGCAGTCTTTCCGGGAGGATGTGCGTACATTCCTCGAGGACTACCGGACCCTGGACGGCTTCTTTCACCAGGACGAGAAGTGGGCCGGGGTGAAGGCCTTCTATCGTGCGCTCGGCGAGCGCGGCTGGCTTTCGCTCACCTGGCCCGAGCGCTGGGGCGGTCTGGGACGAGGCCCCGTGCACGAGTTCATTCTCTGGGACGAGGCCGCGTACGCGCGCGCGGCTCGGCCGCCGCTCAGCGCCGGCATCGTCGCGAAGACGATTCTGCGACACGGAACCGATGCCCAGAAGCAGCGCTGGCTGCCCGGGATTCGCAGCGGCGAACTGCACTTCTCGCTCGGCTATTCCGAACCGCAGGCGGGCTCGGATCTGGCTGCGGTTCGGACCCGGGCCGAGCGAAGTGGCGATGGTTACCGCGTGACCGGCGAGAAGTGCTGGACCTCGTACGCACAGGACTCGGACTACCTCTGGTTGTTGTGCCGGACCGGGGCGGCGGATTCGCGCAGCGCCGGATTGAGTTTGATGATCCTGGACCTTCACGCCGACGGGGTGACGGTGTCGCCACTCCCGACACTCGACGACGAGCAGTTGAACGAGATCCGCTTCGACGGCGCGCACGTTCCGGCCGAGCAGCGGATCGGGAGCGAGAACGAGGCCTGGAAGATCGTGGCGGAAGCACTCGCCGACGAGCGCCACGTGCAGTTTCCACCGCGGCGCCTGCGCCGCGATCTCGAGGACGTGATCGACTGGACGCGCGCGGCCGGGCTCGAGCGCGACGCGAGCGTGCGTCGCACGCTCGCAGACCTCGCGGTCGAAGTGCTCGAGGTCGAGACGCACGCCCTGCGGGTCCTCGCCGCGGTGCAGCAGGGTCGCCCGGGTGCGGTGGAGGCCGCGGCCAACAAGGTCGCGGGCACGGTGCTGTGCCAGAAGATCGCGCGCGCTGCGGTCGAATGGGGCGGGCCCGAGGCGATCGTGCGGGGCTCGGAATTGGAGTTCCTGTGGCGCCAGAGCATGTGGGAGACGATCGGCGGTGGCACCTCGGAGATCATGCGCGGCGTGGTCGCCCGCCAGGGCCTGGGATTGGGCGGGCGTCGCTGAGTAGCGGGGAGGCTGGTTGCGCAGGCCCGGGGGCGAGCGCGGTTCTGGCCAGATTTCCCCGGGGGTGCGCGGAAGGATCTGGTATACTCAAATCTGACGGTCCATCAGATTTAGCCCGCAGCGGGGCCTGAACCACAGGAGATGCGCGTGCGTGAATACCGACTGATCGACGCCGACTGCCACAGCCTCGAGCCCCCCCATATCTGGGAGACCTGGCTGCCCGAGAAGTTCCGCGACCGGGCTCCGAAGGTCGTCAAGGACGAGGAGGGCGGCGATGCCTGGCAGTTCGAGCCCGGCCGCCCGTTGATGCACATCGGCCTCGTGGCGACCCCGGGCATGCGTTACGAGGACATCCGCTGGAAGGGCTACGGCTTCGACGACATCCGCAAGTCGTGTTTCGACGGCAAGGCGCGGCTCGAAGACATGGACTACGACGGGGTCGACGCCGAGTTTCTCTACCCGAGCCAGCGCACGATGTTCTTCTTCATGGGCAACCCGGATCCCGACCTGCATCGCGCCGGGATCCAGGCCTACAACAACTGGCTCTACGAAGAGTTCAGTGCCCACGACCACGAGCGGCTCTTCGGCCTGGCACAGATGCCGAATCTCGGCATCGACGAGACGCTGGCCGAACTCGAACGCTGCAAGAAGAAGGGTTTTCGGGGCTGCATCATCTCGACCTGGCCCGCCGGCGGGGACGACCTCGGTCCAGACGACGACCGCTTCTTCGCCGCAGCCCACGAGATGGGTATGCCGGTCAGCATCCACATCAACGTGCAGCGCAAGCGCGATGCGACGCCCAAGCTCGACACGCCCGGCGCGATCAGCGCGATGGCCCTGGCGGGTATGCTGATGTTCCCACCCGTGATGAGTGAACTGATCATGTCGGGACTTTTCGACCGCGTGCCCGGGCTCCAGATCCTGGGGGTCGAGACCGAGGTGGGCTGGATTCCCGAGGCCCTCGAGCAACTCGACAATTTCTACTGGCGCAACCGCACCCACACCGGGATCGACATCTCGCGGCTTCCGAGCGAGTACTTCCACGACCACTTCACCTGCACCTTCATCCAGGACCGGGTCGGGGTGCGGAATCGTTACGAGGTCGGGGTTCGCAATATGGCCTGGTCGACCGACTTCCCGCACCACGGGAACGACTGGCCCTACAGCCGCCGGGTCGTGAACGAGATGTTCGAAGGGGTGCCCGCGCCCGAACGCTACGAGATCTGTGCAGGAAACATGGTGCGGCTCTACGGCCTGCCGCAGTCCCGGGAGCGTTCCGCGTGAGTGCTGACCTGAAGGGCACCCCGGACTTCGACACCACCGAGGTCGATCGCTGGATCGGAATCCCGCTCGGGGGATCGTGCATGCGCGACGGCGTCCACGTGAACGACCTGCGTCGCTGGGCCCAGGGGATGCAGAATCCCAACCCCGTCTACTACGACACCGCCTACGCCGCCGAGGGCCGCTTCGGCCGGATCCTGGCGCCCCAGTCCTTCTCGGTCTGCACCGACGACAGCCACGGTGCGGCGCCGGCGATCCAGGGGCACATCGAGGGGACCCATATGCTGTTCGGGGGAGACGAGTGGTGGTTCCACGGCCCCCGGATCGAGGCCGGCGATCGCATGCGTCAGGAACGCATGCTCTTCGATTACAAGGTGACCCAGACCAAGTTTGCGGGGCCCACCATGTTTTCGCGCGGGGACACCACCTACATCAACCAGCGTGGAGAGGTGGTCGCCAAGCAGCGTTCGACCTCGATTCGTTACCGGGCCGACCTCGCCCGCGAGCGCGGCGAGTTCATGGACCGGGAAGCGCCGGAGTGGAGCGACGAGGCCCTCCAGGAAATCGAAAAGCAAAAGTTCGACTACTACCAGAGCTTTCTGTCGCTCGGGCACGAGCGGCGGCTCTTCGTAAAGGCCGGGGACCGGTTGCCCCGGCGCCCGATCGGGCCGCACACCCTGATGAGCTTCACGACCGAGTGGCGCTCCTACCTGATGACCGTGTGGGGTGCGTTCGAGGACAGCGGGGGACCTTCCTCGCTGTTCGGGGCCGGCTGGCTGCCCGAGATGTCGCGCGACCTGGAGGGGGCCAAGATCGATCCCGCCGAGGGCGACGGTCTCTACAAGGGGCCGTCGCGCGGCCACGTCCAGCCCCGCTACGCGCAGCTGATCGGCCTTCCTCGAGGCTACGGCTACGGCGCGTCGATGGGGGCCTGGATCCTCGACTACCTCACGAACTGGGTCGGCGAGTGGGGCGAGGTGATCCACAGCAACATGCAATACCGGTCGCCGGCCTTCACGGGCGACGTCACCTATCTGGACGGGACCGTGCTCGAGGTCGGCCAGGACGACCGCTCGGGACAGCCGGTCGCCTCGGTCGAGGTGGTGATGACCAACCAGCGCGAAGAGGTGATGGCCAGCGGTAGCGCCGAACTCCGGCTTCCGACCGAAGCGCTCCCGGCGAGCTAGGCGCGCGTTCGTGAGCGCTTCGAGCGATCTCGATCTCGGGCGTGACCCGGCGCGGTGGACGCTCGGCCACTTCTTGAGCGACGTCGCGGCGGCCTACGCGGAGCGGACTGCGATCGTGTTCGAGGGTCGTTCGATCTCCTACCGCGAACTCGAGCGCCAGGCCCGCGAACTCTCACGCGCGTTGGTGGGGGCCGGAGCGGTCAAGGGAACCCGCGTTGCCGTGTTCATGGCCAACCGGCCGGAGTGGGCCGTAGCCGCGTTCGCGGTGGCCCGGGTCGGCGGCGTGCTGGTACCCGTCAATACCTTTGCCACCAGCGACGAGCGCGACTACATCCTGCGCCACAGCGATGCGTCGCTGCTGCTGCTTCAGCGTACCTTGCTCGACCGGGACCTACTCGCGGAGCTGCTCGACACGCACCCGGAATTCGTCGACGGGGCGTGCGGCCGGCTGCGCTCGACCGCGCTGCCGCAACTTCGACGCATCGCGTGCCTGGGGTTGGAGGCCGAGCACGGCGGGGTCGAGAGCTGGTCGGGACTGCTGGCGCACGCGAGTGACGTGAGCGATCAACTGGTCGACGCGGCCTGCGCCGAGGTCAGGCCCGCCGACGACGGCGTGATCATCTACACCTCCGGGACCAGCGACCGCCCGAAGGGCGTGCTGCACGCCCAGCGGGCCGCGGTGATTCAGAGTTACCGTTTCGCGGACTACCTGGGCCTGTCCTCCGAGGACCGGGTCTGGACCGCGCAGCCGTTCTTCTGGACGGCCGGGATGGCGATGTCGCTCGGCGCCACGCTGGCCGCGGGCGCGCGGCTGCTCGTCCAGCAAACCTTCGAGCCCGCTGCCGCACTCGACCTGATCGAAACCGAGCGGGCCACGACCATCCATGCCTGGCCACACCAGGAACAGGCCCTGGCCGCGCACGAGACGATCGCTGCGCGCGACCTTTCCAGCGTGCGCAAGAGCGAATTTAGCTCGCCGCTGGCCGCGCCGGCCGGGCTCAAGGAAGACAGTTGGGGCGTGTACGCGAGCTACGGCACCAGCGAGACCTTCACGATTGCGTCGGCGCTGCCCGCCGATGCGCCCGCCGAAATTCGCCACCGGACCCATGGCCGCCCGCTTCCCGGGATGCAGGTCCGGATCGTGGATCCCGAGAGCGGCGAGCCCGTGGCGGAAGACAGCGCCGGCGAGATCTCGTTCAAGGGCGCGACGCTGATGCGCGGCTACTACAAGGTCGAACCCGAGCTCTACCTGGATGAGGCGGGTTTCTTTCGCAGCCAGGACGGGGGCCGGATCGACCGGGAAGGCTACCTGCACTGGAGCGGCCGCCTCTCCGATCTGATCAAGACCGGAGGCGCGAACGTGTCTCCGCTCGAGATCGAGGCCGCGCTCGGGGAGCTGCCGGGGATTCGGGCCGGGCTTGCGGTCGGCGTGGCGCACCCGTCGCTGGGCGAAGCCGTGATCCTGTGCGTGCTGCCGAGCGCAGGCGCGACCCCGGACGAGGACGCGATCCGGGCGCACCTGCGCGAGAAGCTCGCGGCCTACAAGGTGCCGAGACGGGTGCTCTTCTTCGAAGAAGGCGAGATCGCCTTCACCGGCAACCAGAAGATCCAGACCGCGCCGCTCCGCCAGGCGGTGTTGCAGCGGCTGCGCGCCGAACGCGCGCTGATCGCGGGCTTCGAGTACGGCGACGAGGCCT
The DNA here is from genome assembly GCA_036337215.1 of Myxococcota bacterium. Classification (GTDB taxonomy): domain Bacteria; phylum Myxococcota_A; class UBA9160; order SZUA-336; family SZUA-336; genus JABSQV01. The sequence continues at coordinate 8,115 of JAYZEO010000043.1, read as the reverse complement.
AGTGGGGGCGCGGGGTCGTCCGCTAGGAGGCCGCCGCACCGCCGTCGACCGCGAGGGTGTGGCCGGTCACGTAGGCGGCCGCGTCGCTCGCCAGGAACACGACCGCGCCCTTGATGTCGTCTTCAGCGCCCGAGCGGTGCATCGGGATGCGCGCGTGCAGCTGCTCGAGCTTGGCCGGTTCCCCGGTGATGTGGTCCATCATCGCGGTCAGGAACGCGCCCGGCGCGATCCCGTTCACGCGAATCCCGTACGGCGCGAGCTTGACGGCCATGTCCTTGGTCAGCGTGATCACGGCACCCTTGCTGGCGTTGTAGGCGATCGCGGGCTGGGCTTCTTCGAAGTCGCCCTTGTATCCCGAGATCGAACTTACGTGGATGATGCTGCCCCCGCCCTGGTCCCGCATGTGGCGTGCAACGCGTTGCGAGAGCACCCAGAGTCCGCGCACGTTTACGTTGAAGACCTTGTCCCAGCCCTCGAGCGGGTACTCGAGCGTCGGTGCGCCCCAGACCACGCCGGAGTTGTTGACCAGGATGTCGAGCCGGGGCGTTTCTGCGAGCACCTGGTCGGCGAGTGCTTCGATCGACTCGCTGTGCTGCAGGTCGGCCTCGAGTGCGTGCGCGGGACGCCCCGTTTCCCGAGTAATCAGGCTCGCGACCTCCTCGCAGTTGGAGAGTTTGCGCGAAGCGATGAAGACCCTCGCCCCCGCCTCGGCCAGTCCGATCGCCAGGTGTCGGCCGATCCCGCGTCCACCGCCGGTCACGAGCGCGCTCTTGCCGGACAGGTCGAACAGCTCGGGGGTGCGCATACTTTCCTGCCTCCCACGCGCGAGCCTACCACGCGTTGGGTGGGAAGCTCGGCGGCGAGAGCGCGCGCTCGCGCCGGAAGGGAGGCGCCAGATGTCCGGTTCGCTTGAGGGCGTGCGCGTGTTGGACCTGAGTGACCCGCGCGGCTTTTTGGCCGGCAAGATCCTGGCCGACATGGGCGCCGACGTGATCAAGCTCGAGCCGCCCGGCGGCGATCCGGCGCGCCGCCGCGGTCCTTTTCTGGGCAATCTTCCCGATCCCGAGAGAAGCCTGCTCTGGCTCGCGCTCAACACCAGCAAACGCGGAATCACGCTCGAGTTGAACGCGGAACGCGGACGCGCGCTGTATCTGAAGTTGCTCGAGACGGTCGACGTGGTACTGGAGTGTTTCGCGCCGGGCAGTCTCGAGGCACTCGGTCTCGGCTACGAGGACCTGCGCGAGACCTATCCGCGTTTGGTGCACTGCGCGATCACGCCCTTCGGCCAGACCGGGCCGTACGCCGGTTACCGGGGCCACGATCTCGTCGCGGTCGCGATGGGCGGGAATGCGGCGCTCACCGGGGACCCGGACCGGCCGCCCGTGCGCTGCAGCATGCCGACCGCGTACTACCACGCGGCTCCGGAAGCCGCGCTCGGGATCACCTTTGCCCTGCTTGCGCGCCACGAGACGGGACGCGGCCAGTTCGTGGACGTCTCGTTGCAGGAGTGCCAGCTCCAGACGCTGCTCTCGGCGCCCGGTCAGCATGCCCTCCGCCCCGGAACCCAGCGCAGGACCGGCGCGCGCACCGGGCGGACCCGTGAAATTTGGAAGGCCAAGGATGGCTACATCACCTTCGGACTGCGAGGCGGGCCGGCGCGGATCCCGAACCTGATTGCGACCGTCGAGTACATGACGGGATGTGATGCTGCGCCCGCCTGGCTCCGGGAGTACGACTGGTCGAGTTTTAACCACAACACCGTCTCGGACGACGAGATCGAACGACTCGAGGGGGCCTTCGGGGCGTTCTTCCGGACGCGCACGATGCGCGAACTCTACCAGCAGGCACTCGAACGCCGAATTCTGCTCGCGCCGTGTAACGACGCACGCGAGCTGCTCGAGCACGCGCAGCTCCGCGACCGGGACTTCTTCGTGACGCTCGACTACCCCGAACGGGGGGCCAGCATCGAGCACCCGGGTTTCTTTACACGGAGTTCGAACGACGGCATTCGGCTGCGGGGCCGTGCCCCGCGATTTGGCGAGCACAACGCCGAGTTGTTCGCTTCGCTCGGCGTCTCGGAGACGGCGCTCGCCGGTCTCGCTTCCGAAGGGGTGGTGTAGGCGCCGTGGCTTCGACGGGCCCGAGCCTGCGGGAACTCAAGGTCCTCGAACTCAGCTCCGGGGCCGCGGGTCCGGTGGCCGCGCGCTATTTCGCCGAGCAGGGTGCCACGGTCGTGCGCGTAGAGTCCTCGAAACGCCCCGACTTTCTGCGGATCCTGCAGCTCACGCCCGACAGCGCGCACGGACTCGACGGCGCGCCGATGTTCATCCTGCTCAATCCGAACAAGGAGAGTGTCAGCGTCAACCTGAAGACGCCCGAGGGCATCGGCCTGGTCGAGCGGCTCGTCGCCTGGGCCGACGTGGTGCTCGAGAACTTTTCGCCGGGCGTGATGGAGCGTCTCGGGCTCGACTACGAGAGCCTGCGACGCATTCGGCCGGACCTGATCATGTTGAGCGGTTGCCTGTTCGGCCAGACCGGACCCCAGCGAGCGTACCCGGGCTTCGGCGGGCAGGGGACCGCGATCGCGGGCTTCAACCACCTGACCGGATGGCCGGATCGCGAGCCCGTCGGACCCTACGGCACGCTCACCGATTCACTGGCCCCGCGCTACGCAGCGCTCGCGGTTGCGGGCGCGCTGCTCGAACGTCGTCGGACCGGGCGCGGTCAGTACCTGGATCTCTCGCAGATCGAGGCCGGGGTCTACAGCCTTTCGGAACTGGTGGTGCGTCACGGAGCGGAAGGTGAGATCCCCACCCGGCGGGGCAATGGTTCGGAACACGCCGCACCGCACGGGGTGTATCCGTGTGCCGGAAGCGATCGCTGGATCGCGATCGCGGTACTCGACGACCAAGCCTGGCGCGCGCTCCGCACCGCGATGGGCGATCCGGACTGGGCCCGGGAGCCTGGCTACACGAGTGCGGAAGGACGCCTGCGGCACGAGGACGAGATCGACTCGAAGCTCGGCGAGTGGACGCGCGGGTTCGAGGCGCCCGCGTTGATGGTGAAATTGCAGGCTTTAGGTGTCGAGGCGGGGGTGGTGCAGACGCTCGAAGATTTGGGGGAGGATCCCCAACTCGCCCACCGCGGCCATTTCCAGGAGATCGAACACGTGCACCTCGGTGCGATGCGCTTCGAACGCTCGGGCTTCCGACTCTCGGAGAACCCCGGCGGTCTCGATCGACCGGGCCCCAACCTGGGTGAGCACAATGCCCGGGTGCTCGGGGAGTACCTGGGCCTGGACGCGGCCGAGATCGCGAGGCTCGCCGACGCGGGGGCGCTCGAATGAGCGTTCGGGACCACCGTACCGCTGACTTGCCTTCCAAGGGTGAGGCCGGATAGGGTCATATCTGATATGGCGTCAGATCTTGGAGCGGACCCGGCGAGCTCGAGATTCCCATTCCCGGCCTACGCGAACGGCTGGTTCCGGGCCGCCTACAGCGACGAACTCGCGGTCGGCGAGCTGAAGCCGCTGTTCCTGCTCGGGCGTGACCTGGTGCTGTTTCGTGACGAGGACGGAGACGCGCACCTGCTGGACGCACATTGCGCGCACCTCGGAGCCCACATCGGTCACGGGGGCCGCGTGGAAGGCAAGGGCGTGCGCTGCCCGTTCCACGCCTGGCTCTGGGACGGGAGTGGACGCTGTCTCGACATTCCCTATGGCAAGAAGATCCCGGCCAAGGCGCGGATTCGTTCCTGGCCGGTCTGCGAGAAGAACGGCCTGATCATGCTCTGGCACCACAGCGACGGCGAGGCTCCGAGCTACCAGCTTCCCGACGTCGAGTGCTTGGGTTCCGATGAGTGGACGCCCTACGAGCTTCGGCACTGGAAGGTGCGGAGCCGTTGGCTCGACATGAACGAGAACGCCGTCGACCAGGTCCACTTCCGCTACGTGCACGGGGCGCACACGATTCCAGAGACCGAGGTCGAGGTCGACGGGCACATCCTGAGTTGCCGTTCGCGCATGCAGCTGGGAACGCCCGAGGGCGAGGTGCGCGGCGGGATCGACACCACCGATCACGGCCCCGCGTTTCAGACCGTACACCTCACGGGGATCATCGAGACCATCATGGTGAATACCGCGACTCCGATCGACGAGGAGTACACGGACGTGAGCTTCGCGTACTCGGTTCACCGGATCGACGGTGCCGACGCAGATCACGGTGTCGGCTCCGCGATCATTCGCGACCTCGAAAAGCAGATGAGTGAAGACATCGTGATCTGGGAGCACAAGAAGTACTTCCGACGCCCGCTCCTGTGCGACGGAGACGGCCCGATCGGGACCTACCGGAAGTGGATGCGCCAGTTCTTTTCGGAGGATCCCTGGGGCTGAGATGGCGACGCGCGCAATCGACGGCTGGGTGAACGTGACGATGGGCGAGGTCGGGCGCCCCGCCTTTCTGGAGCGGGTCGCGACCGATACCTTCAAGCAAGGCGACGACTTCTTTCGGAACTACTCGGTCGACGAGATGCTCGAGGTCATGGACGAGATCGGCGTCGAGCGAGCGATCCTGACCACCGAACTCCGCAGCCCCTCCGAATACGTGCTGTCCTTCACCGAAGCCCACCCGGAGCGCTTTTCGATCGGGGTGCAACTGGACCCGCGCGGGGGCATGAAGACGCTTCGGGCGCTCGAGTCGCTTACCGGGAGCCAGCCCGTGGCGGTCGCGCGGATCACACCGTTTCTGCTCGACCTGCCCCCGAACCACGCCGTCTACTACCCGGTCTACGCCAAGTGCATCGAACTCGGACTCCCGATCACCATCAACACCGGGATCCCGGGCCCGCCGGTTCCGGGCGAGTGCCAGCACCCGATGTTTCTCGACCGCGTCTGCCTGCACTTTCCCGAACTCAAGCTGGTGATGGCGCACGGTGCCGACCCGTGGTGGAACGAAGCGATCCGGTTGATGATCAAGTACCGGAACCTCTCGCTGATGACCTCGGCCTACCTGCCCAAGTATTTTCCGCCCGAGTTGCTCAACTACATGAACACGCGCGGTCGTCGCAAGATCCTGTTCGCGTCGGACCACCCGGTGATCCAGATCAAGCGCTGCGTCGAGGAGGCCGAGAAGCTCGACCTGCGGCCCGGCGTGCTCGATGCCTTCCTTTACGAGAACGCCGCGCGGCTGTTCTTTCCCGACTCCGTCCGCGAGGGAGGCGAGGGTGCCTGATGCCCCGTTCCGCGAGTAGGGCCGCCGTTCGGGCCCAGGTCGACCAGAGCGGACGCGTGCTCGGGCCCAAGGCCCTGCAGACGCGCGAACGCCTGCTCGGCGCGACCGACGACCTGCTCTCCAAGCGCAGCCTGCGCGAGTTGCGGGTGGTCGACATCGCGCGCAAGGCCGGTACCTCGCCCGCGACTTTCTACCAGTACTTCCGGGACGTCGAGGACGCGGTGCTGTTGCTGGCCGAACAGGCCGACGACGAGATGCCGGCACTCGTGGAGCAACTCGAAGCGGCCTGGTCGGGCGCGGACCGGCTCGAGCGCGCGCGCGGCGTCGTCGACGGGTTCATTCGTCACTGGGATTCGCACCGGGCGATCCTGCGGGTCCGGAATCTCGCGGCCGAGGAGGGCGACCGCCGCTTCCGGCGCACCCGGCGCAAGGCGCTGGGCCCGGTGCTCGAAGGGCTGGCCGGACAGATCGAGAGCTTTCAGCGTCAGGGGAAGGTGGGGAGCGAGATCCATCCGCAAGCCGCGGCCGCGGCACTCGCCGCATTCCTCGAGCGGCTCGCGTCTTACCACAGCGAACTCGAGGGACTCGGCATCGCCCGCGAAGACCTCGTCGACACCTGCGCCCGGATCCTGGTCCAGACGGTGACGGGTGAGGCGTAGCGGAACTGTGCATGGCTGAGAAACCGGCTCGCGTTCTTCCCGTCGTGACGCCCGAGAACGAGCACTTCTGGAAGGGAGGCATGGAGGGCGAACTCCGGTTCCTGCGCTGCCGGGACTGCAGCAGCTACGTGCACCCCCCGGCCCCGGTCTGCGGCGATTGCCTGGGCCGGGAACTCGAGGTGGCCGCGGTCTCGGGCCGCGCGCAGTTGCTGACCTACACCGTGAACCACCAGCCCTGGCTTCCGGGCTTCGATCCGCCCTACGTGATCGCGATCGTCGAGATCGACGAGCAGTCCGGGCTCAGGCTCACCACCAACCTGGTGAACTGCGCGCCCGAGGAAATCCGGATCGGGATGCCGGTGCGGGTGGTATTCGAACAATACGACGACCTGGCGATTCCGCTGTTCGAGCCGGCCGGGTCCTGATGTCGGGTTCGGTACGCGACGCCTGCATCACGGGCCTCGGACAATCCGAAGTCGGTCGCCGCTTGAACCGCGATCCGCTCGCGCTCACGGTCGACGCCTGCCTGGAAGCGATCGAGGACGCGGGGCTCACGCGCCAGGACATCGACGGCATCGCGACCTACCCGGGCGGGAACGTTCCCGGGGCTGCGGGCTTTTCGGGGGCGGGCGTGGTCGACGTACAGGATGCACTGCGTCTCGAACTGTCCTGGTTTACGGGTGGGATCGAACTGCCCGGACAGCTCGGCTCGGTGGTGAACGCGTGCCTGGCCGTGGCCGCGGGACTCGCCAAGCACGTGCTCTGCTTTCGCACCGTCTGGGAATCGACTGCCCAGGGCGGCGGGCGCCGCGCGGGCATCGGGGGCAGCTTCGCGCGCGTCGGTGGGCCGATGCAGTGGACGATCCCGTTCGGGGCCGCCTCGGCCGCGACCTGGATCGCGATGTTCGCGCAGCGTCACTTTCACGAATACGGGACCACGCGTGAGCAACTGGCACAGATCGCGCTCAATGCGCGCAGCAACGCGGCCAGGAACCCGAAGGCCATCTACCGCGATCCGCTCTCGCTCGAGGACTACCTGTCCGCGCGGATGATCTCGACCCCGTTCTGCCTGTTCGACTGCGACGTACCCAGCGACGGCAGCACGGCACTGGTGGTGTCGCGGCGCGAGGCCGCGCGCGACCTGCGCAAGCCGCCGATCCAGGTGGAGTCGGTGGGCACCGCGCTCCGTGGCCGGCCGAGCTGGGACCAGTGGGACGACCTCACCACCATGGCCGCGCGCGACGCGGGCGCGATGCTCTGGGAGCGGACGGAACTCCGCCCCTCCGACGTGGACGTTGCCGAGCTCTACGACGGCTTCAGTTTTCTCGCGCTCGCCTGGATCGAGGCGCTCGGCTTCTGCAAGCAGGGCGAGGGCGGACCCTACATCGAGGGCGGCGCGCGCATCGCTCTCGACGGTGAGCTGCCGCTCAACACCCAGGGCGGCCAGCTCTCGGGCGGCCGCATGCACGGCTACGGCTTCCTGCACGAGGCCTGCGTGCAACTCCGCGGCGAGGGCGGAGAGCGCCAGGTCCCGAACGACCCACGGGTCGCGGTCGCCTCTGCCGGGGGTGGCCCACTCGCCGGCTGCTTGCTGCTCAGCCGCTCCTAGGCGCCTTCGCGGTCTCGCGAATCGCGACCCCGGAACGGTCGGGCGCGGACCCGAGCGCTAGGGATTCGAGATGCCGGGCCCGGGCGGAGCAAAGAAACCGGGCCGGAAGAAGCCGAAGAAGTCGCTGACGTTCACGACCCCGCTGCCGTCGAAGTCGGAAGCCGCACACTGGGGTGCGTTCAGGATCAAGACTCCGAAGCAGGGCCGGAAGAAGCCGAAGAAGTCGGCGGTGTTGACGAACCCGTTGTTGTCGAGGTCCGAGTCGCAGCGGTTCCCGTACCGCTGGATCCCCGGGCGTGAGCTGTCGTCGTCACCCGGATCCGCATTCGCCTGGTCGCCGTTCGTCACCAGCACACAGTTGTCCTGTCCGTCGATCGCTCCGTCGTCATCGGTGTCGGGATCGTTCGGATCCGAGCCGTAGTCGCGCACCTCGACATCGTCCCTGACGCCGTCCGCGTCGGTGTCGGGTAGGTGCGGATTGGTGCCCGTGTCGTCCGGGTCCACGAACACGGAAGTGTTGGTCTCGACTCCGTCGAGGAGTCCGTCGTCGTCCGTATCCGGGTCGAGCGGGTCGGTGCCGGTATCTTCCGGGCTTACGAAAAAGCCCGTATTGGTCTCC
>JAYZEO010000042.1:0-10707 GCA_036337215.1 Myxococcota bacterium | reverse complement strand
ATCGAGACCACCGATCATGCGTTGCGCATGGTATTTGGAAGCGAGATTCTGAAGACGTGAAACCCAGGCGCCTAATCTGCAGTTGGCGACCGATCCGGGCACTCAGTGCGTGTCTGCTGCTGACCGGGGGCTGCCTGGTACCGCGCGCTGATTACGATCGCGCCGTCGAGCGCGGCAACCAACTCCAGCACGCGCTCGGGTTGCGCGAGCAGCAGCTTGCGACCCTGGAGAAGGAGTTTCGGGATCTCAGCGATCGGTCCGAGCGGTCCTCGCTCTCGGTCGAGTCCCTGGGCTCCGAGCGGATCGAACTGCTCGAGGAGATCGAAGACCTGAGGCAGAGTCTCGATGCGTTACACCTGCGCTTCGACGCGCAACGAAAGCTCGGAGCAGAGCAGGAATCCGAGATCCGAGACCTCCGCGGCACCTACGGGAGACTCGTGGAGGAACTCGAGGCCGAGATCGCATCCGGCCAGATCGCGATCCACAACCTGCGCGGGCAGCTCCAGGTGCGTGCGCTCGATCAGATCCTGTTCGGCTCCGGAAGCACCGAGATTCAGCCGCAAGGGCGGGACGTGCTCGGGAAAGTCGCGCGTGAAGTGATCAAGATTCCGGGGCACAAGATCGTGGTGGAGGGCCATACCGACGACGTTCCGATCTCGAGCCAGTGCTTTCCCTCGAACTGGGAGCTTTCCTGTGCCCGTGCCGCATCCGTGGTTCGATTTCTGATCGAGCAGGGCCTGCCGCCGGAGCGGATCTCCGCGCGCGGGGTCGGCCCGTACGCGCCGGTCGCCGAAAATGAGGACAAGGCGGGGCGCGCGAGCAATCGCCGAATCGAGATCGTGCTGGTTCCGGAGCCCCCGACAGATCTGGAGTGAGTGCGTCGCGGATCTTGCTGCGAAGACTCTTCGACGCAGCACTGGCAGAGGTTCAGGGTCAGCGAAGCACCGAGGCCGCGCTGGTAGCCCTGGGTCCGGTGCCTGGCCCCTGTTTTCTGGTCGGGGCCGGCAAGGCGGCATCCGCGATGGCGCTCGGGGCCCAGCGCTCTCTCGGAAGCGCGCTACAGGGTGGACTGGTGGTGACCAAGGACGGCCACGCGTTGTTTCCGCGGGGGATCAGTGTGCGCGAGGCTTCCCATCCGCTGCCGGATCAGCGGGGCGTGAGGGCCGCGCGAGAAACGCTCGCGACCATCGCGGCCCTTCCCGCAGAGATGACGCTGCTGGTACTACTTTCGGGCGGCGCGTCCGCGCTCTGGGTCGCGCCGGCTCCCGGAATCGACCTCGAGCACAAAGTCGACGTGACGCGCTTGCTACTGCGGGCCGGAGTCGGAATCGAGGCACTCAATACCGTTCGCAAGCATCTCTCATCGATCAAGGGTGGCGGCCTGGCGCGCGCCGCGGCCGGGAGGCGGGTCGTGACGCTCTTGATCTCCGACGTGGCGAGCGATCGACTCGACACGATTGCGTCCGGTCCCACCGCCCCGGATCCGACCTCGTTCGCCGAAGCGCTCGACATTCTGCTCGGTGCCTGTCCGCGATCCGCATGGCCCACGCCCGTACTCGACCGGCTCGGGGCCGGCGTTCGCGGTGAGATCGCAGACACGCCCGGTTCCGATGCGGCCTGCTTCAGGAACGTCGAACACCGTGTGATCGCGAATCTCGATCAGGCGCTTGCTGCGGTCGCCGCGACCGCGCGCGACCTGGGTCTGACGAGCCAACTCATGCCGCGTGGCTTGGATGGTCACGCACGTGCGCGGGGCCGCGAATTTGCGGCCCAGATCCGCAACTCGGCGAGCCCGGAACTCCTGATCGCGGGGGGGGAATCCGTGGTGCGGGTGGTGGGTTCCGGGCGCGGGGGCCGGGCGCAGGAGGCGGCTCTCGCGTTTGCGCTCGCGGTCGATGGCGACCCCGGGGTGACGGGTCTCTTCGCGGGCACCGACGGGAGCGACGGCCCGACTGCGGCGACCGGCGCGATCGTCGATGGCTCGACGGCCCGCCGCGCGCGCGAAGCCGGGCTCGATCCAAAAGCAGCGCTTCGAAACAACGACTCGCATACCCTGCTTGCATCGACCCGGGATCTGCTCCGTACCGGTCCTACGCAGACGAACGTGAGTGACCTCGCGCTACTGCTGCGGACCCGCTAGGTGTCCGGGACGGTGCGTCCGAGCTTCACGGTCCTGCCGCTGGTATTCGCACTGGTCATCGGTATCGCGAGCTGGGTTGTGTCGGACCGATTGGAGTCCGACAATCGATTCTGCGTGGCGTGTCACCTGGATTCGGCGACGCCGCTTCACGAAAAAAAGTCGCTCGATCTTCGGTCCGATCCGCCACGAAGTCTCGTGGCCGCTCACCGCGCAAGCCGCGAGGACTTCCGCTGCATCGACTGCCACCGCGGTACCGGGTCACTCGGGCGAATCCGGGTGAAGCTGGTGGCGGCCCGCGATGCCGCCAGCTACCTGATAGGACGCTTTCGAGAACCCGAGCGGATGCGCCATCCACTCTGGGACTCGGATTGTCTCAAGTGTCACACGAGCGTCGCCGGGGCAGACGCCGGCGCCTTTCATGGCGTCGAGGTCCACAACGTAGAGTTTCCGTTTGCGTGCGTGGAGTGCCACACTTCTCACTCGGGGCAGGGAGATCCGGAACTCCAGTTTCTGGACCAACAGGAGGTTCTGCCCATCTGTCAGGAATGCCACGAGGAGTACTAGGATGCCGAAGCTTTTCCGAGCCCTCTCCGCAGTAGCGGCGGTCGCGTTTCCCGTCAGTGCGTTCGCGTATCCCGGGGGGACTCCCTCGTTCGTGACCGACGTCGGCCCGTACTGTGCGAGTTGTCACAGTTCCGTCTCGGCGGAGCAGCTTCGCGGAGCTCCCGAGAAACGCATCCAATCGGAGCTCGTCGCGAACAAGCACCTCGGTAAGATCGAGGCCGCCCAGCCCGATGGCCCCTACGCGAATTTGACGCCGGCCGAGCGCGCGGCGCTGATCGGAGGCATCCGGGCGATCGATGCCGCGAGCCGGGTGGAGATTGTTGCACCCGCCTCGGTCAAGGCCGGCGGACTCTTCGAGGTGACGGTGACGACGACCGGGGGTGGGGGCCCCGTGATCGGTATTGCGCTCGTGGATGCGGCGCATCGCTGGCAGGCGCGTCCCGCGCCCTCGGCGGGCTGGCAGATTGTGAGAGAACCCCGGGTGCTGGGCACCGATGGCGAGCCTCAGACCAAGTTTACTTCGCGCCGGAATCCCGAGCTTGCAGCTGGAATTTCGTACGTGAACGTCTACGGGATCGAGAGTGACCCGGCTGCGGGCGAGTTCGCTTCTGCGCGCGTGAACTACCAGCTCCGCGCCCCTTTGAGGCCCGGCCGGTACCCGCTCGGGGCGGTATTTCTGTACGGCACCGAGAAGGGAGCGCCTCACGGCGCCGTGAAGGAAGTCTGGGGCAAACGGCCGCTCGGCGGATTTACGGGGAGTTCCGGACGGGTCAGTTTCAGCGAGGTAATCGAGATCGAGGTCCGCTAGCGGGAGCGCGTAGGTCGGTGACGTTCGATTCAGAGAAATTCAAGCAAGTCCTGGGTTGCTGGGCAACCGGTGTGACGATCGTGACGACCCGGCACGAGGGCCAGATTCACGGGATGACGGTGTCCGCGTTCAACGAGGTGAGCCTGGATCCACCGCTGGTTCTGATCTGCGCCGACAAGAGTTCGGACACGCATGGTGTCATCGCGCGCGGAGAAGTTTTCGCCGTCAACCTGCTGGCCCTCGGCCAGCACGAACTCTCGAACCGATTCGCGCGATCCAAGGACGAACACCTGCGCTTCGAGGGCCTCGAACACGAGGACGGTGCGACTGGCTGTCCGCATATCCCGGGCGCACTGGCCACGCTCGATTGCCGGGTGATTCAGGCGGTCGAGGCCGGCGATCACGTGATCTACGTCGGTCAGGTCGAGGCTGCAGACGCACGGGATCACGAGCCTCTGCTCTACTTTCGCGGTCGCTACGGTCGCTTCCACGAACCCGGGAAGTGAGCCCGGGCCGGATTCGGGTTCCGGCGTGAGAGCCAGCGCAGATCCCGTGCAAATGGGGATGGTGCCGCCGCCTACCTCGGTCTACACAATTGCGGAGCGCATGCGCATAGTCGCCGAGGCCGCCGGGATCCCGGCCTCCGAAGAGCCAACCATTCTGGACCGGTGCGAGCACACCCAAGCGCTGCGGTAGAGCGCCGACGCCGCATGGTTGCTCGGCGGGTGAATCAGGCTGCGGGCGACACGACCGACGTACACTGAAAAGGTTCGCGTCCCGGGGAGTCTGTTGCTCACGGAGGAACACCGACGAGTGTCGCTCGGCGCCGTGGCCAGCGACAGGCCACGCTTGGCGCCAATCATCGTCGGGGGAGCGTCCCCCGGTCTCCCGGCTAAGTGTGAAAGCCTCCGGTAGTCACCGGATCGCCCGCATAAAACTCGTGCCGCCGGTACAAAGCCTGACCAGCCAAGCCCCCAGGAATAAACGACCGACGGAGCGAGTGCCTGTATCTCCTGCTCGCCTGGACTCGACTAGCCGTCGATAAATTTATCTCGATCGCGAAAGCGAGTCAAGCACGGCGTCGCGAGTAACGCCCGCCAATTTCGCCGGAGCGATGCGCACGAATTGCCGGTGGCGAGAAAGGTCACTGCTGTGCAACGGGAATCTCGATGCGCAAGATCTGACCGCCGCGATTGACCTCGATCACCGTCGGGATCGCGGCATCGACACGACTTAGCAGGTACAGGCCCCCCTGGTACGAGTAGACGGGAAGTTCGTTCACGGAGAGCACGTAGTCGCCACTCCGAAAGCCGGTGTTCCATGCGGCTGCTCCGTCTCGAAGGCGGTCGAGCCGAAGAGTCGATGGCTCAGCTTCCCCGGTCTTGCTGAGCCTGACCTGCGAGAACACCTCTCCGGCGACGAGTAGGCTTCGCGGTGGCTCGTCCCCGCAGCCGATTGCGCATGCCAGGACCAGTCCGAGCGCGGCGATGACGTAGGTCCGCGCTCTGTCGTCTTCTCGCCCCGTGCCTATACAACGGCGCGCGATGTCCGGGGGGAAGCCAAAGAATCTAACGAGCGCCCTAGCCATGATGACTCCGAGAATACCCCAGTTCCTGCCCGCCTGGCTCGAGGGTGCAGCCGCAGGGGAAGCTCGGAGTTGGTGCCCAGGACTGGATTCGAACCAGCACCCGCAATAATACGGACCAGGCCCTCAACCTGGCGTGTCTACCAATTTCACCACCTGGGCAGAGGTGTGGAATCTAGATCAGGGTGCTCGCCGCGGCTACTTCGGAGCGGGAGGTGGCTCGATCGCCTCGAAGCCGGAAGGGACCCCGGCTCCGGCCTCCGGAATCGCGGCGGCTTCGGGGAAACTCGAAGCCGGCAACTCCGGGGCTGCAGGTGCGCTCGGCTCGGGCTCGATCGGGACGGTACTCGGGACCAGGCTGGGGCTCGCGAAGTAGGAGAGGGTGAGGCTGGTCACCATGAAGAGAATGGCCGCACCGGTCGTGAGCTTGGTCAGGAAATTTCCGGCGCCTCGGCTCCCGAACACCGTCTGGCTGGCACCGCCACCGAAGGCGGCCCCCAGATCGGCTCCCTTGCCGTGCTGGAGCAGCACGATCGCGATCAACGCCAGGCAGGTCAGAACGTGCAGGGAAGTAATAAAGACGATCACCCGGATGCCTCTCCCGACGGCTTGTCGAAGCGGATGATGGCGAAGAAGCTGGCCGGGTCAAGGCTCGCACCCCCCACGAGCGCGCCATCGATGTCGGGCTGCGCCATCAGCGCACCGCTGTTCTCGGGCTTCACCGACCCGCCGTACTGGATCCGGATCCGCTCTGCAGCGGTGCCGAACTGCTCTCCCAGGAGCTCGCGAATCAGCGCGTGAACCTCCTGAGCGGCGTCGGGCGAGGCGGTTCGACCGGTGCCGATTGCCCACACTGGCTCGTAGGCCACCACCAGGTCCAGGGAGCCTGCGGGCGGTACCTGGGCGAGAGATGCTCGGATCTGGGCCGCGATGACCTGCTTGGTCTGGCCGGCCTCCCGCTGCTCGAGTGTCTCGCCCACACACACGATCGGGCGCAGTTCGTGTTCGTACGCGGCCCTCACCTTGCGAGCCACGAACTCGCTGCTCTCTCCGAACCCGTGCCGTCGTTCCGAATGCCCGAGGATCACGTAGCGGCAGCCGAGTTCGCGCAGGAAGGCGGGCGAGATCTCGCCCGTGAACGCTCCCTCGACCTCCGGGTACAGGTTCTGCCCCGCAAGTTGGATGGCGCTGCCGTCGAGGGTCCCCCGAAGCGCGCCAAGTGTCGTGAAGGGAGGCGCGATCACCACCTCGACGCCATCCAGCGCCTGGAGCCTGGGCTTCAGGGCATCGACGAAGGCCGTCGCCTCTGACACGCCCTTGTGCATCTTCCAGTTCGCCACCAGGATCGGGGTTCTCACGCGGACCCCTCCAGCGCGACCAGGCCCGGGAGCGAACGCCCCTCGACGAACTCCAGGGAGGCTCCACCTCCCGTGGAGCAGTGGTCAATCTGCTCGGCGACACCGGCTGCGGCCACGGCCGCGAGGGAGTCGCCGCCGGCGGCCACGGTATAGGCCGAACTTCGTGCCAGGCTCTCGGCCACGGCTCGCGTGCCGGCGTCAAACGGGGGAGTCTCGAACAGGCCGAGCGGACCGTTCCAGAACACGGTGGCCGCCGACTCCAGCCGCGCGGCGATTTCGCTCCGGGTGCGCGGCCCGATGTCGAGCCCGACGGCCCCTTCGGGAATCCGATCGAGCGTCCGGGCCGACCCGGGCTCGTCGAGGCTGTCTGCGACCACGTGGTCGCCCGGCAGCAGGAACTCGGTGCCCGCCTGCATCAGCCGCGCTGCCGCCGGGGCGAGATCCGTCTCCACCAGTGAACGGCCGACCTCCTCGCCGCGTGCGAGCAGGAAGGTGTAGGCCATCGCTCCCCCCACGATCACCAGGTCCGCCTTCCGGACCAGGGCTTCGAGGACCGACAGCTTGTCCGAGACCTTGGCGCCGCCGAGAATGCAGACGTAGGGGGGCTCGGGTGTGTCGCGGAGCCGAGCCAGTGTGCTGACTTCGCGGTCGAGCAGAAATCCCGCCACCGCCTGCTTGCAGTGCGCGACGATGCCCGCCGTGCTCGCGTGTGCGCGGTGACAGGTTCCGAATGCGTCGTTGACGTAGATCTCCCCGAGTTGCGCGAGTTGCGCGGCGAAGTCCGGGTGATTCGCCTCCTCTTCCGGGTGGTATCGCAGGTTTTCGAGCAGGACGGCCTCGCCGTCACGAAGTGACTCGACTGCTCGCTCGACTTCTGGACCCACGGAATCCGGAAGCAGCGGGACCCCGAGCGCCTCCGCCACCGGGGCCAGGGATAGTTCGGGGAGGACCGATCCGCGCGGACGCCCCAGGTGGGATGCGAGTACGACACGGGCGCCCCGTTCGCGTAGGTATGCCAGCGTTTCGTGCGAGGCACGGATCCGCGTCGGGTCCGCGATCCGGCCGTCGCGCAGCGGAACGTTCAAGTCCGCGCGCAGGAAGACGCGGCGCGAACGCAGTTCGAGGTCGGAGACCAACCGCAGCCCCGGACGGTCGCGTCGACGGACGCTCACTGCTTCAGAGCCGGGAAGCGACGAGTTCTGCGAGGTCGACCACCCGATTCGCGTAGCCCCACTCGTTGTCGTACCACGAAAGCACCTTGAGGAGGTTGCCGCCGAGCACGCGCGTGTTCTCGGAGTCTACGATCGAGGAGTGCGGGTCTCCCTGGAAATCGATCGATACCAGCGGTTCGTCGCAGACTCTGAGAATCCCGTTCATCGGGCCGGCCGCCGCTCTGCGGAAGGCTTCGTTGACCTGCTCGGCCGTCACCTCGCGTTCGACCTCGCAGACGAGGTCGACGATCGACACGTCCGCGATCGGGATCCGGATCGCGATTCCGTCGAGCTTTCCCTGCAGCTCTGGGAGCACCAGGCCCACCGCGCGTGCCGCGCCCGTCGAGGTCGGGATCATGGAAACGCCAGCCGAGCGCGCCCGACGCAGGTCCGAGTGCGGCAGGTCCAGGATGCGCTGGTCGTTCGTGTAGGCGTGGGTGGTCGTCATCCAGCCTCGCCGCAGCCCGAATTCCGAGTTCAGGGTCTTGGCGACCGGAGCGAGGCAATTCGTGGTGCACGAGGCGTTCGAAATAATATGGTGCTGGCCGGCGTCGTAGCTGTCATCGTTCACGCCGATTGCCAGCGTCAGGTCCGGTTCGCTTGCGGGGGCGGTGATGATCACTTTCCGCGCGCCGGCCGAAAGGTGCTTCCCGGCATCGGCGCGCTTCGTGAACAGGCCCGTGGACTCGATCACGATGTCGCAGCCGAGTTCCTTCCAGGGCAGGTCGGCCGGGTCGCGCTCTGCGAGAACCCGAAGTTTGTGCCCGTCGACCTGGATCGCATCGTCGGCCGCGGCCACCTCCCCGGGAAAGGCGCCGTGGACCGAGTCGTGCTTCAACAGGTGTGCGAGTGTGGCGGGGTCGGTGAGATCATTGAGCGCGACGACTTCGATCGCATCGCGACCTCGTGCCGCTCGCAGGGCGCAGCGCCCGATTCTACCGAAGCCGTTGATTCCGACGCGAACGCTCATGCAACCCTCTCTTTTTTGCTGAAGGCGGGCGCAGCATAACGGCGGCTATCGAAGCCGTCAATCCGAACCCGAGTCCTGAATCTCCACGATTTCAGTCAGTTACGACGAAGCCGAAGGCTTTGCTAGAGTCCCTGCGGGGTGATTGTCGGTTCGGGTATCGACCTGGTGGAGATTGCGCGCATCGCACGCGCACTCGAGCGCCGCGGGGCCCGAATCCTCGAGCGCGTCTACACCGAGCGCGAGCGCGCAGACTGTGAGCGTCTCGGCCGTTCCGCGCCACAGTTCGCATTGCGCTTTGCCGTGAAGGAAGCCGGCATGAAGGCCATTGGGACTGGCTGGCGCCGGGGCGTGGGTTGGCGCGACTTCGAGTTGTTGGATCTGGCGCGGGGCTGCGAACTCAGGCTTACGGGTCGTGCTCTCGAGGTCGCCGAGGGGCGCGGCTTTGATCGGGCCTGGGTCGCGACCTCACTGACACGATCTCATGCGCTCGCGCACGTCGTGCTCGAACGAATCCGGTGAAAGAGCCGCGCGCAGGGCGCCGGTCGGCGGGGCTGGGGTGGCGGCTCGGTGCGTTGATGGCCGTGCTCGGGGTCCTGCTCTTGCTGTGCGGCGGAGCGCTGCTCGTGGTGCGACTCTGGCCCGAGAGCCCGCGGGCCGAGGGCGAGCTGCGAAGCGAGCGGATCCGGTCGGAGATCGAGATTCGGCGCGACATATTCGGGGTTCCGCACGTGCGTGCGAAGGAGCGCCGGAGCGCGTTGCTGGGCCTCGGGTTTGCGCACGCGCAGGACCGGCTCTGGCAGCTGGAACTGTTGCGGCGCTCCTCCCGAGGTACGCTCTCCGAACTGTTCGGGAGTTCCACCGTCGAGGCCGACCGGATGGCTCGGACCCTGGGCCTTGCGCGCCAGGCCGCCCGGGAGCGCGAGCGCCTTCCGGAGGGGGTCCGGCTCGATCTCGAAGCGTACGCGGATGGGATCAATTCGTGGATCGACCTGGTCTCTGCCAATCGGGCCCCGGCCCCGGTCGAATTCCGCTGGCTGGCCCTTTCCGCGGAGCGCTGGAGCGTCGAGGATACCCTGGCCCTGGTACGGCTGCGTGCCTGGATGCTGGGTCGTTCCCTCTCGGCGAGCCTGCTGCTCGACCGTCTGGTGCGCGAGATCGGGGGCCTGCCTTCGCAGCCCTTCTTCCCCGCGCGCGAGGATCCGCAGGTCACGGATACGAGCGCGGTCACGCTCGGGAGCCTGCTGGAGTACGGACGCATCGCGGACCGCTGGGCGGCCGCGATCGGGCTGCGCGGGCCGGTCGGGAGCGGTGGCTTCGTCGTCGGCGGAAGCCGTTCGGCCAGCGGGATGCCGCTGCTCGCCAACGATCCACACACTGAATTCGGCCTACCACCGCTGTTCTACCTGGCGCATCTCTCGACCCCGGGCTGGGAGGTTTCCGGCGCGACCTGGCCGGGGATCCCGGCATTTTGGGCCGGCAGCAACCGCGAGATCGCGTGGGGGCAGGTCATCCTGCACGCGAGTACCACGGATCTGTACGAGGAGACGCTGCACCCGGCGGATCACTACCGCTACGAGCGAGGGGGCCGCTGGTTCGAGACCGAGCGGCGCCACGAATCGATCGCGGTGCGCTACGCAGCCGACGAAGAGATCGAAATCATCGAGACTCGTCACGGACCGATCCTGGGCGCGGTCGCCGGAGAGCACCCTTCGCGCGCGAGTCTCGCGCTGCAGTGGACGGGCCAGGCGTCCACGAGCGGAATCGAGGGGTTGCTTCGGATTCCCGAGGCGCGCTCTTTCGAGCAGTTCCGGCGGGCGCTCCGCAAACTCCCGGCCCCCGTCGCCACGCACCTCTACGCCGACCGGAGCGGCGTGATTGGGATGCAGGTTGCGGGTCGCCTGCCGGTGCGCGCGATCGAAACCGGACTGCTTCCGGTGCGCGGCAACTCGAGGCTTTACGACTGGCGGGGCTTCGTTCCCTTCGATGCGCTCCCGAGCGTACACGGGAAGGGACTCTCCTACCTGGTGGCATCGGGGCGCCCGCCGGCCGCGGACTTCGACCAGCCGGTGGT
>JAYZEO010000041.1:0-6026 GCA_036337215.1 Myxococcota bacterium | reverse complement strand
GGCCGACACCGTCCAGTGTTCGGGGACGCGCGCCGAGAGCCGCCGCACCGTCTCGTCGACCCGTTCGCGACGAAACGCATCCCATTGCTCACCGCGCCGGAAGGCCCGGCCCGTCTCCTGCTCGAAGCGGGCCCGGCCGGGTTCTCCGTAACCGAATTCGAGGCCGACGTCGAAGCGCGAGCCCGGGACGATCGGGAGCACCAATGGATGCCGGATGAAGTCGAGGTGCAGACCGTCTAACTCGGGTGTCGACGCGACCAGTTCGTCCAGCGTCGACTCGAGGTGTTCGATCACGCCCGGCGTCGCCGGGTCGAGCCAGAGACCGGGGCTTCCCATCCGCGCGTGCCGGCGGTCGGGAAGCGGGACCTCGAAGTTCGGGTAGTCGGCCAGGCTGCGGCCCTCGCGATCGACCAGGAGCGCGTCCGGGCCCACCGCGGCGAGCAGGGGCGCGTCGCGATTCTTCGCCACCCGCAGCACATTGAACCAGGCGTGGACCCGGATGCCGCGCGCGTGCGCGGCCTCGATCAGGCGCGGGAGGGGTGCACCCGCGCCGCGCTGGAGGATCTCACGGTAGGGGGCCGCGTCGGCGCTCTGAGACGGGAACCAACTCCGGCCCCCGCGGTAGACCTGAACGAACAAGTCCGTCACGCCGAGGCGCTCAGCATCCGCGACCAACTGGTCGATCTTCCGAGGAGACTCGAGCGTCCGCCAGGAGCCTTCGGCAAGCACCCACCAGCCCCTGCCCGGGCTCGCTTCGGACGCTTGAAGTTCGGGGCCCGGAGCTGCGCCTTCATCGGCACCGGGACAACCGGCGAGGAAGAGCGAGACGAGGAGGGTGGCCCAGATGCGCACGGTTGGCGCCCGAACGTAGCAGAGCAGCCTGCGCGGCGCGCAGGTGATTGCTGAGAGACGTGGCAAGGGGCTCGCGAGAGACCCGGAGGTCGCTAAGTTTGAGGCGCATGCGAAAGTTCTCCGATCTGTTCTGGCTCGGAATCCCGGCCGTCCTGGCCGGGATCCTGGCGCTCGGACTGATCGGATCGGATCCGCTGGCGCGCGGCTCGGTCCCCGAAGGCAGCGCGGTGCTCGAGCGGGCGCAGCGAGCGCTCGCCCAGGGGCAGCCCGCCGAGGCCGCCGCCGCACTCGAGGCGCTCTCCGGCGGCGAACTGGCCGATCACGCGGAGTTGTTGCGCGCGCGTTTCCTGGAACAGAGCGGAGACCTCGAAGGTGCCTTCGCCGCAACCAGGTCCGCTCTGCTCTACGATCCGCCCTCGGAAGTCGCCGCGGGCGCACAGCATCGATTGGGGCTGCTCAGCCTGAAGCGCGGCGACCTGCTCGGCGCCTATCGCGCCTTCCGTAGCGGCTGGGAGACAACGCGCGATCCGGGTCGGGCTGCGGGCCTTGCGCTCGAGGCGGCGCGCGCGTTCGAGGAACGCGGGCTCCCGGGCGACGCGGTGGGACTCTACCGGCAGGTCTGGCAGAAGTGGCCGCGCTCCGAGGAGGGCAGGGTGGCCCGGAAGCGCGACCAGGCGCTCACCCGCGGCATCGGGGCCGAGCCTCCGGTGCCCGACGCCCTGCTGGAGCACGCGACCGAACTGCTCTCGATCACGCGCTGCGAAGAAGCGCTCGAGATCTACGAAGACCTGCTGGAGGACCCAAAGCTCAGCCAGGACCTGCGCCAAGCAGCCGAACGCGGCCGGGCCGACTGCTTCTTTCGCACGCGCCGCTACCCGGAGGCCACGCTCGCCTATCGACAGATTGTGGCGCAGCGCCCGAAGGACGACGAGGCCGCGATCCAACTGGCCCGCTCGCTCGCGCGCACCGGCGACTCGCAACTCGCGATCGAGAAGCTCAGCGACATCACGCGGCGCGCGAACGAAGCGACTCGCGCACGCGCGCGCTACCTGGTCGCGCTCCTGCTCGAGGACGATGAACCCGAGACGGCGGCCCGGCTGTTTCGTCTGGTCGAGAAGAATCGCCGTTCGCCCGGGCGCGCGCGACGGGCGCAGTGGCAGTTGGCGTGGCGGGACGTCCGGATGGGCCGGCATCGCGCAGCCGAACGCCGACTTCGAGTGCTCGCTCGCGGCAGCATCTGGGATGTGGAAGTGCAGCGGGCTCGCTACTGGCTGGCCCGCTCGCGAATCGAACTGGGCGGCGAACGCGGAAAGGTCGCGCTTGCGGAACTCGCCGAGCAGATGCCGCTCTCCTACTACGGACTGCTGGCGGCGGAGAGACTCGACATCCAACCCGAACTCGAGCGCTCGTTGCTTCCCGAGCGGGAGCGTGTCACCGATCCCTCGCAAGGGCGCGCGCGGATGCTGCTGGCTGCCGGATTCCAGACACCCGCGAGGGAAGAGGTCGAAAGCTGGGTCCGTCGCGGTGAAATCTCGCGAGAAGAGCGCGTGTCCGCGGCCGGCCTGCTGCATGGACTCGGCGACCACGCGCATGCAGTGCGCGTCGTCATCAACGGCTTTGGCGGAACCTTCGAACAGGGCATCGATCCCGCGTGGCGCGACGCCTGGGTCCTGGCCTGGCCGCGGCCCTATGGCTCGGGCGTGATCGAGGCAACCGACGAGTTCGATTTCGACCCCTCGATGGTTTACGCGATCATGCGGGAGGAGAGTTCATACCGACCCGGCGTACGATCACGAGCGGACGCACGCGGACTCATGCAAATCGTGCCGCCGACCGCGAACCGGATTGCGGCGAAGCTCGGCGTGTCGGACTTCGACCCGGCTTCGCTCTACACGCCCGCCATCAACCTGCGCTTCGGGACGTTCTACCTGGCCCAACTGGTCGAGCGCTTCGGCGGATCGCGACCGCTCGCGATCGCGGCCTACAACGCCGGCCCAGAAGCGGTCGAGCGCTGGCGTAACCGCGACGGCAAGCTCGAACTCGACCTGTTCGTCGAGAGCGTCCCATACGGCGAGACCCGGCGCTATCTCCGACGCGTCCTGGGTTCCCGGCAGATGTACCGATTGCTGTACCCCCAGGCGGCCTCGGCCGTCCGAACGGACGGCCCGTCCCGACCCTGAAGCTCCCGGATCTGCCGCCCCGACCTTCGCGCTAGTCAGCGTCGGTCGCGATGTCGTCCCCGAGTTGGTGGCCCTGGAGTTCGATCGTCTCCTCGGCTGCCTGGGGCTCTTCGTCGAGCGCTCGGCTGGCTTTCGGTTGCTTCCGGGGCTTGGCCGCCTTCGCGGTCTTCTTCTTGCTCTTCGCCTTCTTGCGCGCCGGCTTGCGGGCCTTGGTCGTCGCGGGCTCCAACTCGTCCTGGATCTGACCGCATTTCGGGCAGGTGGTCGGCGTGCGATGAAGGTCGTAGAAGCGGACCTCACAGGCACCACAGGTCCACTTCGTGCCAAGTCGGGCCCGCTCCTCTTCGGTCTTGACGGCGATCGGCATTTGCGGCGCTCTCCTTCGAGGTCTGTGGACCCGGGTGATATCGGACATCGGCGTTCGAGGCAAGCCTGAGGCCCCAACAGAACTTGCGCGCCTCAGCCAGAGCCCACTCACCGCGGTCGCCGAGACTCTATTTAACAGAATGTGTCTTATCGGAACTTATTGATCGGAACCTCCGGCCGACACCGGGCTCGCCTGCTCCTCGATCCCCCCCAACTCCCCGGTCTCCGGGCTCCCGCCCGGCAGGTTGAGCGGCTGGGACTGTGCTTCCAGGACCGCAATCCGATCCACCAAACCTTCCTGTTCCGACAGGGCCAGATCGGCCACCAGCGCCTCGTTGTAGGCCTCGATTGCGCGCTCCGTGTGCCCCGAGGCCGAGAAACCCCGACCCGCGGCGATCCAGAGCGGCGCCGGATCCCGGTAACCCTCGACCCGGGCTGCAGCCGCGTAGGCCTCGGCGCCCCCGGCCAGGTCGCCGGCATCGGTGCGCGCAGTGCCCAGCAGCCGGAGCGCGACCCCGCGAAGCGCATCGTTCTCGGCGAGCGCATCGGCGAGTTCGTCGAGCTGCGCCACCGCCGCCTCGCCGCGGCCGAGGTCGAGTTGAATCTCCGCCACTCGGAGCATCGCCAACTCGGCCGCCCGGCTCCCCGAATTCCCGTCGATCACCCCCGCGAAGCCCGCCAGCGCCGCCTCGCGCGCACGCTGCCCTTGTTCGGGGTTGGCCGGCTCCGGGAACAGCGCCGCGCCCGGAGTTGCCCCCATCGCGCGTGCGAACTCGGACTCGATCCGGCCCAGTTCTTGTTGGCTCTCCAGTTGAGCGCGAACCCGGAACTCATAGCCACCCGCGATCAGCGAGCCACCCACGACGAAGGCCACGATCGCCAGCAGCACCGGCCGCGGGTTGTCGCGGACCCAATCGAAGACCCCCTCGGCCTGTCCCTCCACCTGTTCGAGGCGCGCTTGCAGGTCGGACTGCCCGCGCTTCGCTCGTCTGCGTGCCGCCATGTGTTTCCTCTCCTGACCGAATGCCGACCCAATGCCAATCGAATGCCAATCGAATTCCGTTCAGATCTCGATCGGACCGCACGGAGGGACACTGGAGTTTAGCGCCTGGTCGATGGGCGTCCCCTCAGGCTCCCTCCTCGGCCTCCTGCTCGCGCGGGCGCCCGCGCAGCCGAACCCGAATCGGAATCTCCTGCAGGCCGAAGTGCTCCTTCATAAACGACACGAGATAACGACGATAGTTCGTCGGGATCAGAGAGGGATCGTTGACGAAAATCAGGATCGTGAGCGGCCTGGTTGCAACTTGGGTGGCGTAGAAGAGACGCGCCCGCCGTCGCCCGCCCATCGGAGGCTGGAGCCGTTCGGCCGCGGCCTCGAGCGCGCGATTCAGGTCCGCCGTCGACAGTTCGACCCGCGAGCGCTCAGCGAGCCTGAGTGCCATCGGCAGCAACTGCCCGGTGCCGGCACCGGTGAGCGCACTGACACGCCGCGCACGCCGTTCCGGGAGGAAACGCAGCTTGCGATCGACCTCGCGTTCGAGTTCCAGGGCGCGAGAGCCCGCGCCGACCGCGTCCCACTTGTGAAGGATCAACAGGACCGGCCGCCCGCGGTCGACCGCGAGTCGCGCGATCCGCAGATCCTGGTCTGCCACACCCTCGGCCGAATCGATCAACAGCAGCACGACGTCGGCGCGCTCGATCGAGCGCAACGCCATCAACGCACTCCCGCGTTCAATGCGCGCATCGCGACGCCCCCGGCGTCGCAGCCCGGCCGTGTCGATCAGGACCACTTCCTGGTCCCCCACCCGGACCCGGATGTCCGTCGCGTCCCGCGTCGTCCCGGGTTCGTCGGCCACGACGGCGTGAATTTCGCCGACGAGGCGGTTCACGAGCGACGACTTGCCCACGTTCGGGCGACCTACGACGGCTACCCTCGCGGCCGGATCCGCGACGGCCGCGCTCGCATCCGGAACCGCCGCGAGGCGTTCGGCAATCGCGACCTCGAGATCGCCGATTCCACGCCGGTGCTCGCCCGACACCGGGATGACCTCTTCGAAGCCGAGCTTGTGGAATTCGCCGGCCGTGACGTCCTGCTGCGGGGAGTCCGCCTTGTTTGCCACGAGCACGACCTGGCGCTCGGCACGTCGCAGCAGATCCGCGATTTCCCGGTCCAACGGAACCACCCCCTCGCGCGCATCGACCACGAACAGGATCACCGTGGCATCCTCGACTGCCCGTCGGGCCTGAGCGCGCACGGCTGCCGGGATGCCGCGCTCGGCGTCCGGGTCCAGGCCCCCGGTGTCCACCAGCAGCAGATCGCGGCCCTCGATCCGCGCAGTGGCCACCAGCCGATCGCGCGTCACGCCGGGCCGATCTTCCACCAACGCCCTGCGCTGGCGGGCCAAACGGTTGAAAAGGGTAGATTTGCCGACGTTCGCGCGACCGATCAGGGCCACCATCGGAAGGCCCTCAAGATTCGCTCGTGGGGCCCCTCTCGCGTTGACTTCGGACCGGGCTTGATTCAGGCTCATGGGGTGTTGCGGTCGCTTCGGGCCCGTTGGGCTGGCCCGCCCGCTCGCCCTTCCTGGAGGATCACCCATTGCTGCGTCCGCTCTTGACCCGCTCGCT
>JAYZEO010000040.1:0-13724 GCA_036337215.1 Myxococcota bacterium | reverse complement strand
CAACCGAAGACCTCGATCGCGCGGCGCAGCGTCGGCTCGGCGATCGGCGAGGCGCCGTAGATGATGAAGCGCAGTTCGTCGTAACTTCGCTCGGCGACGTCGGGCACGAAGACCAGGCAGGCCTGGATCATCGCGGGCACGAGCGTCGTACCCGCGATGCGCTCCTCGGAGAGCGCCTTCACGACCGCCTGGGGATCGAAGTCCTGCTGGATCACGATGGTTCCGCCGGCTGCCACACAGGCCAGGGTGGCCACGCCCGCAGCGGCGTGATAGAGCGGCGCCACGATCAGGTAGCGGTCTCCGGGCCCGAGATTGAAGAGCGGCCCGAGCTGATGCAGGTTCGCGGTCACCGCCCGGTGCGTGAGCACGGCACCCTTGGGCCGACCCGTGGTCCCGCTCGTGTACATCTGGTAGAGATCGTCATCCTCCGAGATCACCCGCTCCGGCGGGGTCGCGGCGCTGTCACCCAGCAGGTCCGCCAACTTCTCCCAGCCAGGGCCGGCAGTTCCACCGATCTCGATGAACCGGTCCACGCTCCCGAGTTGATCTCTGATCTCGTCGATCCCGCTGGTGAACGGCGGATCCGCAAGCAGGAGCTTCGCGCCGGCGTCGTTCACGATGTACGACCACTCGGGCGGTGCGAGTCGGTAATTGAGCGGCACCAGCACCACCCCGGCCTTGAACGCGCCGAAGTAGAGCAGCACGTAGTCGAGACTGTTCTGCGCGAGCACCGCCACGCGTTCGCCTGGCCCGATGCCGGCCTCCTCAAACGCGCGCGCAATCCGGTTCGCCTCGATGGCCGCTTCCGAATAGCTCAGGGCCTGGTCGCCGAACACCGCGAACCCGTCGTCCGGGTGCTCACGCGCGTGCCAGTCAAGATAGTCGTGAACTCTCACCGAAGACCTCCCCGTTTCTTTTGACCCGCTTGCATCTCAGCCGAGCGCACAATCCGCCGCCCGGCTCGAAATGCCGACGCCGCGCCGGGCTTGACGGATGGCGTGGCGGTCGATGCCGTTCGTCAGGTACGCGAGTGAAATTCCCGACTCCGGATCACACCAGGCGATCTGACCGCCCGCGCCACCGTGCCCGAACATACGTTCCGAACCCGTGTGGCCGAAGCCGCGGAAATTTCGGTCCGCATCTCCGGCGACGATGATCCCGAGACCACGATTGACGCGTTTACCCAGCAACGGTTCGGTGAGTTCCGGATTCCGGACCCGGCAGGCGTCCTCGATCGTGTCCGCGTGCCAGGTCGGCTCGCCGGCCTCGGGCCGGAGCGCGCCGAGCAATGCCTGGTAGAAGAGCGCGAGATCCGCGGCGGTGGCGACTCCACCTCCACCCGGGACACCCGCCTCGCGCAACTCCGGCCGGTTGAATGCCTGTAGCGCCTCTTCGGTGACCTCGGTCTCGGGTGCGGGCGGCAGGCCCAGTTGCTCCAGTTCCTGGGGCGTGAGTTCCTGACCCACGTGCAGAATGTCGGCGAGACGGGCGTGCTGTTCGCGCGGCAGGCCGACCCAGAGATCATCGAGGCCGAGCGGCTCCGCGATCCGCTGCCGCACGAACTCCCGGTAGGGCACCCCGGAACGCTGCTCGATCAGCTCGGCGATCACCCACATGCTGGAGGTCGGGTGATATTCGAAGCGACTGCCGGGCTCCCAGTTGAGCCGCCAGCGCGAAAAACGTTCGAGACGCCGTTCGCGATCGTGCCACTCCGCGGGCGGATACGGCGCGTGCGGAAAGCCCGCGGTGTGCGTGAAGAGCTGCTCGATCCGGATTTCCTGCTTGCCATGGGTTCCGAACTCGGGAATCACGTCGGCCACCCGCTCGTCGACCGAGAGCTTTCCCTCCTGGATCAGCAGCCAGGCTGCAGCAGAGGTAATCCCCTTCGTCGCCGAGAACATCACGTAGAGGGTCTCGTCGGTCGCAGCGGCCGGGCGTCCCTGCTGGCTGACCTGCCCGAAGCTTCGCATTCCGGCGATCTTTCCAGCGCGCGCCAGCGCGATCTGGCAGGAGGGCAGCAGTCCCTCGCGCACCTCGCGCTCGGCTCGCTCGAACAGCGCTTCGAGACGTACAGGGTCGACGCCGACACTTTCTGGAGACTCTGCGAAGAAGGCTGATGCAGGCATGCCGGGAGGATACCACCGAGGACCTGGGTTACGGACGCTCGTCCTCGCCGCGCTTGATCTGCACCGAGAGCGGGACCGGATCGGCGCGGCCGGCCCGCCCGCTCGCGCGCCCCACCGCAGCCTCACCGAAGCGGTCGCGGACCCGGTCCAGCGCCAGGTTCAGGCGGCGCACGCGGTCGGACTCCCGCGGGTCGGCGAGCAGGCTGAGTTGCTTGGGGTCTCGAGGCTCGAGCTGACTGACGGACACACCGACCAGTCGGATCGGCTCCCGGACCTCTGCGCGCGCGAAGAGTTCGCACGCCGAGGCCGCGATCCGGCCGCCGTCATCGGTCGCACGACGCAGCGTGACCGAGCGCGTGCGCAACGGATACCGCGCGCGCCCGGGACCCGGAGCCCGAGCGCCCAGGCGGAGCTTGAGCGTGATCGTGCGCACGCGAATCTCGGCACGCCGAAGCCTCCGTGCGACGGCCTCGGCGTGCGCGAGGATGGCAGCCTCGATCTGCCCCGGGTCGCGCGTGTCGGCCGAGAAGGTGCCCTCTTCCGAGAGCGAACGCGCATCCCGGTAGGGCTCGACCTCGCGCAGGTCTTCTCCGCGGGCGAGCGCCGCCACGCGAAGACCGAAGGGTCCGAGCGCCCGCGTGAGTTCGACGGGCGCGGAGCGGCACAATTCCCCGATCGTCCGAATACCGCGCGCTTCGAGCCTGGCGTAGGCGACCGGCCCGACGCCCCAGATCCTGCCGACCGAAAGCGGTTCGAGGAACGCGCGCAGCGCTGCGGCGGTCACGATGCAGACACCGTCGGGCTTGGCCTCGCCACTCGCGATCTTGGCCACCATCTTGACGGGAGCGATCCCGACCGAAACCGCGAGCCCCGTCTGGCGCCGCATCTCGGCCCGAAGCTGTTCCGCGACCCGCGCGGGGGGCCCCAGCAGGCGTTCGGTGCCGGCCAGGTCGAGGAAGGCCTCGTCGAGCGAGATGCCCTCGACGCTGGGACTGAAGCGCCCGAAGACTTCGAAGACGCGGCGGCTCTCGCTCCGGTAGCGGGCCATATCACCGGGCAGGAAGACCGCGTCGGGACACAGCCCGCGCGCCTCGACACTCGGCATCGCTGAACGCACGCCGAAGCGCCGGGCCTCGTAACTGGCCGCGGTCACGACCCCGCGCTTCGAGGTCCCGCCCACGATCACGGGGCGTCCCCGCAGCGCCGGGTCGTCTCGCTGTTCGACGGACGCGTAGAACGCGTCCATGTCCGCGTGCAGTAGAGTCGGGGGGCTAGTTGGCACCACCGAGGATCACGGGAAGGCCCTTCTCCCCCGAGCCGATCACGACGATCTTCGTGTTCGCGCTGGTCGCGAGATGCTCGGTCGCCTCGATTCCCTTCCACTTGAGCAGCGCCGGGCTGATCCCTTCCGAGACCACCTTCTGGAACGCGGCAATGCCTTTGGCCTCGATCTGCTTGCGCTCTGCCTCGCGCTCCTCACGCTGGAGCACGTACTGCATCTTGAGTGCCTTCTGCTCCTCTTCGAGCTTCTCGGCGATCGCCTTCATGATGTTTTCGGGAAGCGCGACGTCCCGGATCAGGATCGCTTCGAGGATGATGTCCTTGTCGTCGAGCTGTCCCTTCACCGCGTCATAGATCGCGTCGCCAACCTCCTCGCGCTTGGTGGCGTAGATCTCCTCGGGCAGATAGCGTCCGCCCACCTCGCGGGCCTGGCTGCGCAGGATCGGGCCCAGGATCACCTCGTAGTAACGGGGTCCGACCTCGGTGTGGAGCTTGGGCAGCTGCGCGGGATCGGGGCGGAAGCGAACCGAAGACTCGAGTTCCACCGAGAGTCCATTGCTCGCGAGGATATGCAGCCGCTCCTTCACGTCCTGGCGGCGCACGCTGTAGACGTACATGCGGTTCCAGGGGGCGATGATCTGCAGCCCCTCCCCGTAGACCTCGGGCTGCGTGCCTCCGAACATCTTCCAGAGCACGCCCGCCTGACCCGAGTCGATCCGAACACACCCCACCGTGAGCAGCGCCGCCACAATTGCGAACCGGCCTAGCATCCCGTTCATCCTCACTCCCTCCCTGTTTTTTGATCGTCCCCGCACGAAAGAACGGCGCGTGCGGCATGCCGTCACTGCTGAGAGCGCTCCACCGCTTCGCGCATCTTCCGCATCCGCTCGATCCGCTTCTGCTGCCGGGCGTCCGGCCGGGCCACGATCTGGCGACCGAGCGGCTCGAAGACCGGGATCTCATCGTCCGAAAGCGGTTCCATCCACTCTTTGCGGGCCATCGCCGTCTCGAGCGCGGGCGCGAGTTCTTCGAGCTTTTTGCTCTCGCGCTCGGCTTCGCGCTCCTTGAACTCGGGCATTACGTCGCTCGCAAAGAGTTCGAGCGACTCGCAAATGTGCTCGTGGCGGTTGTTTCCGCCCTGCTGGATGAAGACCACCTGATCGACCCCGGCGTCCGCAAAGCCTCGGAGGTGCTTGCGCAGCTGTTCGGGGGTGCCGATCCCGCGGTTCTCGCCATCGTCGGGAAGACTCCCTCTCACCTTCTGGTAGCTCTCCCAGATGTCGGTGCGGCCCGGCTTGTGATTTCCGAACGCGTAGAAGTGCCCGAGCGCAAAGCCGAAGAAACGGAATCCATCGAGGCCCCGGCGCTTGGCCTCATCGGCATCCGGGTGGCAGGAGAAGCCCGTCACCATCGCGATGTTGGGGTTGATCGCGTGACCGATCGGTACGCACTCCGTGCGGATGATCCGATAGTAGTCGTCGACCCACTGCTTGGCCTCCTCGGGATCGACGAAAGAGAAGGTCAGCGCCCCGATGCCGAGTCGGGCCGCGAGTTGGATGGTCTCGCGGTTCGAGCAGGCCACCCAGATCGGCGGGTGCGGCTTCTGGACCGGCTTCGGCACCAGGTTGCGGCACGGCATCTGGAAGTGCTTGCCCTGGTAGCCCGGGTAGGGATCCATGCTGAGCATGTTGGCCGTCTGCTCGACACACTCGAGCCACATCTCGCGCTTCTGGTCGGTCGGGATTCCAAACCCCTCGAGCTCCTGACGCGAGGCCGACTCGCCGGTGCCGAAATCCACCCGGCCGTTCGAGACCAGGTCCAGCGTTGCGATTCGTTCCGCGACGCGCGCGGGGTGGTTGTAGCCCGGGGGCATCAACACGATGCCGTGTCCGAGCCGGATCCGCTCGGTGCGCTGAGAGCACGCGGCCAGAAAGACCTCGGGCGCGGAGGAATGCGAATACTCCTCGAGGAAGTGGTGCTCGACCTCCCAGGCGTGATCGATTCCGATCCGGTCTGCCAGCTCGACCTGGTCCAGGGCCTCCTGGAACAGTTGCTGCTCGCGCCCCTCCACCCAGGGCCGGGGGAGTTGGTGCTCGTAGAAAATACCGAATTTCATGAACGATCCTTCTCTCTGGGCCGCCCCCTGCGGTTCTCTCTCGCGGACAGCCCGCGCAACTGGCTGGCGAGGGCATCGGTAGGAGGCGCCGCGCTTCGAATTCTGACGGTCCGGGACATCAATGTCGATAGAGAGCCCCGCCCACGCGCCCCACGCACTCCGGCGCAGGCCCAATTTGGCCGATAGCGGAAGCGATGACGCGCGAAGGAGCGACGGGAGGGCCGGAATCGCGCGACCAAGCCGGGCCGGTACTGCCCGAGCGGCTCGCCTCGCTGGGCACCCTGGTCGCGACCGTGGCGCACGAGATCAACAACCCGGTCGCCTACCTGCTCGGAAACCTGTCCGAACTCCGCACCCTCTCAGGCGCGATGCGCGAGACGATCTTGTGCTACCGAGGAGCGATCGACCGACTCGGCGAGACCGAGGCGGCCGAAGCATCGCGCGAGATCGAGTCGAAGCTCGAGCAGAGCGCCGGCATGGACGCGCTCGAGGAGCTGCTGGACGATGCCGAAGCCGGGGCCTTCCGGATCCGCGACGTGGTACGCGACCTGCTGGTGCTGGCTCGCGAGCCGGGCCCGGGCGGCAGCAAAATCGACATCAACGAATCGCTCGAATCCGCGATCAGACTGGTACACAAAGAACTCGAATCGCGCGCCTCACTGGTTCGCGAACTCGAAGCGACACGGGCTGTGGCCGCAGACCCCACGAAGCTCGGCCGGCTGCTGCTGAACCTGCTGCTCAACGCCGTGGCTGCATGCGATCCCGTCGACTCCAGCCGGCACCAGATCACAGTGCGGAGCTTCGACCGCACGGAAGGCGTCCAGATCGAGGTCGAGGACACCGGAGGCGGCATCCCGGAGGAGATTCGCGACCAGGTCTACGCTCCGTTCTTTACGACGCGCGGAGACAAGAGCGGGACCGGGCTTGGACTCTTCGCAGCGCAGCAGATCGTCGAAGAGCACGGGGGACAGATGGGATTCCGTACCCCGCCCGGGGGCGGAACGGTTTTCTGGGTCGTGCTGCCCTGGGAAGGACCAGGATTCCGCGGCGCCGATCGGGATTCGCGCTAGCCTTGGGAGAATCACTGACCGCGCGGCCGCGCGGCCGCCCGCGCGGAGGAGGGGGCGCCGATGGCCACCCGCAAGACTGAACTGCCCGGCGTAGGCACGAAGCACACCCTGGACCTCTCCACGGGCCAGGAACTGGTCGTGGTCGAACACCGGAGCCGACGCTGGGAGATCACGCGCCTCAGCCCTGAGGGCGACGTGAAGGACTCCCTGCCACTACAGCAGGACGAGGCTTCGGAACTCGGCCGCATCCTGCAACGCGGCTCCCCGGAGCGCGAGGACCCGCGCAAACAGATGCTGTTCGAGGAGTTCGCGATCGAGTGGGTGACGCTCGACTCGGCGTCGCCACTGGTCGGCCAGACGCTGCTCGGCTCGGGGATCCGGGTTCGCACCGGCGTCAGCGTGATCGCAGTGCTGCGCCCGGACGGGTCGGTCCCCAGCCCCCCGCCTGACCTCGAATTCCAGGCCGGCGAAACCCTGGTCGTCATCGGGCTCAGAGACCAGGTCGATCGGTTCCTGGAGACCTTCGCCCCGATCGCGCCCGCCGAGTAGCACCTGGTGGTGGAGGGAAACCTCGTCCAGTTCGCGGTGCTCCTCGGCGTGCTGGGACTCTCGGCGCTGATCTCGCTGACGCTTCGGCTCCCGATCGTTCCGCTCTACATCGCGGCGGGCCTGGTGCTGGGCCGACTCTTCGCACCAGACGAGGTCGTGAACTTCCTGGGCTCCCTCGGGGTCGTGTTCCTGCTCTTCTCGATGGGGCTGGAGTTCTCGATCGGGAGCGTCCGACGGGCCCCGCTCGGCTTCCTGCGACTCGGTGCGATCGACTGGCTGGTGAACTTCCCGATCGGCCTGGCCGTGGGACTCGCGCTGGGCTGGTCCTGGATCGAGTCGCTGTTCCTGGCCGGCATCGTCTACATGAGTTCGAGCGCCGTCGTCGCTCGCTGCATCACGGACTTTGGCCGAGCCGCGCGGCCCGAGACGGAGACCATCCTCAAGATCTTGATCTTCGAGGATCTGGCCATCGCGGTCTTCCTGGTGCTCATGAACACCCTCGCACCCGGCGCGGAGGCGCACCAGGCGACCCTGCTCGACCAGGCGCTCGCCTTCGCTCGCGCGATCCTATTTGTAGGCCTGCTGGCATTGCTCCTCTACCGCTTTCAGGACGGGATCGAGCGCACCTTCGCGGCCCGTTCCGAGGAGGGCTTCACGCTCGTGCTCTTCTCGTTCGTGCTGCTGATCGCGTCGGCCGCGATCACGGCCGGCCTCTCCGAAGCGGTGGGCGCGTTCCTGGCCGGGCTGGTCGTCGGAGGCACGCGACTCAAGAAGCGCGCCGCACGAACGCTGCAGCCGCACCAGATGCTCTTCGCAGCGCTGTTCTTCGTCTCGTTCGGGATGCAACTCGACCTGGGGAGCTTCGGTGATGCCGCCTTACCGGCGCTGCTCTTGATCCTGCTCGGACTCGGTACCAAGACCCTGGGCGGATTCCTGGCGGGCCGTTCCGCCGGGCACCGCCGAGACCAGGCACTGGTGGTGGGGCTCTCGCTGATCCCCAAGGGCGAGTTCTCGATCGTGCTCGCCGGACTCGCTGTGCTCGCGACCGAGCCAGGATCCATGATCCAGACCGTGACCGGTCTCTATGTATTCGTACTCTCGATCCTGGGCCCGATCGCGATGCGGGAAGCCGACCGTGTCCGCCAGGCGGCGTTCGGTACGCGAGGCGCCGCCCCGGAGCCCGAAGCCGCCCGCGCGGCTACTTCTGTGGCTCCCGAGCTGGGAAGCGGTTCCGAAGGCCCGCCGTGACGGTCGAGGGAAGCTGCGCGTCGAGTTGATCGAGCGTCCACCCCCCGGTTCCGAACAGGCTGCGTTCCTGAGTCACCTCCGTCATCAGCGTGACCTGATCGTTCGACACGATGAAGTTTCGGCCGTTGACCTGCGCTGCGGCGTCGGTGCAGAGCCACACGACGAAGGGAGCGACGCCGTCGGGGGCCCAGCGCTCCAGGGGACCCAGGTCGGGGGCGGGCTGACCTTCGCTTCGCGCGCGCTCCGCAGCTTCGCGGAGTTCGTCCGAAAGTGTCAACCGGGTTGCTGCGCGAGGCCGGATTGCGTTGGCCCGGCAGCCGTAGCGTCCGAGATCCCGTGCGACGGTATTGGTGAAGCCGATGATGCCCTCCTTGGCCGCGGCATAGTTCGCCTGCCCCATGTTCCCAAGGCCCGACTCGCTCGAGGTGTTCACGATCACGCCCGAGCGCCGCTCGCGAAAGATGCGCGCGGCAGCACGGGTACAGACGAAAGTCCCCTTGAGATGCACCGCAATCACGGCGTCCCACTCCTGCTCGCTCATGTTGTAAATCATGCGGTCGCGCAGGATGCCGGCGTTGTTCACCAGGATGTCGAGGCGGCCGAAGTTGTCGAGCGCGAGTTGAACGAGTTCCTGGCCGGTCTCCATGCGCGAGACATCGCCGAAATGAGGGAGCGCCTTTCCGCCGGTCGAGGTGATGGAATCGCACACCTCGACGGCCGGCTCCTCCGCGCCCCCTGAACCGTCGGGACCGCCCCCGAAATCGTTCACGATCACGGCCGCGCCTTCGCGCGCAAACGCGAGCGCTTCCTCGCGCCCGATCCCGCGTCCCGCCCCGGTCACCACCGCAACCTTGCCCTCGAGCCTCATGAACCCTCCCCGGTCCACTCCTCGGGCGCTAACGCCCGGATCGCGAGTGCGTGGATTTCGCCTTCCATCAACGAACCCAGGGCATCGTACAGCATGCGGTGACGCTCGAGACGCGAGCGCCCGCGGAAGCGCTCGCAGACGATCGTGACCCGGTAGTGGCTCCCGCCGCCACGCGCTCCGGCATGCCCCGCGTGCCGGTGGCTCTCGTCCTCGATCTCGAGATGGTCCGGCTCGAGGCCTTCCTCCAGCGCTCGCTCGACCCGCTGCTCTCGCTCCCCCATCGCCCCTCCCTGGTATGATCGCGCGCCGATGAGCCAGACCCCGACAGCCAACGGGACCCCGCCCTCCGGCGAGACGCCCGCCCCAACCCATTCAGGCGAAGAAGTCGGCGGCCCCTATGCCTACTACGTGCTCGGCGTCCTGCTGCTGGTATACGTCTTTAACTTCATCGACCGGCAGATCATTTCGATCCTGGCCGAACAGATCAAGGCCGACCTCGGGCTCACCGACGCACAACTTGGATTTCTCTACGGAACCGCGTTTGCGGTCTTCTACGCCATCTTTGGACTCCCGCTCGGGAGGCTCGCCGACGTCTGGGTGCGCCGCCGCCTGATCGCGATCGGTTTGACCTTCTGGAGTCTGATGACCGCCGCGTCGGGCTTCGCGAGGAGCTTTCTGTGGCTCGGGAGTTTCCGGATCGGCGTCGGGATCGGAGAGTCGAGCGCCACCCCGGCGGCCTTCTCGCTGCTCTCGGACTACTTCCCGCCGTCGGTCAGAGCCACCGTGCTCGCGATCTACTCGAGTGGCATCTACATCGGCGCCGGGATCGGGATTTTCCTGGGCGGCACCATCTCGGACAGTTGGAACGCCGCTTACTGGGACGCTGGCATCGCGGCACCGCTGGGACTCCGCGGCTGGCAGGCCGCGTTTCTGGCGGTTGGCCTGCCGGGACTCGCGCTCGCGGTCTGGGCCGCGACGCTGCGCGAACCCGTACGCGGCCAGAGCGAGGGCCTGGTGATGGCCCAGACCGCCGAGCGGCCCTTCCACGAGTTCGGTCGCGAAATGATGGCGGTGATCCCACCGCTCACAGTCTGGAATCTGGCGCGCAGGGGCGGGGTGCGCCACGTCGCCGGAAACCTGCTCGCGGCCCTCGCGATCGGCGTGGTCGCGCTCGGCATGATCGAGTGGCTCGGTTCTCCCACACAGTGGATCGCGCTCGGAATCGGTCTTTACGGTGCTGTCTCCTGGACGCAGGCACTGGCACTCCGCGATCCGCCCGCCTTCAGCCTGATCTTCCGCAGCCGCGCGTTCCTGTACTCGGTCTGTGGTTTCTCGTTCCTTGGCTTCATCGGCTACGGACTCGGCTTCTGGACGGCTCCCTTTTTTCTGCGTGAGCACGGGGTGAGCACGAGCGAGGCCGGCACGGTACTGGGACTCACGGCCGCGATCGCGGGCTGGGCCGGCATCACCCTGGGAGGTATCTGGTCGGACCGCTGGCGGCGGCGCTCGGTGAACGGCCGGCTCTACGTCGGCATCCTCACCTCGCTCTTGCCCGTCCCCTTTGCCGTCGGGATGCTCCTGACGCCGAGTACCACGACCGCCTACGCCCTGAACGTCGCGGTTGCCGCGGCTGCCGGCTTGTGGATCGGGCCCGCGGCCTCGACCGTGAACGACCTAGTGCTCCCGCGCATGCGGGCGGTGGCGTCGGCAACCTACATTCTGGTCATTACCTTCATCGGCCTCGCGCTCGGTCCCTACTCGATCGGGCGCGCCAGCGAAGCAATCGGCGACCTTCGTGTCGCGATGCTGCTCGCGCTCCCGATCAACGCCCTCGCGGTGCTATTCCTGGTACTGGCGACGCGCCACCTCGGGCGGGACGAGCGGACGCGTCTCGATCGCGCGCGCGAAGCAGGCGAACCCGGCGTCTAGCCCCGGGCTGCTGCACTCCGACCCGACGCCGGAAACTCCCCAGAGTTCCGCAGTTCAGCCGCGTTGTTCCAGCCCGGCCTCGCCGGCCGACCGGGCCTCGGCAACGCCATACCTGAGCGTTCGACCGAGAGCATCCTCCAACCCGAACGGCGGGGTGAAGCCGCTGTCGTGCATGCGTTGCGCCGAGAACCAAGTCTGGGCACAGAACTTCTCCATCCGACTCCTGCTCACCGAGAAATCTCGCCCGGTCGTGGCCGCCGCGAGATCGAGGAGTGTGCCCGCGACGTATCCCAACCCGTACGGGATGCGCAGGCGTGGCCGACGTCCGGTCAGGACCTCCACCTGGCCGAGCAAAGAATTCATGTTCAGGTTCGGCCGATCTACGTAGTTGTATAGATGCTCCCCCGGACCGAAGCGCAGGGCATAGCGGACAAAAGCCGTGAGGTTACCTACATACGCAAGCGACTTGATGTTGGTCCCCGACCCGACCATCACGAAGCTTCCCTCGATCAGCTGTTTGAAAAGAGTAGACACGTTTCCGTGACCTCCCTCTCCAAAGATCGCGGTTGGTCGAACGATCACGAGAGAGCGATCCGGGTCCTCGGAAAGCCAGCATCGATAGACTTGCTCCGCCTTCCACTTGGACGTCCCGTAGTCGGTGAAGGGAGCGGGTGGGTAACTCTCGTCGACCGCGCGACCTTCGACGCCGTATACGGCAACGGAACTCAAGAATATCAGCTGTTGAACTCCGTGTTTTGAAGCCGCCTCGCACACACGCTCGGCGCCCCCGAGGTTGACCTTCTCGTAGAGACTCGCAGGCTTCACATTGTCGCGATGCTCGGCGGCGAGGTTGACGATCGTGGTCGCCCCGTCGCACACCGCGGACAGCTGATCTGCGCGGAGAACGTCACAGGGCAGCGTCTCCTCAGCGTGAAGGGGCGAGGTCCGCAGATCGCCATTCCGGGCCCAGATCCCGGACTCCTTGAGCTCGGAGAGCAGCCGCGTTCCAATGAACCCACTCCCACCCAATACAGCGAGTCGCAACTCACGGACCGCTTCGGCGGAGCGAAGCTCAAGGACGGGAGCAGGCGCGCCAACTCGCGCCGGCTCTGTCTGGGCCCGAAACCTACCCTGTACCGGAGCTTCGGTGCCGGGAACCGCCACCGGGCTGCGCTCGGGATATACACCCGAAACGGGCTGCCGCGAACCCCCGAGCAGATCTCGATAGATGGCGTCGACCTTGAGAGCGGTGTCGCTCACGTCGTAGAGCCTGCGGGCTCGCTGGGCCGCTCGGCCACCCATGGCAGCAAGCTGCTCGGGAGACGAGAGCAGCGTCCCCAGGGCACGCGCAGCAGCCGTCGCATCGCCAGGAGGCGAAAGCAGTCCGGTGTCCCCGTCGAGGACGACCTCGCGGTTTCCCTTCACGTCGGACGCCACGGCCGGAATCCCGAGACAGGCGGCCTCGATCAGGGTCAGAGGAAGCCCTTCCCAGAGCGACGGCAGGTAGACCACGTCTGCGGCCGACATCACGGCGGGGACATCGCTCCGCCAGCCCAGGAAACGGACACGTTCTTCGAGGCCCGCAGTCTTGAACTCACGCGCAACCGTGTCTTGTAGCGGTCCCGCTCCGGCAACCAGAAGAACGGGATCCAGGCTCGGAAACTGTCGGCCCAGTTCGACAAGAGTCGGAACGAGCAAGGCCGGATTTTTTTGGTCCCACAGACGGCCGATGAAGACGATTGCGGATTGGCCCGGCCCGATCCCGAACTCCCGACGCGCGCGCTCGCGCAGCCGCGAGCGTTCGAGAGTTGAAAATCTCTGGAGGTCTGCACCATTGTGGATTGTGCAGGACCTGTTCGGGGGAACGACACCGTAGCGCGCAGCCCAGGCGCGCTCCTCTTCATTTACGAAGATCACGCGATCGGAAAGACGCGCAATGGCACCCTCGGCCACACCCCCGCTGATCCGGTTCGCAGAGCCGCTGAACTCGTGGAACGCGAACCCGTGCACGTGATGGACCACAGCCGGGACCCCCGCAGCCCGGGCCGCAAGCCGGCCCAGAATCCCGGTCTTCGACGAGTGCGTATGTACGAGATCGTACGCTTCACGCCGAAACAGACTCCTGAGTTCCATGAATGCGCGCGCGTCGCGTACGGGGGAGATACCGCGAACCAGGTATGGGCAGAAGTGGACGGTTACGCCCAACTCCTCGAGTTGCCGTTGGAACTCCCCGTCTCCGGGCGTTGCCACTACGACGTGGGATTCGTATTGATCGGGAGGGAGTCGCTCGAGCAGCGTGATCGTATAGTGCTGCGGGCCGCTCATGATCGAGAACAGGTGAACCTGACAGAGTTTGGGGCGTGCGCGGCCGCGCTCCAGGATACCCATAACCAAGGGAGTATAGACGTTCTGCCGGTCGCGACCGACTGAAGCCGGAGACAGGCAGCCTTGCAAAGTTGAAACCGGCCGGGCTCGACCGTCCGGGTGGCCGCAGCCTGTGTGTGGAGATCACGCTCAGTCGGCGATCACTCCCGATC
>JAYZEO010000039.1:0-6800 GCA_036337215.1 Myxococcota bacterium | reverse complement strand
GCGCGCGTGACCGAGGTGAGCGGCGACGGGGTCGTGGGTGCGCAGCCAGTAATCGAGCCCGGCGAGTCCCACACCTACACGAGTGGATCGGTGATCCAGACCGACACCGGCACCATGCAGGGCAGCTACGAGATGCAGGAGGTGGGCGGGCGCGTGTTCGAGGTCGAGATCCCCCAGTTCCTGCTCTGCATGCCCCGTACCCTTCACTAGTGTCAGGCCGCGTGCGAGACCCGGGCTCGGGGACCCGCGATTCTCCCGGGCGCGCGACGTGACGCCGACACTGGAGTTCTGGTTCGACTACGGAAGTCCCTACAGCTACCTCGCGGATACCCAACTCGAAGGACTCTGCGCCCGGACGAACGCCGATCTCGTGTATTGCCCGATGCTGCTCGGCGGCATCTTCAAGGCGACCGGAAACCGCTCGCCCGCGCAGGAGCCGGTGGAGGCCAAGCGCCACTACGGCGCTTTGGAGATGCGCCGCTGGGTCGAGTATTACGGAGTGCCCTTTCGTAACAACCCGTTCTTCCCGATCAACACCCTCGGGATCATGCGCGCGAGCGTCGCCGCGCAGCAGCTCGGGTCTTTCGCGCCCTTTCACCGCGCAATCTATCCTGCGTTCTGGGTCGACGGGCTCGACCTGGGAGATTCAGAGGTTCTCGCGACGGTCCTGGAGGAAGCGGGGCTCGACCCGGCCGGAATCCTCGCGTCGGCCGCGCGGCAGGAGGCCAAGGACGAACTCCGCGGGGCGACGGAACGGGCGGTGGCACGGGGCGTGTTCGGCGCTCCGTCCTTCTTTGTCGGTGACGAAATCTTCTTTGGTGCGGATCGGCTTCCGTTCGTCGAACGTGCGCTGCTTCGCGAGTCCGGCTGAGCGACCGCTCGGCTAGAACGGGTCCTGAGCTTCGGGGTCCAGCGCCCGAACCGGATAACGCGTCGACAGATTCGGCTCGTCGCGGATCCATTGCACTGCGCGCTGATTGCGAAGGTTGACCACGACCGGGGCCGCCAGGTTTGCGAACAGCTCCTGATCCTGCGAGGTCAGCAGCGCAAAGAAGGCGATCGAACTCGGATCATCGGTGGCCTTCCACTCGAGCAGGCTCAGCAGCCACTCGGTCGGCTCCACGTCGTAGGAGGGCAGAAACTGATCCATTTCGAGGGTCAGGAACGCGACCTCGGGCCGCTCCACGCTGAGCAGCCAGCGCAGGGGCGTCTCCGTGCTCTGGTCGACCCACACGAAGCGCCGGCATTCCGGGAAGCCGGGAATCGGACTCTCGAATTGGACAAGCTGATCATCGGAGGTTTCGATCACGCCGAACCTGGGACTCGCGATTCTCATTTGGTGCCACCCCCTTTGCTGCGCTGCCAGATCTGCGTCGGATCGAGTTCTGCGGTCGAAGCGGCCGCCTCGCGGTTTCGTTTCTGCACCAGCTCGTAGATTTCCTCGCGGTGAACTGGAATTTCGCGCGGCGCGTCGATCGCAATCCGCACCTGGTTCCGCTGAATTCCGATCACACGGATCGAGATGTCGTCACCGATTCGAATGCTCTCGCCGGACTTCCGTGTCAGAACCAGCATGGCACCACCGGCGGGGGCCGTCCCGTTTCCAGGTGACTCTGCGCGTTGTGTGAAGCTCTCATGCTTCCTCCTGTGGCTTCAGAGCCTTTGCTCCGGCTCGGCCGAGTTGCCTGTCTCGGGCTGTGCGCGGATCGTGAGATTGCGGGGCCGCCCCGGCGCGCTTTCGGCGCGAGACTCCGGTCTGCGGTAGCGTGTCGGGGTCTCGGGTCGCGAAGGCCCGCGCTTCGAGTGAGCGCAGGGGGTCAGGAACTCCCGCAGCTGCGGCCGGGGCGTCTACGCGCTTGATCGACAGGGCTGCCAAACTCGTCCCGAACATGTTGCTCCGGGCGTTGCAACGCCCGTACCCTCTTTCCTCCCGTGTCGCGTCTGGCCACGGTTGTCGTGTTCCGGCGTCCCGGTTCAGGGAATCGACTGCCCAGCGGCCAGGCCTGCCGACTGAAATCTGTCACGCTCGTCAGGATTTCGACGCCTGGCGGCCCGCCCTCCGGCTCCCAGACGGCCCTCCGGATCCCCGAGGCTTTGGGTGAGCGGAGAGGCGACGGCCCGCTCTCGGGGACCCTGGGGTCGCGCGAAGTCGGCGCTGCGCTGTCGGGCGTCAGTCGGGCTGCCGGGTGTAGAATGGGCGGCCGGAGATGCTGACGATGTCCGACTCCTCGCTTCATCTCGGCCGGGACGGCTGATCTGGAAGAACTCGATCCCGGGGAGCGACTCGCGCGGGTCAGAGACTTCATCCGCGAGCAGTCGAGCGACGGAAGCGTCGAGGTACGCGACCTTCAGAGGTTGGCGGGAGGGTCGTCCCGTCAGGTCTGGAGTGTCGACGCAGAGATCGACGGAGTCAGCCACGCGCTTGTGATCCGGTACGACCCGGCCCACGGCACCGACCGCGCGTCGCTCGCGTCGAGCGGTGGCTTTCTCGCCGAGTATCGGATTCTCCAGGCGATGCACCGGAACGGGGTCCCGGTGCCGAAGGTGTTCTGGGCTTGCGACACGCCCGAGCTACTCGGTGGGCCGTTCTACCTGATGGAGCGGATCGAGGGGGAGGCGATCCCGCGACGGGTGTTGCGCGCGGACGCTCTTGCGGCTGCGCGCGACCGGCTCCCGGCACAACTGGGGCGGGCGCTCGCAGCCATTCATGCCGTCGATGTGGGTCGGGAAGGCCTGGACTTTCTCCCCGCGCCCGCCCCGGGCACTTCCAGCCCCGAGACTCAGCTTGCCCAGATCCGGGCCGGCTTCGATCAGGCCCCGAACCCGAACCCGACGCTGGAGTTGGTCTACCGCTGGCTCGCCCAGCAGCTTCCGAGCGAGCGCGGCCGCACCATCGTGCACGGGGACTTCCGGGTCGGAAACGTGATCGTGGGACCGGAGGGCCTCCGGTCGGTGCTCGACTGGGAACTCTGTCACGTGGGGGATCCGCACGAGGACCTCGCCTGGATGTGCACCAAGACCTGGCGCTTCGGGAACGTCGAGCAACCGGTGGGTGGACTCGGACCCCGTGAGCCCTTCTACCTTGCGTACGAAGAGGCGTCGGGGCGCACGCTCGACCGGGAAGCCCTGCGCTACTGGGAGGTGCTCTGTGCTGCCCGGGTGGCCGTCGTCTGGATCATGCAGGTATCCGCCTACCTTCACGGGATTCTCCCGACCGTGGAGCACGCCGCAATCGGCCGGCGTCTGCCCGAGACCGAGTTGGACCTGCTCGAATTGCTCGAAAAAGTCTAACGGGCGCGATCACAGCGCCATCCCTCGTCCGCAGTTCGCGTGCGAGGCACGCGACCCTGGCCGCCCGGGTCGCGTAGAATCGAGCGGCTGCGAGTCGCCGGGTGCCGTGCCCGCGAGGTCGCGCGGCCGCTGGAGGGTACATGCCACGAACCGGGCGAACGATGCGCCAAGAACTGCGCGGAGCGAGCTTGCTGCTGACGCTGGTCTTCCTGGTCTCGGGCTGCATCGGTGTCTGGTGGAAGGCGGGCGCTGGTACGCAGGAGCTCGCTCGCGACAAGGCCGCGTGCCGTGCCGAGGTTGCCGACGCGGAGGGATTCGAGGCGTGCATGAGCGAACGCGGCTGGTGGCACTCGCCGGGTCCCGGAGTTGCCAGAGTTTCGGGAGACCCGACGCCCGGTACCCGAGACCCGGCCGCGGTGCCCGCCTCTGCGGCACGGAACTCCGAGGCCGTGGATTCGAGCGCCCGGGTGCGGGCCAGTGAACCGGTCTCTGGGTCGGCTTCCGAGCCGGCGCTCCAGCCGGACGCGGGCCGGAGTGCGGTCCCGCCCGCTGCGGCTGCGGCTGCGGCTGCGGCGGCTGTGACTCCGGCCACCGCAGTGTCGAGCCCGGCTGCCGGAGCCACGGAGAGCGCGGGCACTTCTTCAGGGGTCTTCTGGAAATTCGGTGCGTCGGCGTCCGAACTCGAGCGAGATCAGGCGACCTGTCTCGAAGCGGGCGGGCTCCGCGTCGAGCGCGAAGCCGGACCGCGCTGGGGGGAGTCGGCCGGCTTCGACCGCTGCATGTGCGCGCGCGGCTGGC
Source organism: Myxococcota bacterium (assembly GCA_036337215.1). Classification (GTDB taxonomy): domain Bacteria; phylum Myxococcota_A; class UBA9160; order SZUA-336; family SZUA-336; genus JABSQV01. The sequence goes on along the minus strand of JAYZEO010000039.1, from coordinate 2,711 downwards.
GTGGAGGTCCCTGCTAGTCGTCGAGCAGTCCCGCGTGGCAGACGAAGTCGCGCACCACTTCGATGCCCTGATTCCGGCGCAGGCTCGTGAACGCGAACGGGCGATCGCCCCGCATCCGCCGCGCGTCTCGTTCCATGACCTCGAGTGAGGCCCCGACGTGCTCCGCGAGATCCGTCTTGTTGATCACGAGCAGGTCGGAGCGCGTGATGCCGGGTCCCCCCTTGCGAGGGATCTTGTCTCCCGCGGCGACGTCGATCACGTAGATCGTGAGATCGGAGAGCTCCGGACTGAAGGTCGCGGCGAGGTTGTCGCCGCCGCTCTCGATGATCACCAGGTCGAGCTTGGGGAATCGTTCGCAGAGGCTCGAGATCGCGTCGAGATTGATCGAAGCGTCCTCGCGGATCGCGGTGTGAGGGCAGCCGCCGGTCTCGACCCCGGCGATTCGGTCTTCGGGCAGCGCGCCGCTCTTGATCAGGAAATCGGCGTCTTCTCGGGTGTAGATGTCGTTGGTGACGACTGCGACTTCGAAGCGGTCCCGAAGTTCCTTGCAGAGCGCGTCCACGAGCGCGGTCTTTCCGGAACCGACCGGCCCTCCAATTCCGAGCCTGAGAGGCTGTTTGGATTCGGCCATCGGACCTCCTCTACGAGCGACACAGACGCGTGTACTGCGTCTCGTGCAATGCGGCCGCGATCGCACGCGCCGGTGCATTTGCCCCGACCTCCTCGTCCTCGAGTGAGAGTCCCAGCGCGATCGCGCGCTCGATGCTCTCGCTGCAGGCACTGAGGATGCGTTGTCCGGCGGTCTGTCCGAGCGGCACAATCCGGACCGCCGCGGCCACCTGGTTCTCTGCAGCGCCGAAGAGCAGGCCGAGCGCGGCCGCGCGAAGCGGGATCTCCCAGCGCACCGCCGCGATCGCAAAGGGTGCGAGCAGGCAGGCGTCGGGGTGGTGGGCCCAGCGGAGTGCGTCGTCGATTCCGAGCTCCGCCAGCAACTGTGCGAGGCTGCGCCCCTGCTGCTGGTCGGCGGCCGCGAGTTCGGCCGACTCCCGCGTCGCGCCGAGAAACGCCGCCCAGCGATCGAGTCCCCGGTCGTCGCGCGCCTCGCAGGCCGCGTACATGCGCGCGAATATGGGCACCTCGGTGCGGGCCTGGACCTCGCCGACCAGGGTTTCGATCCACTCGCGCGCGTCGGCTTCGTCGCGGATCCAGCCCTGTGCCGCAGCAGACTCGAGTCCGAGCGAATGCGCGAAGCCTCCGATCGGTAGTGCGGGGCTCGACAACTGCAGCAGCCGCAGCAGCGCGGGTGGGGAGGGCGCGGCGGTCTCAAGCATGGGCGTGGCCCTCGCCCCGGCCGTAGGCGCCGGGTTCGGGTTCGAACGGCGCTTGCTCGGCGCTCACCTCGAGGCCGAGTCCGCGCAACATCTCGTCGAGCACGTGATCGTGCGCGTAGCGGATGCGACCGTCCCGGATCTCGAGGGGCGTGTGCCGGTTCCCGAGGTGGTAGCAGGCGCGCGCGAGCGCCAGCGGGTCCTGGTTCCGCACGGTCGAGACGGCTTCGTCTGCGGCGCGGACCTCGATCACGGAGCCGTCGTCTGCCCGCAGCCGATCGCCGTCCCGCAGCGTGACGCCGCGCCCGAGCCGCAGCGCGGCCTCGCGGCCGTCGTCGAGTCGAACCCGCAGGCGGCAACGCTGCCGCTGCTCGTAGCTGAGCGTGAGCGTCGTGGCCGCGCGCGCGGGCTGGCTGAGTTTTTCTGCAAGCTGGAGCATTCCGTGTGCTTTCCCGGCTCTGTCGGCTAGAACAGGAAGTAGCGTTGTGCCAGCGGCAGTCGCTCCGCCGGCTCGCAACTCAGCAGTTCGCCGTCCGCCCGGACCTCGTAGGTTTCGGGATCGACCTCGATCTCGGGCAGCGCGTCGTTGTGGATCATGTCCTGCTTTCGGACCTGGCGGGTGTCGTGCACCGGCACGATCCTCCGCGTTAATCCTAGGGCGTCGGGCACACCCCCTTCGAGCGCGGCACTCGAGACGAAGCTCACGTTGGTCGCGCTGCGCGCGAGTCCCAGCGAGCCGAACATGAGCCGGTAGTGAACCGGCTGGGGCGTCGGGATCGAAGCGTTCGGGTCGCCCATCGGAGCCGCCGCAATCATGCCTCCCTTGATCACGAGCGCCGGCTTGGCGCCGAAGAAGGCGGGCTTCCAGAGGACGATGTCGGCGAGCTTTCCCTCTTCGATCGAACCGACCTCCGAGGCCATGCCGTGCGTGCGCGCCGGATTGATCGTGTACTTGGCCACGTAGCGCCGCGCGCGGAAGTTGTCGTGTTCGGCTGGATCTTCCGGCAGCGATCCCCGCTGCTGCTTCATCTTGTGGGCCGTCTGCCAGGTGCGCAGCACCACCTCGCCGACGCGCCCCATCGCCTGGGAATCGGACGCGATCATGCTGAACGCGCCGAGGTCGTGGAGGATGTCTTCGGCCGCGATCGTCTCGCGGCGGATCCGCGACTCCGCGAACGCGATGTCTTCCGCGATGTTCGGGTCGAGGTGGTGGCAGACCATCAGCATGTCGAGATGCTCGTCGACCGTGTTCACCGTGTAAGGGCGCGTCGGATTGGTCGAGGAGGGCAGCACGTTCGGCAGCCCGCAGGCCTTGATGATGTCGGGCGCGTGGCCGCCACCCGCCCCCTCGGTGTGATAGGCGTGAATCGAGCGGTCCTTGAA
>JAYZEO010000038.1:0-13148 GCA_036337215.1 Myxococcota bacterium | reverse complement strand
CGTCGCCCGGTCCGTTTCGGTCGTAATCGCGGCCGTGTTTGCGGCCTCCGCAGTACGGGCCGTGGTTGATTCTGCGCCCAGGTCACTCGCCAGCGCAGCCTCGGCCGCCGTCGCCCGATCCGTCTCGGTCGCGATCGCAGCCGTGTTTGCGCCCTCCGCGGTACGCGCCGTCGTCGACTCCGCGGCCAGGTCACTCCCCAACGCAGCCTCGGCCGCCGTCGCCCGATCCGTCTCGGTCGTGATCGCGGCCGCGTTTGCGGCCTCGGCGGTGCGGGCCGTCGTCGACTCTGCGGCCAGGCCCGTCTGCAGGGCTCCCACGGCCGCGGCATTGTCTTCGTGGGATTCAGAGTGTTGGAGGATCGCAAGGGCGTTGGCAGCCTCGGCCGCGCGAGCGCGCGCCTCTTCCGCAGCGATTGCCTCTACAATCACCTGCTCGTTGGAGCGGGCCAATGCCGCCTCCGCTGAAATCGCCTGCGTATTCGCCTGTTCAGCCGAACGGGCCAGAGTCGATTCCTGAGCGATCGCGTCAGAATTCGCCCTGATCACCCCAGCATTCGCGAGTTCCGCGGCGCGTGCCCGAGCCTCTTCGGCGGCAATCGCATCCGCATTCGCCTGTTCGTTGGCACGGGCAAGGGACGCCTCTGCAGCAATGGCGTTAGCGTTGGCCTCTTCGGCCGCCCGGGCGCGTGCTTCCTCCAGCTCGACCTGGTGAGTGGCTTGCACCGGAAGCGGAAATACAAGCGCAGCGATAACCAAGCACAAGAGCAGGCATCGCAAAATGGCCTGTCCATGTGTCGTGAGAAAGCTTGGGTTCGTCGTGTCTGCGCGATTCATGAGGTCCGTGCTGCTCGATTGTTGCCTCGTGCTGTTGAGCTTCGGGGCACAATGCGCCCAAAACCCACGGCCCCGATGTGCAAGCCTCATTCCAAGCCGGCCGGCCCTGCACGAACGCCTGATGCAAGCGGGACGCCGGCGCGAGGGTTCCGATACGAAACGATCCTGCGCGTCCGTTGCCTGGGTCGCGTATCGCTCCGCTACAGACTGAGTTCGGGGCGAACCCGAACGAAGCCGATCGAGCGCCGAGCGATCTGGGCCTAGCGGGCCGGCAGGATGCGCGTGCCGTCGAGGTAGCCGGTCTCAAGCAATTCCGTGCGCGGAACCACTCGCGCGAGCTCCTCGCGGATGGGCTTGACGTCGGTATCGACCGAAAATCCCGGAAGCCAATCATCGTGGTGGCACAGGACGAGACGGCTCGGCCGCAGCAACTCGGCCTGCCGCGCCACGAAACGCGAGAGAGACCCCTGGATCGGCTCACCGTCGATGTTGCCCCGCCCGGCGGCTGCGAGAACCGCGACATCGGGGCGCAGATTCTGGAAGATCCCGGTCCAGTGCCCCGAGGTGTCCTGATATAGAACGCTCCCGTCAGGCGTATCGAAAAGGTACACGAGCGCACCGCCATCACCGCGTGCCCCCTGCGCACTGGCGCGTAGGTGGTCGACTGCGGCGGCATCGAGTTCGGTCCCCAGGAACGCGCTGAGCTTCGCGAAGCGCGCTTGCTGTTCCTGCCAGGTTACACCGAGATCGCCGAGACAGACCTCGTCGGGCTGCACCATCTGTCGGTGCGACCACACACACGAGTGCTGGCTCGGGTAGACCGAGACCGTGACCCCCGGACCGAGTTCGACCGTCTCGCCTCCGGACACGCTGATCATCTGATCCAGCGGGATCCCCGCGGCCTGCATCACGCGTACTGTTTCGTAGCTTCCGATGATCCGGGCACCCGTGTTGGCCGCGATTCGCTCAGCCCCGTACAGGTGGTCGAAGTGCGAGTGACCGACGACGATCCAGTCACACGCATCGACGTCCTCCGCGCGCAGACCCGGACCCGGGGCTCCGGAGACTCGGTCGATATACGCATCGAGAAAAATTGTGAGCCCGGCGACCTGGAGCCGAAAGGTTGCGCAGCCGTACCAATCGAGTGTCGCAGCCATTCCCCGGCCTCCCTAGAGAACGCCGGCCGCGCGTAGTTTCACGACCTCGTCGAGACTGTAACCGTGCTCGCGCAGGATCTCGTCCGTGTGCTGGCCGAGCTCGGGCGCAAGCGGCGCCGGGCTGGCCGGTGTATCACTCAGCTGGATCGGGTTCCCGACCATGATCGTCTCGCCCCACTCCGGATGCTCGATCCGCTGCAGGTAGCCGTTCAGAAACACGCCCTCGTCGGCCGCGACTTCTGCGTAGTCACGAACCGGCGCGTAGCGCTGATCGGCAGCTGCCAGGATCCGCTCCCATTCTGCAGTGGTCTTGGACTGAAACACCTCCCGCAGGATCTTGAAGAGGGCGCGCTGATTCTCAGACTCGAGCCACAGCGTGCTGAACCGGGGATCCTGATCAAGTTCGGGCCGGCCGATCGCGTTGAAGAACGCGGGCCGCAACTCGTCCGGCACACCGACGATCGCGATGTGGCCATCGGCGGTGGGGAAGATGCCGTAGATCAGCTGGATCATGGGGTGTCCGGCATTCGCGTGGCCCGGAACCCGGCCCGTCAGAAAGTAGTAGGTGTACTCGGCGGCCTGCGCGTAGATCTGTCCGCCGACCAGAGAGACCTCGACCTTCTGTCCGCGACCCGTACGGAGACGAGCCAGCAGCGCCGCCAGAATTCCGTTCGCGAGGTGTTGAGATCCTATGTGGTCGGCCAGCGTCGCCCCGACCGGGGTCAGATCGTGGGGGCCGGTTCCGGTACTGCGGATCAGGCCCCCCGCGGCCTGGCCCGCGAGGTCCGCGCCCTTGCGCGCCGCGTCGGGCCCGCGCGATCCGAAGGCGCTGCCGGCACCGTAGACGATGCGCGGATTCCGGCGCGCGAGTTCGTCATAGCCGAGCTTCCAGCTCTCCATGGTGCCGGGCGCGAAGTTCGAGATCACCACGTCGGCCATCTCGGCGAGGCGCAGAAACACCTCGCGGCCCTGCTCACGGCGGAGATCGAGCGTAAGGCTGCGTTTGCCCCGGTTGCAGGCAACGAAATAGGGTGCGCGCAGGTCCTCCGTAGAGATCGGGATCCAGCGAGCCTGGTCCCCGATCCCGGGAAGCTCGACCTTGATCACCTCGGCGCCGAGATCCCCGAGCAGCAGTGCCGCCTGCGGGCCCTGTACCAGCAACCCCACGTCGAGCACCCGGAGCCCAGCGAGCGCGCCCGGCCCAGACGCGGCCCGGGTCTCCGAACTCACTTCGGCGGCGCCTCCAGCAGCGACTCCGGGATCGGAACGCGCGCGACGCGAAGTTCCTCGCCCAGCATCTTGGCCTGCGGATCGGTCCGCAGCGAAGCGGACACGCCTTCGCCGAGCAGACCGTGGATGACGAAGTTCACGGACAGGATATTCGGGAGGTCGAAGCGTTCGACGCGCTTGTCTCTAGCCTCGGGATACAACTCCTGAATCCGCTCTGAAGTGAGGAAGTCCGCCATCCAGAGATAGGCCTCGGGTGTGCGGGCCCAGAATCCGACATTGGCGTTGCCGCCCTTGTCTCCCGAACGTGCACCTAGAACGGTCCCAAGCGCCGCAATCCGGGTCGGGCCCGCGGGCACTTCGCCGGCTGGCGCCTGCGCTGCAGGAATCGGATCGAAAGACGCGGGCCGCTCGGGCGGCGGGATCTGGACGACGTCGCCCGCGACGTGAACGCGCTCGTCGATCTTGTCCGACGAGACCAGCGCGGGCCAGTAGACCGTGATTGAAGTCGCGGACCGGCTGGCGCTCGACATGCCGAATCCTGGAAAGTTCGAGAGACTCATCTCGATCGCGGAATTCCAGAACGAGCGGCTGAGCTTGCGGTCATCGGGATCGCGCGCCGCGATGGTAAGTAGTGCGAAGGCCTCGGAATCGTCCAGGGCGCCCCGCCTGATCTGCACGCTCGTCTCCTGGAACTGGCTCCGGCCGCCGACATAGCCCCAGAAACTCTCTTCGGCGACACGCGCCTTGTCCTCGATATCGAGTCCAGGAAGCATGAAGGTCAGGCTGTTCTTGTAGCCACCCATGTAGTTGATGCAGAGCTTGGTCGTCGGCGGCGCGGGCTCGCCCCGAATCCCGCTTACGCGCACGCGGTCGGGCCCTTCCTGGTCGAGTCTAATCGTGTCGAAGCGCGCGACCACATCGGGATTCGGGTACTGAGTGCTCCCGATCTCGTACAGAAGCTGTGCCGTGACGGTGCCCACCGAAACCTCGCCGTCGGTCCCCGGGTGCTTGGTGATCACGAAGCTCCCGTCGGGATACATCTCGGCAATCGGGAAGCCGGGCCGCTCGATCGTCGTGATCTCGGGAAAAAAGGCGTAGTTCCCGCCCGTACACTGCGTGCCGCACTCGATGATGTGACCCGCCACCACGGCGGACGCGAGCCGGTCCCAGTCGTCGCGCGCCCAGCCGAACTTCCAGGCCGCGGGCCCGACCACGACCGCGGCATCGGTGACCCGCGGGCAGATCACGAGATCCGCTCCGCGTCCAAGCGCCTCGACAATCCCGAATCCGCCCAGGTAGGCGTTTGCACTCAGGACCTCCGCTTCGAGGTCGGCGAGCGGAATCCCCCGGTCGAGATGCTCGAGTGCCTCGCCCTGGGCCTGAAGCTCCCCGAGGCGCGGCAGCAGATCATCGCCCTCGATGTAGGCGATGGACGCGGCGATGCCGGCTTCTTGGTAGACCCCGTCAGCCGCGCGCGCCAGCCCGGACGGATTCAACCCGCCGGCATTGACGACGATCTTGATGTCGCGCTCGCTGCAGGTCTTGGCCACGTCTCGGAGTTGGCGCAGGAAAGTCTTGGCAAAACCCTGCTCCGGATTCTTGAGCTTGTCCTTGAGCAGGATCATGAGCGTGAGCTCGGCGAGGTAATCGCCGGTCAGAACGTCGATGGGCCCGCCCTCGACCATCTCGCGGGCCGCGGCCAGGCGGTCCCCGTAAAAGCCGCTGCAGTTCGCAACCCGAAGTGCTTCGCTCACGGTATTTCCCCTCGTCGACGACCCGGTGCTCAGTCCGTAACCCAGCGGGGCTTCCGCTTCTCGCGGAACGCGGCCATGCCTTCACGCGCCTCGGGCGACCGGAACAGCTCCGCGCTCCACTTCTCGGTCCGCTCGAAGCCCTCGTGCAACGACAGCTCGGGAACCTCGCGCACGAGCTTCTTGCACTCGATGAGCGCGTTCGGAGCTCCGAGCGAGATCGCGTCAATTTCCCGCTGCACGGCCTCTGCGAGTTCCTCAGGCGGTACGGCCTTGTGCGCCAACCCGTATGCAACCGCCTGTCTGCCGTCGAAACGATCGCCGGTCAGGAAGAGCCGCATTCCGTGGTGCGGGCCGAGCTTTCTAAGACACACGACCGAGATGATCGCCGGAATCACGCCGATCTTGACCTCGCTGAAGCTAAAGGTCGCGACCTCGGAGGTGACCACGATGTCGGCCGCGCCGACGAGGCCCAGCCCCCCGGCAAAGGCCGCGCCGTTGACCGCGGCGATCACGGGCTTGGGACCTTCCCAGATCCGGGCCAGCACCTCGGGATAGGACACAGCGCGGCCGCCGTCGCTCGCCTGTCCGGGTGGGTTCTTGAGGTCCGCACCCGCGCAGAAGGCCTTACCGTTCCCGGTGAGTACGATGCAGCGAACCGCGTCGTCGGAGTCCGCGGCTTCGAGGTGGTCGTAGACTTCGGTCACCAGTCCGGCCGAGAGCGCGTTGCGCGCCTCGGGGCGATTCAGCGTGATCCACGCGGCGCCATCACGAACTTCGTAGAGCGTGTTCTCCTGTTTTCCCATCCAAGCTCCTTGCCCGGTACCCGCCCCGGACCCGCGCGACCATGCACGGCACCGCGTGACCGGGCCGGCCCGAATCGCGTGATCGAGGCATTCGGCCGGGATTATGAACCCCTCCCGCCCCCACCTTCGAGCCGGTAATATCCAAACCCCCTCATTACCCCAGCCGCCGCCCGGGTGTCAATCGGGCCCAAGGCGAACGGCGCAGGATCGTCGGAGCCCGACCCCGGGCCGCCGCTGGGTTTCAGGCGGCCTTTCGCGCGCCGATCAGGGCCGACACGGCCTGCTCGATGCCGTCGACGGTGAGTTCGTACATCGGGATGACACGCCGGATGATGCTGTTGGTACGCACCTGGTCCCAGCCCTCCTCGGGCTCGGGATTGACCCAAACGCTGCGATTGAAATGGCCGACGAGGCGCTGCAGCCAGACGATGCCGGGCGTCTCGGTCTCCATGCGGGGGTCGATGTTGCCGTGGCCACTCATGAGTTCCTGGGGGTGCATGGATGCATCGCCCACGACCAGGAGCTTCCAACGTTCGCCGAAGCGCCGCAGTAGGTCGCCGGTGGGCACCGCGAACTCCCGGTACAGCCGAGGCTCGCTGTAGACACTCTCGTACATGCAGTTGTGAAAATAGAACGCTCGGAAATCGCGCAGGCCCCTCTCCTCGTGCATCGCCGTCAGCAGCCGGCTCACCGGTCGAAAGAAAGGATCCATGGAACCGCCCACGTCCATCAAGAGCAGCAAGCGCACGTTGTTGCGCTTCTCGGGCCGAAACACGAGGTCAATCTCGCCACCCTGTCGACAGGTCTCGTCAATAGTCTCGTCGAGGTCGAGTTCTTCGGGATTTCCGAGCCGCGTCAGGTTCCGCAAGCGCTTCAGCGCAACCTTGGTACTGCGAAGATCGAGGGTCTCGTCGGTTCGGTAGGCGCGGTAACGGCGTTCCTCGATGGTCTTCATCGCGGAGCGTCCCCCGCCGGGGCCCCCGACCCGAAGCCCGGTCGGGTGCTGGCCGCCATGGCCGAAGGGCGAGTGACCGCCGGTTCCGATCCAGCGGCCGCCCCCGTCGTGACGCTCGTCCTGCTCGGCCAGGGTCTCGAGATACTTCTGCAACAGCTCGTCGCGAGAGAGCTCTTCGATCATCGCGCGCTGTTCGTCAGTCAGACCCTCGAACTCCTTCGGGTCCTCGAGCCACTGCATCAACTCGTCGGTCACCTCGAGCTCTCCCTCGACGCCTCCGTAGATCGAGGCGAAGACCGCGTCGAAGGTGTCAAAGTAGACCTCGCTTTTGACCAAGCACGCACGCGCGACGTGGTAGAAGCCGCTCAGACTGGAGCGATGCTGCCCGAGCGCGAGCGCGCGCATCAGCATCATCCACTCCTGGATGCCGACCGGAACGCCGTGCTCGCGTAGCTGGTAGAAGAGCTCTAGAAACACGAGGTTCCTACTGCTGGTAACGGGGCCCGAGTTCGCTCCAGGAACTCGGCAACTTGCTTTCCGACTCTTCGAACTGGGAGAGGGCTTCGGTGTCCTGCTCATTCTTGAGCAGCGTCCCGATGAAGGGCAGGTGCTCTTCGACCTGCTTGTTAGTCACGCCCGAACGCAGCAGCACCGCGATCCAGTCGATGAGCTCCGAGGTCGAGGGCTTCTTGCGCAGCTCGCGCTGACTCCGAAGCCAGTAGAACTTGATCAGCACCTGGTCCAGGAGCGTCGCATCGAGATTCTTGTGATGAACGTCCACGATCTCTTTCATGGGATCGGGCTCGGGAAAGTCGATGAAGTGGAACACGCAGCGTCGCAGGAAGGCGTCCGGAAGCTCCTTCTCGTTGTTGCTGGTGATGATCACCACCGGACGCTCCTTGGCCGAGATCTCGTCCCCGGTCTCCATTACGGTGAAGCGCATTTCATCGGGCTCGCGCAGCAGGTCGTTCGGGAACTCGACATCTGCCTTGTCGACCTCGTCGATCAGCAGCACGTGCCGCTCCGCAGCGGCAAAAACTCTACCGAGTGGCCCATACTTGATGTAGTGGCGGATGTCCTTGACGTCGCCCTCGCCGAAGCGCGCGTCGTTCAGGCGCTGAATCGTGTCGTAGACGTAGAGCCCTTCCGCACCCTTGGAGGTACTCTTGATGTGCCAGTGCTCCATGGGCATGCCCAGCCCGGCCGCCACGTGCTGAGCGAGCAGGGTCTTGCCCGTGCCCGGCTCGCCCTTGACGAGCAGCGGCCGCTCGAGTGCCACCGCGCAGTTCACGGCATCGATCAGGGGCTTCGAGGCGATGTAGCCCTCGGTCCCCTGAAATCGCTGAAAACCATTCGCATCGGTCATCTAAGTCCTCCGAGCCGGGGGCACGATCCCACGGCGACCGGGAGTATAAAGGGAGGCCTCCGCTTCGGGTACGGGCCGGTCAGGGACCGCTCAACGCGAAGATCCGGAAGGTTGCCCCCGCAGCACCCTCTAGCCGTCCCGCAGCACCCTCTAGCCGCCCCGCAGCACCCTCTAGCCGCCCGAGTTGGCACCCGAGTCGGCGCCCGTAGCCTCAGGCCGGGCTACCCCCCACGCCTGGTAGAACGCCGCCACGCTGGAGAAGCGATCGGCGGGGCGCGGCTGACAGGCGCGCTGGAACACCTCCAGCAACTCTGACGGCCCCCGAAATGACTCGAACGCATCCGGATCTTCCGACAGACACCAGAGTCCAGCCCGGCCCAACGTAAAGACGTTGCTGCGCTGGTCGATCCGCGCCCCCAGTTCGAACTCCTCCGGGGACATGAAGCGGCTGGATCCAAACATGCGGCCCATCTCGTTCTCGAAGGACGCATCCCTGTAGTTGTCGAGGTCGATCACGCGAAGCGAATGCAGAGCGAAGTCGTAGAGCAGTGCGCCGTCGTAGAAGTCGACCGCCACCCAGCCCTTGCTGGCGATCTCACGGTGGAGGTCGAAGACCAGATCGAGAGCCGCCAATCGCTGCTGCAGCGATAGTTCGCGGACGCGGCGAACGGCCGAAGAGACGGCGCGGTCGTCTCGAGTGCGACGCAGGAGTTCACCCTCGAACCAGTCGTAGACGAGCAGCGGTCCCGCGCTGGATTCAACGACGCCTCGCAGCGGGACCAGGGCGGGGTGTGAGAAAGTCCGGCTCAAACAGATCGCGTTTCGCAGCAAAGCGACCCGCTCCGGACGGGCAAGATGCGCGCGAGGGTTCTCCGGCTTCCCGGCGGTCTTCACGAAGAAGCGCTCGGTTCCTTGGCTCACGCCGTAGGAGACGTTTCCCGAATCCTGAGTTCGCCCGTCGAACACCGCGAAGATCTCGGCTCGGCTTCGGATGAAGGCCTCCGGGTCGAGTTTCGTCTCTTCCACCGTCAGCAAACGCTCACCTCGAGGCCGAAACCTCGCGCCATGGCCTCCCGAAAACGGTTCTGCCCGCGACTCGAAGTTGGCTCAGGCACCCGCCCGCGGCCGGATCTGGGTTCGGCGCATCAGTCGGCGGCTCGCCGGATCGAAGGCGCCGCGCCGGTGCATCACACAGCGGTTGTCCCAGATCACGAGATCACCAACCCGCCACTGCTGGGTCCAGCAGTGCTCCGGTAGTGCCACGTAGCGCCAGACCTCGTCGAGCAGGGCCTCGCTCTCTTCGAGCGCGATTCCGGGAAAGTAGGCGTCCTGGCGTCGGCCCAGAAACAGGACTTCGCGGCCGGTTTCAGGATGTGTCTTCACGATCGGATGCACGCAGCCCGGGGCCTCCACCGGGCTGGGTGCGTGGTCGAAACCCGGCCGGAGTTTTCCGATGCTGTCGTGCGCCGCATCGTGTTTGAGAGAACGGGTCCGAACGCGACTCCGCAGTGCATCGGGGAGTGCATCCAGCGCGTGGTACATGCTGCAGTAGTAGGTATCGCCTCCTGAAGCCGGCACCTCGATCGCGTGCAACACGCTGGCGGTCGGCGGCTGCTCGATGTACGACATGTCGGTGTGCCAGGCAGCCTCCGCCGCAGCAAGCCCCCCGATCGGGCGTCCGTCTACGACGATGTTCGAGATCGTGGCTACGTTGGGATTCGGGATGCGCGCTCGTACGGCCTCGGGAAGCAGTCCCATGGGCGCGCACTCGAGCGGGCCGAAGCGCTGACTGAAGCCCTGCAAGGCAGCGTCGTCGAGATCCTGACCGCGAAAGCGCAGAACCGCATGGTCGAGCCACGCCGCGTGAATGCGCGCAAAGAGCACATCGTCGACCTCGCGGAGATCGACGCCCTCGATCTCGGCACCGATCAATCCGAGGGCTCGCACTCTCATCGTTTCGCTGTCCGGGGACAGGCGCGGGAACGCAGCGGACGCCCTGGGGATCGCGGCGTCAATCGAGGGAAAGGCGCGAGAGGCGGGGCCGGCCCTTGCCGGTGTAATTCTCCCGATACGAGCCGGGCTCGAAGTTGGCGCTCCCGATCCCGTTGTAGGTCTTGTAGCCGAGCAGGTCGCGGAGCTTCTCCGGAAACTCGCGCACCTCTTCGATCGGGATCGATCGGAACCAGTTCGTGTACGGCCGTACCCAGCCGGCATGGTACGAGACCTGGAGACCGAGCCGCCAGTCGTCAGAGGGGTTGTCGGAGGCGCCGTGGAAGAGCGCGTGGTCAAAGACCAGCACGCTCCCGACCTTCATGTCCGGCTGGATCGTCTCGCGCATCCGCTCGCTGTCCTGCTGAAACAAGAGGTCGAGCGGTTCTCGCTGGCTTCCGGGAAGGAGCCGCGTTCCCCCCGTACGCTCGTTGAACTCCGTCACCACCCACATGACCGTGCACCCGATCGGGCGCTCGTGAGGGCGCGGGACCGGAACCAGGGCATCGTCGGGATGCAGCGGCTGGATGTTGTCGCCGTTGGGTTTGAGGTCGATCCCCGAGAAGGTCGAGAGCAGATAGTCCGGACCCAGCACGCCCTCGACCACCTGTGTGACCGTGGGGTCGATCGGCACGTCCCAGAAGAGCCGATCGAGGCGCAGCAGGCCGGCGGTCCGGAAGAAGGAACTGTCTTCCTCCTTCTCTCCGGGTTCCATAGGGTGGAGCGTGTCGCGCTCGATCTCGCGGATCCGCTTACAGAGGGCGTCGGCCCGCTCGGGCGTGAACACCCCCTCCAGAATCGTGAACCCGTCTTCCTTGATTGCGCCGAGATGGTCCTCGAGTTCCAGCTTCTGCATGCCGGTCTCCCCTCTAGTGTCCGTGCCCGGTAGCATAACCCAGGCGGGCCCAGGCAGAGGGGCGTCGCGACAGACGGCCCGAACCCACTACTCTCCGAGGCTCGCCTTCCGCGCCGGATTGACGGGGAGAAACCCGCTTGCCAGAGCCCGATCGCCGTCGTCGCAACCGCTGGTGGGACCCGCTGGCCGGGCTCGTGATCGCGGCCGCCGGCCTGGGACTGCTGGAACTTGGGTCCTACGCCCTTGGCAGCTTCCCGGGCCCCTCGGACCCGCTGATCACTCCCGAGGAGCCCCAGTGGGCGAACGCGCGGGTCCCTGATCCGTTGCTGTTCTGGAGGCTCAGAGAGAACGTCTCGGGGTTCGGCGAAAATCCCGAGGACCGGGGTATCCCGTTCTCGACCAACGCGCTCGGGTTCCGCGGTCCCGAGGTCGGGCGCAAAGAACCGGGCGAATTCCGCGTCCTCTCGCTGGGCGAATCGAGCACCTTCGGCGCCCAGGTGGGAGCGGAGGAGACCTACAGTCACCTGCTGCAGCAGGCCCTGCCCCGCATCAACGAGAAGAACGTGAGCGTGATCAATGCCGGATCGCACGGGTACACGATCGTGCAAGGCTTCGCACTGCTTCACTTCCGGGGCCTCGACCTCGATCCGGACGCGGTGCTGCTCTACTTCGGTTACAACGACTTCCTGCCCGTTCACTACCGCCGAGGAAAGGCCATGGGAGTGGACGGCCCCGACGACGCACTCAACGACTGGCAGTTACTCCAGCAGAGACTCGAGCCTTCCGCGCGCCTCAGTGCCTGGTTGCTGGAACACAGCAATCTAGCGCGCGGGGTCCTGAATCTGCTGCGCCCTTCGGAGGTGCAGCCCCGCAGAGATCCCGCGACCAGCGAAGTCACCGAGACCAGAAGGCCCAGGGTACCGGGACCCGCACGAAGACTGATGCTCGAACGCATCCTCGAACTCTGCGCCGAGCGCGGGATCCACCTCACCGTGATCGTGCCCTGGTACCAGGGATTCAGGCGTCACGAACCCGTGCTGCGTAGCTTTGCGACCGAGAACCAGCTGACCCTGGTGGATCTACCGCGCCTGTTGCCGCGCCAGCCAGTCGGGCGCTTCAGGCCGAAAGATCCCCGCTACTTCGGCGACCGGATCCACCCCAACGCACGCGGGCATCGCCTGATGGCGGAACACATCGCCGAGATCGTCGAGCCGGAATGGACGCGCTTTGATCGCTCCGGATCCACTCGCGACGACTCGGCAGCATCGCATTCCGAGAGCGACGAGCACCAAACTCGCTGAAGGCTCGCGCCGACGCCGGAAGGCCTAGCGGGTGACGAGTCGATAGATGAAGACCTGGTCGAGCCCGGACGGGTCACGCCGGAAGAACGACTGGCCGGTCCAGGCCCGGCCAAAGGTCACGATCTCGGCGGGGTCGGTCACGCGCTCGGAGCGCAGATCGTAGAGCACGCCATCCATGCGGAGCCGGACCCGCGGGTTCACGGCCAGGTTCTTGACCCATGCCGTCTCGGTATCGCCGGCGTTGATGTAGAGACGACCGTCGATGATCGTGTAGGCGATGTTGACCGAGTAGGGATCCTCGGGCCGCGTCTCGATCTGGACGGTTCCGTAGTCCCCGGCAAATACCCAGTCGCTGGGTGCAGGCCTGACCTCGCCGTCGAGTTTTCCGCCCGACATCAGTCCCAACGGGCCGTTGCAGCCGGAAGCCACGACCAGAAGCAACAGCCAAAGAAGTCGAGCCGACATGGACACCCTCCCCGGGGCATGGCGCGCTGACCTTCCCCTAAACCAGTGGTAGGCCCGCCGGGGATCGAACCCGGGACCGACAGACCAAGAGACCCGCACTCTCCTCGAAACCATACTGCTAACACAGCTACTTACAAGACTGATGGGCGCCACGGAAGGGTGGCGTAAGGAAGGGCGGCGCTCTGGCACCCAGTCCTAGCTCCGGTGCGTCGCGCGCCCGGTCGAGGTCGCCTACCGCCGCCGACGCCGGAACGCAGCGAACCCGAGTAGGGCGAGGGCCGTCAGGAGTCCGAGGGGTGGTTCGGGGACCAAGATCCAGCCGGCGGCGACGAGGGCGTAGAAGATCCGCCGACTATCGATTTGCGACCAGCAGTTCTCTCAGTTCGTTCATTTCGCTCTCCAAGTGCCACAATTGTCCCTGTGTCTGCGTGAGTTGAT
>JAYZEO010000037.1:0-49753 GCA_036337215.1 Myxococcota bacterium | reverse complement strand
TTTCCCTGGGCGTACTCACCTTCACCGCAGATGCCGCGGGCACGATGGATGTTGAACTCGTGCTCGGTCTCGCCTCGAGTTTCTGGTCACCTGATGGGGTCACCCAAAACGCATTCGACGACGTAGGAACGATTGCATCGTTTACGGTCGGTGCGGTTCCCGAGGCACCGCTGGCGCTCCTGCTGGGGCCGGCGCTCTTTGCGGCGGCCTTCCTGCGGCGCAATCGTGTGCGGGCGTCCTAGCTGGTTACGGGAGTTGCTGTAGCTGCGATTCCGACACGTCCCTAACAAACTGAACCTTCGTAGAGGGGGTAGTGCCTAAAGGTGCTGCCCCCTCTCCTGTTGTAAGCCTCGTCACAGGCCAGGTGCTGCGCGGTATGTGATCAGGGAGCCGTGACCGAGGTCTCGGGTGTGGCGCGCAGCCCCTGCTCGACGACGCGCTTCGGGGTCGGGTTGAGCCAGCCGAATTGCAGGTAGCGGCTCATTTCGCGCGCAGCGCGTTCGGGGCTCCAGCCATCCGCCTCGACCCGGTAGAGGCCGAGCATGTAGCCGGTGCGGTCGACGCCGTTTCGGCAGTGCACGAGCACCGGCTGGTTGGCGGGGTCGGAGACGATCTCCAGAAAGCGCATCACCTCCGCCTGGCTCGGGGGCCGGGAGGCCGAGAGGTCGAAACTGAACAGTTTGAGCCCGTGGCGCGCGGCGAAATCGCTCTCGAAGCCCGGGGTGCGCCCGCGCAGGTTGACCAGGCTGCGGACACCCTGGTGTTCGACCAGGTAACGCAGGAACAGTGGCGAGGGCTGAGAAGAGCGATAGACGCGCTGAGGTTCGACCGTTCCGAAGTTGTAGAGCAGGCGCGTACACCCGGGCTGAACGACGAGCGTCGCCAACAGCACCAGGGCCGCCAGTGGCCCGCGTGCGCTGCCCCGGGTGTGGATGCCGGACGCCATCTCGGTTAACGGCGGGTCCGGACTAGTTCGGGGTCGCGTAGAGCGGGTAGAGGGCGACCTTTCCGTCCTTTTCCAACTCGTCGACGCTCGCGGAGGCCCAGCGTTCGAGGACCCGCCGCCGCGCCGCCGCGCCCAGCCGTTCGCGCGTCCGTTCGGTCGCGAGTTCCAGTTCCTCGGGGCCCGGCTGAGTCCGGTCGGAGAGCCGGAACACGACGAAGCGTGAACCGATCGGGAAGACCCGGGTCGAAGTGGCGCCCTTTGCGTCGAGTGCGAACGCGGCCTCGCGCAGCGCCGGGGCGCGGCCCAGCCCCGGGATGGTCCCATCCGTGTAGCGGAACGGGCCGGTGCTCCCGAGTTCGAGTCCGGCGGCAGCGGCCGCCGCCTCGAACGTCTCGCCCCGTTCGAGCGCCTCCGAGGCCGCGATCGCGGCCGCCTCGGCTTCGCTGCGCGCCCGCTGACCACGCAGTAGCTCCGCGGCCAGCTCCGCCTCGGCTTCCTCGTAGCTCTGCTTTTGTGCGCCCTGTCGCTCTTCGAGCTGGATCAGGTGGAAGCCGAAGCTGGTTTCGACGGGTTCCGAGAGTTGCCCGGCCTCGAGTGCGAATGCGGCGGTCTCAAATGCCGGGTCCATCCGTCCGCGCGGAAAGAATCCGAGGTCGCCCCCGCCCTCGCGGGTCGCGGGGTCGTCGGAGAGCTCGCGTGCGAGCTCGGCGAAGGCGGCGCCGCCTCGGAGCTTTGCGAGCGCAGTCGCGGCACGGGTCTCTGCCTCTGGCCCCTGAAACAGGATATGGCGCGCCCGAATCCGCTCCGGGACGTCGTAGCGAGCCTTGCGGTTGTCGTAGAGAGACCGGATCCGCTCCCGGGCCGTGTTGGCGTAGGCTGCGATCTCCTCATCGCTGAGTTCCACACGGCCGACATAATCTGTGCTGTCCGCGGCCGCGAAATCCAGCGACACTGTCGCCAGGTCTCGTGTGGCTCGCTCACGCACCTCGGATTCCGGAACCCGTACCGGTGAGGCGATCGCGCGCTGGAATTTGCCGATCAGCAAGTCTCGCCGGAGTTCCTCGGTGTAGTCGCGCACGCCCCCCATGCCCGAACGGGCCACGAACATCTCGAGCAGCTCGCGGTCGTAGCGACCTTCGCGCCGGAAGCTGGGATCTTCGAGGATCTGCTGCCGGACCTCGGCATCGCTGACGCGGATGCCGAGTTCGGTGGCTTCGCGTACGAGCGCATAACGCTGAATCAGGCTCCGGAGCGTCAGGCTGTCGACCAGGTCCCTGCTTTGCTCCGGATCGGAACCGGCCGGCAGGGCCGCTTCGAGACGGCTCTCGGTCTGGTCGCGGAAGGCCTCGAACAGGCCCCGGTCGATGGCCACGCCGTCGATCTCGGCGATCGGGCCGACACTCCCCTGGGGCGGCGGTTGCCCGAAGAAGAGCACGAAGGTGAGGATGATCGCGCCCACAACGACGAACAGGCCGATGGTCCGAAGCCGGTTTCTGCGTGGTGCCATGAGACTCCTTCGACCCCTCTGCGCGCAGGCTCAAGTTCCGGGTCCCCCGGGACGAGGGAGGCTAGGGGGCCGTCTCTTGAAACGCAAGCAGGGCACGGAGTTGGAGCCGCGCGCAGCTTGCGCAGGTACCCCTCTCTTCTTAGACTCGACGACGGGTTCGACTCGGACCCGGGGTGGAGAGTTTTTTCTGTATTGAGCTGGGAGTGCCGGCATGGTTTTGGATCGTCTGCTCGGTGCTTTTTCGAACGATCTCGCTATCGACCTCGGGACCGCGAACACTCTCGTGTACGCGAAGGGTCGCGGGATCGTCTCGAGTGAGCCCTCGGTCGTTGCCGTCTTTACCGACGCGCGTGGCGTCGACCGTGTCCGCGCGGTCGGCAAAGAGGCCAAGGACATGCTCGGACGTACCCCGGGCTCGATCCGGGCCGTCCGGCCCCTGCGCGACGGGGTCATTGCCGACTTCGAGATCGCCGAGGCGATGCTTCGGTATTTCATCCAGCAGGCGCACAACCGCTCGGCCTTTCTGCGACCCCGCATCGTGATCTCGGTGCCGTCGGGGATCACCGAGGTCGAGAAGCGCGCCGTGCGGGAGTCGGCGCTGTCTGCGAGCGCGCGCGAGGTCTATCTGATCGAGGAGCCCATGGCGGCCGCGATCGGTGCCGGGCTCCCGATCACCGAACCCTCCGGGAACATGATTCTCGACATCGGGGGGGGCACGACCGAGGTGGCCATCATCTCGCTCGCGGGCCTCGTGTACGCGAACAGCGTTCGTGTCGGCGGCGACAAGATGGACGAGGCGCTTTTGAGTTACATGAAGCGGAAGTACAACCTGCTGATCGGCGAGCCTACGGCCGAGTTGATCAAGATCAATATCGGTTCGGCCTATCCAGTCGAACGGCCCGCGGCCATGCTCGTGAAGGGACGCGACCTGGTGGCCGGGGTTCCGAAGACGGTCGAGATCAACACCGAGGACGTGCGCGAGGCGCTCGCCGAGCCGGTGAACACGATCGTCGAGGCCGCCAAGGCCGCGCTCGAGAGGACGCCGCCCGAACTGGCAGCGGACATATCCGACAAGGGCATCGTCCTGACCGGCGGCGGCGCGCTGCTCGACAACCTCGACGTGCTGCTGCGCGAGGAAACGGGCCTCCCGATCATGATCGCCGAGGACCCCTTGGCGGCTGTGGCGCTTGGCTGCGGCCGCTGCCTGGATGAGATCGATCTTTTGAAGGATGTATCGCTCCGCGCCTGAGTTCGGGCCGAGTCGGGGGAAACAGGGCCGTTGAGCGAACTCCTCAACCGTTTCCGCTATGCGCTCTGTTATCTGGTCCTGCTTTCGGTCAGCGTGATCAGCATGACCTCCGAGCGCGAGCCGGCCGGCACCGGACCGACCTCGGCGCTGGTCCTCGAGCTCGCGACCCCGCTCCAAAGACTCGTCACCGGACCGATCGACTTCGTACGGGGGGTCTGGCGGGAGTACCTGGCCCTGGTGGGCGTGCGTTCAGAGAATCGGGAACTCCGAGGGATCATTGCGCGGCTGCAGACCGAGAACCTGAGCTACCGGGAGGCGTTGGTTGCGAGCGAGCGATTCCAGCGCCTCGCGGACTTCCGGGCTCGGCACGACGCCCCGATGCTTCCCGCGAACGTGGTGGCGCAGGATCTTTCTTCCTGGTTCCGGTCAGTCGTGATCGATCGGGGTACCGATGCCGGGATCGAGGCCGGAATGCCCGTGATCAACGAGCACGGCGTCGTCGGCCGCGTAGCCGGCGTGACGAAGGGGGCCTCCAAGGTGCTGCTCGTCGTCGACATGCAGAGCCGAATCGATGCCTTCGTGCAGCGGAGCCGCGCGCGCGGCATCGTCCGCGGCCGGACCTCGCGCGAGTGCGCGTTTGACTACGTGATGCGAAACGATGACGTACGTCCTGGAGATCTGCTGCTGACCTCGGGACTCGACGCGATCTTCCCGAAAGGTCTGGTCGTGGGCACGGTTCAGACGGTCGAGCGGGAGCCCTACGGGTTGTTTCAGCGCGCCGCGGTGCAGCCCGTGGTCGACTTTCGAGATCTCGAGGAGGTCTTCGTGATTCTGGAACGGCGCAAAGCGCCGGCCGATCCTGGCTTCGAGGCCCCGCCGGGCCCGGTCACGATGGCCGATGCGGGGGAGAAGCCGTGAGCGTTCGCGTTCGGCTTCTCGGGCTCGGGCTCGCCCTGCTGTTGATGCAGCAGTTGCTGGCGTCGCTGTTGCCCCACGCGTTCCGCCCTGATCTTCTATTGGTCTACGCGCTGGCACTCGGCCTCCGGTCGCGCGCGATCGAATCGCTGCTGATCGCGTTCGCATTCGGCTACGCGGTCGACGTGCTCTCTGGTGCGCCGATCGGGCTCTACGCGCTACTGCGCGCAACGGCCTGTCTGGTCACACATGTGGCGGACCGGGGACTCAACCTGCGCGGGCCCGGACCCTGGGTGGGCTACGTGGCTGCGTATGCCGTCGTCGACACGCTGCTGCTGGGGCAGATTCTCCACCTGGCACAGCCCGGGCTGCTCCTGCCCTGGTCGGAAGTCGCGATCCGTCTGCCAGGGACCGTCATCCTGACGGCCGCCGTTGCCGCGCCGCTGTACCGTCTGTTCATGCGGCTGGATGGCGACGAAGACGCCCCGGGCCTCCCGCCGGCATCGCTGGGTGGATCCCGCGCACCGTGAGGCTGGAACAGGCCACCGACGTCAGCTCCGAACCCGGGCTCGAGCGGCGCATCTTCGGTGCGACCTTCGGCGTGCTCCTGGTCTGGCTGCTGCTGCTCGTACGGCTCATCGATCTGCAACTCGTGCAAGGGGACGAGCATCGAGTCTCCGCGGAGCGGAATAGTGTCCGCAACCATCGACTGGTGGGACCCCGGGGGATGATCCTGGACCGCCGGGGAGAAATTCTGGTCGACTCGCGGCCGGCGTTCGACGTGCTCGTGATTCCGCACGAGCTGAACGGTGTTCCCGAGACCCTGGATCAAATCGCAGAACTCACCCGGCGGGACCCCGCGCTGGTACGGGCCCGTGTCGGGCAGCCGCAGGGGCGCGCGCGCTTCCAGGCGGTCCGGGCGGTGCGGGACCTGGATCGCGATGCAGTCGCGCGGGTGGAGGGTCAGCTCTGGGCACTGCGCGGCGTGATCACCGAGGTGGCTCCCGCGCGGTCCTACGTATCGCAGGATAGCGCCGCCCACCTGTTGGGGTCGCTGCGCGAGGTCGCGGCCGAGCAACTCAAGAGCCGCAAGCTGGTCGGCTACCGGGCGGGAGACATCGTCGGGCGGTCCGGCATCGAAGCCTGGCTCGACGCCGATCTGCGCGGCCAGCCCGGTGGGCGCAGTGTCCTGGTCGATGCCCATGGCCGCGAACTCGAGTTGCTGGGCGCCGTCGAGCCGCGGCCGGGAAACAACGTGCGGCTGACGCTCGATGGCCGCCTGCAGCGCGTGGCGGAGGCAGCCCTGGACGAGACCGGACACAGCGGAGCCGTCGTGGCGCTCGATCCGCAGACGGGAGAGGTATTGGTCCTGGCCAGCCGGCCGGCTCCCAACCCGAACGAGTTCGCGCTTGGGATTCCGCGCGAGAGCTGGCAGAGGCTGATGGGGGATCCGCGTAAGCCGCTCCAGAATCGCGCGCTCCAGGGACAGTACCCTCCGGGATCCACCTACAAGGTCGTGACCGCTCTGGCAGCGCTCGAGGACGGCAAGGTGGGGCCTGACCTTCGCGTTCACTGCAGCGGCTCGATGCGCTTCGGCCGGCGCCGCTACCGATGCTGGAAGGAGGAGGGGCACGGCGACGTCGACCTGCACCGCGCGCTCGTCGAGTCGTGCGACGTGTTCTTCTACACGATGGGGGTGGAAGTCGGGGTTGATCGGCTCGCGCACTACGCCCGGGCCCTCGGCCTGGGCCGCAAGACCGGAATCGCGTTCCTACCCGAGTCCGCGGGCCTGGTCCCGACGGCGGCCTGGAAGCAGCGACGCTTCGGCGAGCCGTGGATTGGAGGCGAGACCCTCTCGATCGCAATCGGACAGGGATTCAACCTGTGGACACCGATGCAACTTGCAACGACTTTTGCGGCGATCGCCAACGGCGGCTCGCTGCTGCGTCCCTTCGTGGTTCAGCACGTCGAGGACCCGCAGGGGAACGTGCTTCGCAGCTGGGGCACCGAGGTCCTCGGCCAGGTGCCGGTCTCGCGCTCGAGTCTCTCGACGCTGCGCGCGGCGCTCCGGGGAGTCGTGCACGACGAGCATGGAACCGGCTGGCGGATGCGAAGGCTCGCGGGTGGCCTCGATGCGGCTGCCAAGACCGGCACCGCCCAGGTCGTGGCACTCTCCGTGCACGCGGGTCAGGATGCCGACGAGACTCCCGAGGCGCTGCAGGATCACGCGTGGTTCGTGACCTACGTACCTGCCGAGCGGCCTCGGATCCTGGTGGCCGTGCTCGTGGAGCACGGAGGCTCGGGTTCGGCGACCGCTGCGCCGATCGCCCGGCGGGTCGTGGACGCGTTCTTGGAGGGGGCCCCGAGCGTCCCCGGGGGGCTTCATGCCGGGAATCGACCGCCGGCTCATTCAGCACTTTGAGTGGCCGCTGGTTGGGCTCGCGCTTGCCCTGGCGCTGGTCGGGGCCGTGAACCTGATTTCGGCGGCTCCAGGTGTGAGCGATGGGATTCCACCGACTGCGGTCCGGCAGCTCAGCTGGATCGGGCTGGGCCTGGTGGCCCTGCTCGCAGCGCTGGTGCCGGACTATCGCACGCTCGAGCGCGTGGCGATTCCGGTCTTCGTTCTGTGCGCGGTTCTGCTCGCGGCGGTGTTGGTCTTTGGGCCGGTGGTCAACGGAAGCCAGCGTTGGATCGTGTTGGGGCCGGTACGGTTTCAGCCCTCGGAGTTGGCCAAGCTCGGAATCGTGCTGTTCCTGGCCAGGCTGCTTCGCCGCCATACAAGCCCGAGCGGCATCGGCCTCGCCGACCTGGCGGTTCCGGCACTGGCCATCGCCGTTCCGGTCGGACTGACCCTGCGTGAGCCCGATCTCGGCACGGCTCTGATCCAGGGTCTCGTCGCTGCCAGCTTCCTGGTCTTTGCGCGCATTCGAATCCGGGCATTCGCCGGGCTCGGTGCCGCCGGTCTCGCGGCAGCCGTCGCAGCCTGGAGCTTCTTTCTGCACGACTACCAGAAGGAGCGGGTGTTCACCTTCCTCGACCCCGATCGCGACCCGCTTGGGACCGCCTACCATGCGATTCAGAGCCAGATCGCGATCGGTTCCGGGGGATTGCTCGGCAAGGGCTACCTTCGGGGCCCCCAGAGTCAGCTCGACTTCCTGCCCGAGCAGCAGACCGACTTCGTCTTCTCGGTGTTGGCCGAGGAGTGGGGGTTTCTGGGCGGCGCCGTCGTGCTGGTGCTCTACCTGTCGCTCTTCGTCCGGGGCCTCATGATCGCGCGCTCGTCCCGGGACCTGTTCGGAACCTACCTCGCGGTGGGCGTGGTCGCGTTGCTCTTCTGGCCCTGCGCAATCAATGTGGCGATGGTGCTCGGGATGGTACCGGTCGTCGGCGTGCCGCTCCCGCTGCTCTCCTACGGAGGCTCTTCGCTGGTCACCGCGTTCGCCGGGATCGGGTTGCTCGCGAACGTTTCGATGCGCCGCTACGTCTTCTGACCCCGGCCCGGGGCGCTATGCTGGGGCAATGGCCTCCAGGGCACGGCGCGTGGGCGCATTTTTCGACGTCGACAAGACGATTCTGTCGCACAACTCGGGCGCCCTCTACATGCGCGCCCTCTACGATCGCGGCGAGGTCGAGTGGCCCGAGATGCTCTCGAATCTGGGCTCCTACCTGCGCTACAAGCTGGACCTGCTCGACATCGAGCGCTGGACCAAGCAGATGCTGCGGCGCTTCGA
Source organism: Myxococcota bacterium (assembly GCA_036337215.1). Lineage (GTDB taxonomy): Bacteria > Myxococcota_A > UBA9160 > SZUA-336 > SZUA-336 > JABSQV01. Next base: position 41,405 of record JAYZEO010000037.1, on the reverse strand, counting down.
GGGGCAGAGCGAGAAGAGCCTGATCCAGGAGGCCGAGAGTTGGTTCTCCGAGTATGTGCGCCCCACGATCTACGCCGAGGCGCTGGAACTGGTGCGGGGCCACCTCGAGGCCGGGCACGTGGTCGCGCTCGTGTCGGGCGCGACGCGCTACGTGAGCCAGCCGCTCGCGGATTATCTCGGCGTGGCGCATGTGATGCACACCCAACTCGAGGTGCGTGATGGCCATTTCACGGGCCGCGTCATCGAGCCGATCTGTTTCGGCGAGGGAAAGATCTACTGGCTTCGGCAGTGGATCGAGCGAGAGGGCATCGAGTTGGCCCGGAGCCACTTCTACACAGATTCGATCACGGACCTGCCGCTGCTCGAGTTGGTGGGGCACCCTCAGGTCGTGAACCCGGACCCGCTGCTCTACAGGCAAGCGATCCGACGCCGCTGGCCGATCCGTTTCTTCGAGGCGCCGTAGGTGGCGCTGGGCGGCAGCGTGCGGGGATCGCTTCGCGATCGGTGCTCGGCGGAGTGCGCCGTCGCACGGCTTCGCCTAGGCCAGCAGGGCCTCGAGCTTCTCGCTGATCTTGTGCTTCGGCACCGCGCCGACGATCTGGTCGACGACATTGCCGCCCTTGAAGAAGAGCAGTGTCGGAATCGACTTGACATTGTACCGGGCCGGGACGGCCGGGCTCGAATCCACATCGACCTTGCAGACCGTGAGGGTCCCGGCGTGCTCCTCGGCGAGTTCCTGGACCACGGGTGCCAGGGCTCGGCAGGGACCGCACCACTCCGCCCAGAAGTCGACCAGCACGGGACTTTCGGATTTCAGGACCCGGTCTTCGAAGGAGCCGTCGGTTACGTCAAGAATCTCTGCCATCAGAAGTCTCCCTGGAGCGGAGTGCAACGGCCACCAGCGCGTTTCGCTCCTGCCTGGATCGGGTGATGAAAACGTACACAGGCCGATGGCCGGCGCGCGCGAGTGCAGCGGCCGAACCGTAGCCGAGTTCCGGGGATGAGCCGACGATCAGCACGGCCCCGCCGGGTAGGCCGGGCGGCAACTCCGGGGCCGTGGGCGCGGCCTTCCATCGGAGGCCCCCAGCGAGCACCGGCTCGGGTTCCAGACCCTCCGCCAGCGCGTCTACGACAGTCACGTCTCCGTCCGCGATCATCCGGCGGGCCTCGTCGAGCGAGATCTCCCGGAACGAACTCGGGGACTCTGCGCAGCTCGTGGCCAGCATCGCCGCGACCAGTGACCCCCCTAAAGTCGATCGGATCAGGGAACTTGCGGGACGCGCCACGGCAGATACAGCTTGGGGGCGCATGCAGCCGATGATACCGCAGGGGCCGCGATCGTGCTCCGCAGGTCGGTTGCTCGGCCGGAGTCGGACCGCGAGAATTAGATTCGGGGAGCGGCTATGTCCGAGATCAGGGTGTCCGAGGGCGACATTTCACGAATCGAAGTCGATGCTGTGGTCAATGCCGCCAACACGCGGCTCCGGCTAGGCTCGGGAGTTGCCGGCGCGATCCGGGAGGCCGGAGGACCCGCAATCCAGGAGGAGTGCGACCGGCTCGGGCCCGTGGGCCTCGGCGGGGCCGCGATTACGGGGGCGGGTTCACTTCCCGCGCGATACGTGATTCACGCGGCCAGCATGGAGCCCGGCGGCTGCACGACCGAGGAGAGTCTGCGCTCTTCGGTCGCCCGGGCGCTCGGCCTCGCCGCTGAGCACGGGCTGCGCTCGATCGCGTTCCCGGCGATCGGCACCGGCGTGGGAGGCTTCTCGGTGCGACGATGCGCGGAGGTTCTCTTCGGAGAGGTGGAGCGGCACCTCGAGGCCGGGGGGACCAGCCTGGAGATCGTCCGCTTCGTGCTGTACGGGGAACCGGATTACCGGGTGTTCGAGCAGGTTCAGGACGCGTCGCGGGTTCAGGCAGCCCTCGCGCGGCTCGAGCGATGACCTCTCTGGCGCACGGCCTCGCGCTGCTTTGCTACTTGCTGGCGTCCGCCGCGGGCTGGGCTTCCGGCCGCCGATCCCGGGTCGCGGGGCTCGTCGCCTGGCTAGTCGGAGCCGGCGTCGTCGTGCAGGGATTCGCCTTGGTCGGATTTCACCGCGAAGTTCCCCCGATCCCACTCGAGAGTTTCCCCGCTGCACTCTCCCTGATTGGCTGGTTCGTTGCGGCCGCGTACCTGTTGTCTCTCGGGCTGACCCGGAATCGCCGGATCGGTCCCTGGGTGGCGACGGCGGCGCTCGGCTTCACTGCGCTCGGTGACCTCGGCATGCGCTTTCTCGGGTCGCCGGGGGCCGTGGTCCCATCGGGCGACTGGACGCATGCACACGTCCTCTTGTCTGCCGGGGGTTTCAGTCTGCTGGGTCTCGCGAGTGTCGCGGGGGTGGCGTACCTGGTGAAGGAACGCTCGCTCAAGCGCAAGCGCGTCTTGTGGCTGCCACTGCCGTCGCTCGAGAGCCTGGATCGTACGGAATCGATCGCGCTCTCGATCGGGTTTCCCCTGCTGACGCTGGGTGTGGTCACAGGCTTCCTATGGGCCACTTCGTTTGCTGAACCGCTCTGGACCGGGCACGCGATCTTCCTGCTCGGATCCTGGGGCGTCTACCTGCTGCCGGTTGCTCAGCGAGTGTTTCTGCAACAGCGGGGACCCCAGCCAGCACGCACGGTCGTGATCGGATTCGCCTTGCTGCTCGCCTCGTACCTCGGAGTGAGATTGATCGGGGGCGGTGCGTGACGCTGCTCCTGTTGGGCTTGAACCACCGCACCGCGCCCGTCGAGGTGCGGGAGCGGCACGCGGTTACGGCGGCGGAGCAGCTCGCGCTGACCGAGAGGCTCGTGGCTTGTCCCGAGATCGCTGAGGCAGCCCTCCTCTGTACCTGCAATCGAACCGAGTTGCTCGCGCTCTCGGAAGACTTTAATGAGGCTTCGGACCGGCTCCTTGCTTGCTTGCGACACGAGATCGGCGACGGGACGATCGCCTTGGACCACGTCTACCTGCTGCGCGACCGCTACGTCGTGGAGCACCTGTTTCGGGTCGCGAGCGGCCTGGAATCGATGGTCCTGGGTGAGGCCCAGATTCTGGGCCAGGTCAAGGACGCGTATCGTGCTTCGGTTTCGGCCAAGGCGTGCGGGCCGGTTTTGCATCGACTCTTCCACCGGACCTTCCGAAGCGCGAAGCGGGTTCGAAGCGAGACCGGGCTCGGTACCTCGGTCACCTCGGTGGCGCGCGTGGGGGTCGAGCTCGCCCGCGAGATCTTCGAGGGCTTCGAAGAGAAGCGAGTGGCTCTGCTCGGAGCAGGCGAGATGGCGGAGTCGGGACTCCTCGGCTTTCGGGATGCCGGTGCGGAGGACATCGTGGTCCTGAACCGGACCCTGGCGACGGCGGTCAGCCTGGCTGAACGTCACGGAGGCAGGGGGGTAGCGATCGACTTGCTCGAGGGGGAGCTGGGGCGTACGGACATTCTGCTGACCTCCCTTCAGGTGGAGACCCCCTTTCTGGCCGCGTCCATGCTCCAGCGTGTGATGGCACTTCGGGCCGGACGTCCGCTGCTCGTGATCGACCTCGGCATTCCGCGCAATGTGGAAGCGTCTGCGGGCGAACTCTCTGACCTTTATCTTTACAACCTGGACGACCTCGACCGGGTCGCCCTGAGCGGCCGCGCGAAGCGTGCAGCGCAGATCCCACCATCGGAAAGGATCGTCGAAAAGGAAGCCGAACGCTTCGAGATCTGGCGCGAATCGCTACCGCTGGTTCCGGCGATCCGGCAACTCGTGGAACGAAGTGAGTCCCTCGCGTTCGACGAAGTCAACCGACACATGCGGCGCATCCGGGAGTTGACGGTGGGAGAAGGAGCACCACTCGAGCGCGAATTGGAGCGCATGGCGCGCGGAATCGTCGCGAAGGTGCTCCACGGGCCATTGCAAGCGCTGCGCTTTTCTGGTTCCGGAGGATGGGCCGCGTACGATGCAGAGGCTGTGAATCGAATCTTCGGGCTCGATGAGGAGGACGAGTGACTGTACTACGACTGGGAACCCGCGGCAGCGAACTGGCAATTGCGCAGACGCGCTTCGTCGCAGCCAAGCTGCACGCGCTAGGTCACGAAACCGAACTGGTCAAGATCTCGACCGAGGGCGACCGTCTGAGCGGCCCGGTCTCGGCGGCCGGGGGCAAGGCACTCTGGGTGAGAGAGGTCGAGGAGGCGCTTCTCGAGGGCTCAATCGATGTGGCCGTGCACAGCGCCAAAGATCTGCCCCGCGACCTCGCCGATGGGCTCACGATCGCGGCCTACCCCGACCGGGAAGATCCCCGAGACGTCTTCGTCGGTGCACCGGGACGCCGCTTTGCTTCGCTGCCGCCTGGTGGTCGGATTGGGACCGGCAGCCTGAGGCGCATCGCCCTGCTCCGGGCGCTTCGGCCGGAATTGGAGCCGGTGCCGATCCGGGGCAACGTTCGCACGCGGCTGGACAAGATTGAGAGTATGCCTCTCGACGGCGTGATCCTGGCGGCCGCGGGTCTGGTGCGGCTCGGCCTCGAAGACCAAATTCTCGATCCCCTGGATCCCGATCGCTACCTGCCGGCGGGCGGGCAGGGTGCGCTCGTCCTCGAGGTGCGGATCGATGATGAGGAGGTGCAGGAGATTGCGGAACTGCTCAACGTGGAGAAGGTCTCGTCGCAGGTACGTGCCGAACGCGCCTTTCTCGCAGAAATAGGTGCCGAATGCCGCAGCGCCGTTGCCGCCCACGCCACGTTGCATGGTGTACGACTCAGGCTACGGGTGCTCGTGCTTGCCCATGACGGTCAGCAGCGTCTGGAGGGATCCGCCGAGGGCGATCTGGCAATGCCCGACACGCTCGGGATCTCACTCGGCCGCGAATTGCTCGAGCGAGGCGCGCGATCTCTGATCGAGGGGGCCGGGTGAAGGGACGGGTCTTTCTGGTTGGAGCGGGACCAGGAGATCCCGACCTCCTGACTTTGAGGGCTGCGCGTGAACTGAGCGCAGCCGAGGTCCTTCTCTACGATGCACTCGTCGATCCCGCGATTCTCGAACTCGCATCCGAGCGCTGCGAGCGAATCGACGTCGGAAAGCGCGGAGATGGCTCGCGCGGTGTGTCACAGGACCGGATTTCCGAACTCACGATCGAGAAGGCGTGCGAGGGCAAGCGTGTGGTCCGCCTGAAGGGCGGGGATCCGTTCGTGTTCGGGCGCGGCGGAGAGGAAGCGAGCGCACTGGCGAAGGCCGGGATCCCATTTGAGGTGGTTCCCGGAATCTCGTCCGCGATCGCAGCGCCGGCTGCGGCTGGGATCCCGGTCACGGACCGCCGGCTGGCGTCGTCGGTCGCGATCGTGACCGGGCACCGCGGCAAGGATGCGCAGGACCCACACAACGACTGGGAGGCGCTCGCGCGAAGCGCCGACACGCTCGTCATTCTGATGGGCACGGCGTGGCTCGAGGACATCGTCGCGCGCGTGATCCGGGGCGGCCGCGACCCCGCGACGCCGGCTGCCGTGGTCGAGCGGGGGGCAACGCCGCGCCAGCGGGTGGTCCGGGCGCGCCTCGAGGATCTGCCGCGAGAGGTGCGCGCCGCAGGCCTCGCGGCTCCAACCGTGATCGTGATTGGCGAGGTGGTGCGCTTCCGCGAGGAACTGGGCTGGTTCGAGGCACGACCGCTCTTCGGTCGGCGGGTACTGGTCGTGCGGGCGCACGAGCAGGCGCGCACGCTCTGCCAGGAACTTCGTCGCCGTGGCGCGCAACCCCTTCAGGTTCCGCTGCTCGTGTTCGAGTCCGTGAAGGATCGGGCCCCTCTCGAAGCAGCGCTCGAGCGCCTCGAACTCTACGACTGGCTCGTCTTCGCTTCGGCGAATGCCATCCGTTTCTCGGGGATCGCCGACGCACTCCCCGGCGCCAGGGCGCTGCGCGTTGCCTGCATCGGTCCGGCTACCGCGGACGCCGCGCGCGAGGCCGGGCTCAGAGTCGACGTGATGCCCGAGCAGCGATTCCTCCCCGAAGATCTGGCAGCTGCGATCGAGCGAGCGGGGCCGCTCTCCGGGGCGCGCGTTCTGCTGCCGCGGGCTGAGGCCGGGCTCCCAACACTGCGCCAGGCGCTCGAACTTCGCGGAGCCGAGGTAGACGACCCCGTTGCCTACCGGACGGAAATTCCGCGCGGCGCCGGAAAGGCGCTGCGGGAAGCGGTAGATGGTGGACTCGACGCCGTGCTGCTCGCGAGTCCGTCGAGTGTTGCACATCTGGCAACGCTGCTCGGCCGCGATGCGCTCGCATCGCTCGCCCGAAGCTCAGCATTCTTCTGTATCGGTCCGACGACGGCGGCGGCCCTCCGCGGAGAGGGTGTCGAAGCGGTCGCTGTCTCCGAGCAGCAACACGAACAGGCCCTCGTCGACACGCTCGAGCGCTGGGCTTTGGAGGAGCCGTCCAATGCCGTTTCCTGAGCAACGATCCCGGCGCATGCGCCGGACGGAGTCGCTTCGCGGGCTGGTGCGCGAGACCAGGGTCGAGCCGAGCGATTTGATCTATCCCTTGTTCTGCGTCTCCGGGCACGGAATTCGGGACGAGGTGGCCTCGATGCCCGGCATCTCGCGTTTCTCGGCGGATCTGCTGGGCGCGGAGGCGAAGGAAATTCACGCGCTCGGGATTGCGGGCGTCATCCTTTTCGGAATTCCGGACCGGAAGGATCCCGAGGGATCGGGCGCGTGGGATCCCGATGGCGTCGTGCAGGTGGCAATCCGCGCCATCAAGGATGCGGTCCCAGACCTGGTCGTGATCGCGGACCTGTGCCTCTGTGAGTACACGGATCACGGACACTGCGGTGTGTTGAGTGGTGGAGACGTCGACAACGATGCGACTTTGCCTCTGCTGGCCCGCGCAGGGATTTCCCAGGCGCGAGCCGGTGCCGACATCGTCGCTCCGAGCGACATGATGGATGGACGGGTCGGCGCCCTGCGCCGGGGGCTCGATACCGAGGGCTTCGAGTCCACCCCGATTCTCTCCTACGCGGCAAAGTACGCGTCCGCGTTCTACGGGCCCTTCCGCGACGCGGCCGAATCCACGCCATCCGACGGAGACCGCCGGGGCTATCAGATGGATCCCGCGAACGCGCGTGAGGCGCTTCGCGAAATCGCAGCCGACATCGAGGAGGGGGCGGACCTGGTGATGGTCAAGCCGGCGCTTCCCTACCTCGACGTGATCGCGCAAGCGCGCGAACTCTTCGCCGAGCCGATCTTTGCCTACCAGGTTTCGGGAGAGTTCAGCATGCTGCGGGCCGCGATAGAGCGCGGATGGCTGGACGAAGAACGTTCCGTTTCCGAAAGTCTGACCGCGATCCGGCGCGCCGGCGCCGATCGGATCATCAGCTACTTCGCCCGCGAGTTCGCCGATCGTTATCGTGGCTGAATCCGAGTACAAGGTGATCGAGACCTCGCGCGTGACCGACGAGGAACTCGAGAGAATCCTGAACGAGCAATTGCCCCGAGGCTGGGAACTCGAGGGGATCCGATTCGCCATGCACGAGTCGTCCAAACGGCCGACGATGGCGTTCCTCTTCTTTACGCGAATCCCGGACTAGCAATCCTCTCCGCGATCTGGGCGAGTTCGTGCAGCGTCGACTCGATCTCGGCTTCGCTCGTGCCGGGAGCGCGCAGTCCGCAGATCAGGTGTGTAAGCCCGATCTCGCTGCGGTAGCCTTGAATCCGTTCCAGGATTTCGTCGGGTTCGCCGACCAGGGCCCAGTCGTCGGCCCCGGCCTGAGCGAGATTGGCGAAACCTCGCCCCAGCCGCCTCGAGGCGAGTTGTGCTTGCTGCTCCAGGCCGCGGCGGATCTGTTCGGCGCGCTCGAGATTGCGGGTGACGAAGACGGTCCGGATCACAGGTACGGCGAGTTGCGCCGCGTCGATTCCGTCGGGCAGCGCTTCGCGGTGCCGGCCGTGGTTTTCTCGGAGCCGTTCCAGGGTCTCCACCGGGGACGCCAGGTAGGGGAGGCCCAGCCCGCCCACCTGTGCGAGCGCCTTGGGTCCGAAGGCAGCCACCCAGATCGGAGGGTGCGGGCGCTGTGCCGGGAGCGGTGAAAGGTAGAGCGGCCGAGCGTCAGGTTCCTGGCCGCTCCGGGCGATCGGTTCCCCGCGCCAGGCCCGGCGCATGATATCGAGCGATTCCCTGAAGCGATCGCGTTTTTTCGCGCGCGGAATCCGAAATGCCCGAAACAGCTCCGCTCGAAATCCGCGCCCGAGGCCGAGCGTCACGCGGCCTCCCGAAAGCTGATCGAGTACGGCCACGTCTTCCGCGACGCGAAGGGGATCCCGGATCGGGAGCAGGTAGGAACTCGTTCCGAGGCGAAGGAAACGGGTACGCGCGGCGGCCGCGGCGAGCAGCAGCAGCGGCGCGGGACACGCTCCCGCGCGCTGAAAGTGGCTCTCGGGAATCCAGAAGGATTCGAAGCCGAGCTGGTCGGCGGTCTCGGCTTGGCCCGCCACCTCGGCCATCCAGTCGGCGCCCCGAGCCGCGCCGCCGCTGCCCCAGGACGTCACCCCGATCCGCACCGCCGAGCCGTGCCCGGCCGGGATCATCGCTCGTCCCGGCGTCCGCTTGCCGAAGCTCTGGGCAGCCGGCCCCGCCCGGGAACGCGGTCAGGGTGTCCGGAGTGTGAGCTACCAGAGCTTGGGCGGTGCACTGCCGCAGCTCCAGCTCCCCTCGAGGCTTTCGTCTTCGGGCTCCTCGTCTTCGGGTTCCTCGTCTTCGTACTCCTCTTCGTCTTCATACAAGTAGGGCGGGCTGTACTGGCACTGGTCCCACAACGCGCTCGCGAATTCCAGCGCGTAGGAGTCGCCGTAGTTGGAGAAGATGAAGGTCTCGTGGTCGTGCTCGAAGATTCCGATCCGGGGCGCTGGAAGTGAGGCCAGCTGCGCCGGAATCAGTTCTTCCAGTCTGTCGGGATAGCCCGCGTGCTCGCCCTTGTACGCCTCGAGTGCCGCGATGATCTCGGCGGCCTTCTCGTTGCGGATCTCGGCCTGGGTGGCGCCCGCGCGCCAGTCGCCGACCCAAACGCTGCCCGCGATCAGCACCGCCGCCGCGAGTTGCGCCACTGCCAGAGCGCGCGCCGAATTGGCATCGCGGCCGCGCCTGCTCGTCCATGCGTAGAGTGCTGCGACGATCCCGAGTCCGAAGCTGAGGCCGGCCCCGGGATCCTGGAAGACCGCGAAGCTCAGGGCTGCGGCGCAGAGCCCGGCGCCCAGGATCGCGACGAGGCCTCCCGGTGTGCCGCCGACGCGCGCTCCGAGCCAGATGCCCGCACCCGCGGACGCATGCAGCGTTGCGAAGACGTACCCGAAGAGCAAGAAACCGAAGAAGGTCAGGACCGGCCAGGGGCTGATGTTTCCGAAGAGCTCTGGATTCGTTCCGGTGATTTCGGTCGACAGCAGGTATACGGCCGCGACGGCCAGGAGCGTGACCGCGGCTCGAACCAGGGGAGGCTGAGTTCGCGCGGCCAGGACCAGCGACGGGGCGAGTGCCATGCATGCGATCAGCAGTCCCATGCTCGCGCTCACCGCGGGCCAGCGCCAGGAAAAGAACTTCCAGATGCCGGGCGACAGATAGCCGTAGCCTGCAAATGCGCAGAGCGTGAGACAGGTCGCCACGAACACGACGCGCAGTGGCGGATGTGTGAAGAGCCTGAATCCCCCGGCGGTGAGGAGCAGCGGCGGAAGCCAGGCGATCAGTACGGGGACGAAGCGGCCCGGGCCCTGGCCGCGGGCCAGGTCGCGCAGACCGGACAGGGAGGACCAGCGGGTCACCCAACCGCGCGGCCGCCACCAGGGAAGCTCACCCAGTTCGGACGGACTCGGGGCCGGGCCGAAGAAGTAGTAGTAGAAGACCGCGAAGGTCGCGAACACGACCAGAAACAGAACGCGTCCCATGCTGCGGAACTCCCGAGCGATGAATCCGCCGCCATTCTACAGATTCGGCCCGGGCGGACCCGGATTGAACTCGAGTTGTCCGCTGCCCCGTGTCTCCCGGCCGGATCCGCCCCCGGATGGTCTCGCGCAGGCAGCCCAGAGGAGATTGTTTCTGCGCTGTCCCCGTGTTAGATCGGGGCGGTGCGGGTCGAAGAAATCATGAGCCGAAAGGTCGTGACGATCGGAGCGGACGATACGTTGCGAATCGTTCACGAGATCATGGAGATCGGCAAGGTTCGCCATCTGCCCGTCGTGCGGGGCGGCATGCTCGTCGGAGTCGTCTCGCAGCGAGACCTCTTTCACGCCTCTCTCTCGAGCCTGATCGGGATCCCGGCGCCCGAGCAGAACCTGTTCTTGGAAGGCGTTTCCATCACGGAGGTGATGTCTTCGCCAGCCGTAAGCGTGGCACCTTCGACCTCGGTGCGGGAGGCCGTGCGTGTGATGGCCGATCGAAAGTTCGGCTGTCTTCCTGTGGTCGAGGAGGGTCGACTGGTCGGGATCGTGACGGAGACCGACGTCCTGCGCTTCTGTGTGGGCCTGCTCGGGACAGCTTCGCGCTAGACCTCGATCGCGGTCCAGCGGCCGCGGGCGAAGCGGATCGTGAGCAGCAGCGCCTTCACGAAGTAGTCCAGGATCAGCGCGCACCAGACCCACTGGATCGGGGCGCCGAAGACGTAGGCCGCCAGCGTGGCCGGGAGCAGGCGGAACAGGAACAGTCCGAGAAACACGACCACGAGCGGGTAGCGGGTGTCACCGGCGCCGCGCAGTGCACCTCCGGCCGCGAACTCCACGGCCATCAGCGGCTGGCTCACTCCGAGCACCCAGATGAAATCGACCGTGAGCGACACGACCTGTGGATCGGCGATGAAGAGACGCGCGATCGGCGCCGCGAACGCGATGATGAGCGTGCCGTTCAGCGAGAGCGCGGCCACACAACCCCCGACCGCACGCCAGCCCGAGCGCGTCGCGGCCGCGGAATTCCCTTCGCCCAGGTGTCGACCCACCAGCGTCGCGCCTGCCATCGCGAAGCCGGAGCCGGGAATGAACGAGAGCGCCAGGATCTGCGCCCCGATCTGATAGGCCGCGATCTCGGCGGTGCCGAAGCTGCTCATGATCCGCATGAAGAAGAGCAGGCCGAAGTGCCAGACGGCGCCCTCGATGGTGGCCGGATAGCCGATCCGCAGGATTCTCCGGACAAGGCCCGGATCGAGACGGAAGCCCGCCCCGAGCGGTTCGAGTACCAGCCTTCCGCGCTGCCAGAGCACCCAGAAGACCACGACCTGAAATCCCATGGCGAGGCTCGAGGCGATTGCGGCGCCTGAAACCCCGAGTTCGGGGGCACCGAGCCGGCCGAAGATCAGCACCCAGTTCAGAAATACGTTCAGCAGATTGGCGAGGATGCCCACGTAGAGCGGGGTGCGGACGTCGCCCGCGGCCCGGAGTCCCGCCGCGAACACGAAGACCAGCGTGAACGGGACATTCCCGATCAGGAGCCAATCGAGATAGCTCGATCCGAATGCGACCACCTGCGCCTCGACGCCATAGACGCCGATCGCGAACTCCGAGAGCGGCAGGCCGGCCACGGTCAGCACGACACCGAGCGCAATCCCGCACACGATCCCCTGGCGGAGGGTGCGGTCGGCGAGGTCCGGGTCGCGCGCCCCGATCGCGCGTGCAATGAGCGCGACGAGGCCCGTCGTGATCGCCATCACGGCCGACTGGATGAACCAGTAGACCTGTCCCCCGAGTCCGACCGCGGCCACCGCCTCGGTGCCCAGGGAGCCGACCATCATGAAGTCGACCCAGCGGACTCCGGTTTGAAGCAGGGCCGAGATCATTGTGGGCCAGGCGAGTTCCCAGACGCCGAGCGCCAGTGGCGACGGCGCGAGCGGCTCGGCAGGCTTGTCGCGCAGGTCGAGCAGTTCCGATGCGAGTTCGGGGCGCTCCGGGGGCGCCTGCTCCGAGTCGAAATCGTCCCGGGCGCTCACCTCGGGTCAGCGGGCGAACGCGGGCCAGCGATCGAGGATGTGGTGTGCGCTTCGGTCTGCGAGTGCCGCGCTGGTGATCTGCGGGGGTACCCCGAGCGAGGTCGGGAAGACGCTCGCATCGGCGACGAAAACGCCCGGTGTTTCGTGAAGCTCGCCGAACGATCCCAGCGCCGAGGAGGCTGGGTCCGCACCCATGCGGCAGCTGCCCTGGGGGTGAGCGGACGACAACGGGATGATCCCTTGTCGAAGCCCGCGGCGGTCGATCGAAGAGGTGCCGTCCTCGGGTCTGAGGACGAGCGGATCGCGATGGTAGGGGACGATGACGCGCTCCGCACCGCTTGCCCAGAGGATCTCGACGGAGTGCTTGACGCCGCTCGCGAGTTCGCGGCGGTCCGCTTCGCCGAGTGCGTAGCGAATGCTCGGGCGCCCCCCGAAGCCGGCCTCCACGCTCCCGGCCGAGCGGTCGTGGAGCAGCGTGAGTAGCCCCCCGAGCCGATCGAAGTGACGTAGGTAAGAGAAGAGTTCGGGGCCGAAGCCGGGGAGTTGCGCGGCCAGCATCGACGGGAAGCCCGCGATCGGTAGCAGCAGCGTACCCGAGGAAGGGTCTCGCTCGAGTTCCAGGAACTCGTCGATGTAGTAGGCCTGCGGAATTCCGTAGTAGGCGTGGATCGCCTCGGGAAAGATCCCCCACACCGTCACGGAGGGGTGCAGGTGGAGGTTCTGCCCGACGGCTGAGCCTCCGAGCCCGCTCGCCTGCAGCAACAGCGGCGTGCCGATGGCGCCGGCGCTGCAGACGACCACGCGCGCCTCTACGCGCAACTCCCCCTGTGGCTCCGGCCCGGCGTCCAGCAGGCTTGCCCGGACCACGCGCCGGCCCCCGGCGCCCGCCTCGATACGCTCGGCGCGGCAGTCGGGCCAGATGCGGGCGCCGGCCGCATCCGCGCGGGGGACATAGGTCACGCGCATGCTCTGCTTGGCATCGTAGGAACAGCCGAGAATGCAGAATCCCGAGCGGACGCAGCCGATCCGGTTGTGCATTGCGATCTTGCCCCGGTAGCCGAGCAATCCCGAGCCCCGCTCCACGCGCCGGTTGAGTTCGTTCAGCTCTTCCCGCGTGATCCGGCGCACGCCGAGCTCGTGTTCGACGCGCGCGAAGGCATCCGGAAGCTGGTCCAGATCGCGGACGCCGTGCTCGCGCGCCCAGACCTCGAGGATCGGATCCGGTGCCCGTACACAGGTGCCGAGGTTGTTTACCGTCGAGCCCCCGACGCCGCGTCCCTGGAGGATCTGGATCGCGCCGTCTCGTGTGCTGCGCAGGCCCGCGTCCTCGAAGAGCATCGGGAACATGTGGTCCTCGCGCTGATCGAAGTCGGCGCTGCCATGATTCCCGCCCTGCTCCAGCAGGCTGACCGCGAGCCCCGCCTCCGCAAGTTCGGCGGCGACGACGGCGCCGCCGGCGCCCGATCCGATCACGCAGACGTCGCAGCGTTCGCGACGGGCGCCGGTCCGCTCGGCTTTCGGCACAATCATGGCCGGCGCCCGATCCAGGGACCGCCGTACCCGATAAGGGGCCAGGTCTCGGGGCGACTCCAGTAGGCGAGCAGCGCCAGATTTCGCAGCGCGGCGAAGACCGCACGCCTGGCCTCGATTCCACTGCTCCGCCAGCCTTCGAGACTTCGAGCCTGCGCTTCGGGAGCCAGGTTCGAAAAGCGCTGGAACTTTCCCTCGAGGAGCGCGGGCCACCAGTCCACGACCCGCAACGCGATCCGCAGTGCGCTGACGAGTTCCGCGTCGAGCCTCGACAGGATCGCCTCGATCGCCGGGAGCGTTCCGATTTCATTCGCAGTGGGCGCGTCGGAGTTCCCGGTCTCGGTGATGCGCTCGACGATCGCCATCAGCACCTGTGCCTCGTCGGGTGCGAGCCGCGGCGACCGCGGAGCTCCCTGGGCGGCGGCCGCCGCGAACGGGATCTGCTGCAGCATCAGCATGGCCGGGCTCAGGCTCGAGAGTCGCAGAAACGCTCGCCGGTTCACGCTGCGCTCCCCATGCATAGCGCCGCCGGGCGCAGCCGCCGCGCCGCGCCCTGCGGCTTGCGGGCCTGTCGCGGAGGTCGTCGCGGGACAGCGCCCGACTTATGTCACACGGCCTGTCGCTGGTCAAAGACGAGCATTTGATACTGTATGGACTTGGAAGGGGGGCGAATCCGTGTCGACGGCCGCCAGGACTCGGACCACGATCGGAGCGGTGGCGCAGGCGCTGGAGCTGCCGCTCGAGGGAACGCCGGATCTCGAAATCACGGGGCTCGCGGGGCTCGACGATGCAGGCCCGGCCGATCTCTCCTTCGTGTCCGCACCCAAGCACGCGCGCGCCTACGCGGCTTCGGGAGCCGGCGCCTGTATCGTGTTCTCGGGTTTCGACGCGGCCGAGCGGCCCTGCCTGCGCTCTGCTTCACCCTACGCCGACTTCGCGCGCGCGATCGAGTTGCTCTATCCGCCACGGCGTCCGGATCCGGGCGTGCATCCCAGCGCCATCGTGCCGGAGGATGTTCGCCTGGGGCGTGACGTTTCCATCGGTGCGTACACGGTGATCGGTTCCGGCTGCACGATCGGGGACGCGAGTGTCATTCACCCGCACGTCACGCTCTACGCGGACGTCGTGGTCGGCAGGGATTGTGAAATCCACGCGGGCGCACGGCTGCGGGAAGGGACCCGCCTCGGCGACCGCGTCGTGATCGAGAACGGAGTCGTGCTCGGCTCTTACGGCTTCGGACACGCCTTCCGGGCCGATGGCACGCGCGTCACGATTCCGCACGTCTCGCCGGTGGATCTCGGTGACGACACCGAGATCGGCGCGAACTCGACCATCGACGCGTCTCACCCGGGCCATCCTCGCATGGGTCACGCCCGGACGCGGACCCGGATCGGGCGCGGCGTCAAGCTCGACAATCTGGTGCAGATCGCCCACGGCTGCACCGTCGAGGACGGAACGGTCGTGTGTGCGCAGTCCGCGCTCGCGGGCAGTACCTGGGTCGGGAAGCGCGTGATCTTCGGGGGACAGTCTGCCAGCGGCGGTCACCTGCGCGTGGGCGACGACTCGCAGGTGGGTGCACGCGCCGCTCTCGCTGGAGACCTGCCAGCTCGCTCCCAGGTCCTGGGCACGCCCGCGATGCCGCGGAGGCTCTGGGTGCGGTACAGCGTTGCACGCCAGTACCTACCGGGCCTGCTGCGTCGCGTGCGCCGGATCGAGGAGAAACTCGGGCTCGGAGAGCAGAAGCCGCGTTCGTGAGGCGACTGAGATAGAGGGGCTTCGGGGGGGGGGATGGAGCTTCGGGACCAGAGCCTGGTTCAACTTCGGGAACGGCTGCGTGCCTGCACGGGTGCCGATCCGGCGTTGCTTCGTGCGTTGCAGCGGGACCCGCGGACGGGAGCGCAGGCACTGGCGCGTTCGTTCGAGCGCATGTGGCAGCGGGATGCCGCGGAGCGGGTGCGTCTATGGCGGATGTTTCGTTTCGAGCGGGTGCTCCGCGCGCGCGGGCACGGGCTCATCGCCGGGGTCGACGAGGTGGGAGTGGGTCCGCTCGCGGGCCCCGTGGTTGCGGCCGCCGTGATTCTTCCCGAAGGCGTACAGCTTGCCCGCCTCGATGATTCGAAGCGTCTCGCGCGGGCGGTGCGCGAACGCCTGGAGGGGGAGATCCGCGAGGTCGCGGTCGCCGTAGCCCTCGGCTGGAGTCCGCATGCGGAGGTGGACCGTGTAAACGTGTTCCGGGCCAGCCGGCTCGCGATGCGGCGTGCGCTCGACCGCCTCCCGGTGCGGCCCGACTTCGCGCTTCTCGATGGCCGGGCGGGAACGGACCTGGGACTTCCCGCCCGCTTCGTGATCGGCGGGGATCGCCGCTCGGCTTCGGTCGCTGCGGCCTCGATCGTGGCCAAGGTATGTCGCGACCGCAGCATGCGCGATCTCGACCGGCGTTACCCCGGCTACGGCTTCGAGAGTAATTCCGGCTACGGCACTGCCGAGCATCTGCGGGCGCTTTCCGAACGCGGCCCGACGCCCCATCATCGTCGTTCCTTCGCTCCGGTACGCCGGGTGCTCGAACGTCGCGGACGCGCATGCCGCACGTCGTGATCGAGGGTCCGGTCGATCTCGATGCGTACGCGCGCGAGTTCGAGCCAATCCTCCTGCGCGGTGGCGCGGATGTGATCCGTGCCGATACCCTCTACAGGGATCGCAGTGGACGGGCCCTCCTGCTCGAGGCGCTGGTCGTCGAAGCCGGGCGCAAGCTTCCGTTCTATCTCAAGATCACGCGCCACGACCGGGGCTCGGTCACGATCCGCATCGATCCGCTGACCCATCCTGAGCGCAGCGAGGGCGTTCGAAATCTGGTCGCCAGTATCGGGCGCGATCTGATCGCGAGGACGCCGGGCGCGCGGGTCCGGAGCTCCAATGTTCTGGTACCATCTTCTCCAGTCCAGAAGGGAGATCCGGAATGAAGATCGCGAAGGATGTCACTGAGCTGATTGGAAACACGCCGCTCGTCGAACTCAGGCGAGTGACCGAGGGGGTGGGTGCGCGTTTGGTGGCGAAGCTCGAGGGCTTGAATCCGGCAGCGAGTGTCAAGGACCGCATCGGTGCTTCGATGATCGAGGACGCCGAGCGCCAGGGATTGATCGAGCCCGGGCGTACCACGCTCGTCGAGCCGACCTCGGGGAACACCGGGATCGCTCTGGCGCTGGTGGCCGCGGTGAAGGGCTACCGCTTGATTCTGACCATGCCCGAGTCGATGTCTCTCGAGCGGCGCGTGATGTTGCGTGCGTACGGCGCCAAGCTCATCCTGACCCCGGCCGCGGACGGGATGCCCGGAGCCGTGAAGGCGGCGGAAGAACTCGCGGCCGGCATTCCCGACTCCTTCGTTCCTCAGCAGTTCAAGAATGGGGCGAATCCCGAGATTCACCGTCGGACGACGGCGGAAGAGATCTGGGCCGATACCGATGGCCAGGTGGATTACCTGATCTCCGGCGTCGGGACCGGCGGAACGATCACGGGTGTCTCGCAGGCGATCAAGGCGCGCAAGCCCTCGTTCCGGGCTGTTGCGGTCGAGCCCGAGGAGAGCCCGGTGCTCGCCGGCGGGAAGCCCGGCAAGCACATGATCCAGGGGATCGGCGCGGGCTTCGTGCCCGACGTGCTCGACACCGGGATCATCGACGAGATCGTACAGGTCTCGAGCGCCGCTTCAATCGCGATGGCGCGGCGCCTGGCCGTCGAGGAGGGATTGTTGTCCGGCATCTCGTCCGGCGCCGCGACCTGCGCGGCGATCGAGATCGGTCGGCGGCCGGAAGCCGAGGGGAAGCTGGTGGTGGTCATTCTTCCGAGTTATGGCGAGCGCTATCTCTCGACGAAGCTCTTCGAGGATCTTCAGTACGAAGGGAGCGACGAGGCCTGATCGGGAGCCGTTGCCCCCGCCTTTCGAAGCTATACTCGACGGGTGGAGCGGGCCGCAAAGAAAGACGCGAAGCGCCGGAGAATCCTCGAAAGCGCGCGCGAGGTTTTTTTTGCGGATGGCTTCGAGCGGGCGAACCTGGACGAGATCGCGAGGAGAGCCGACCTCGCCAAGGGCACCATCTACCGCTACTTCGACAGCAAGGCCGCACTCTACGTGGGGGTACTGGCCGAGAACGCCCACCTGTTCGTGGCCCGCATGCGGCAGACGCTGGACCCCGAACTGGGTCCGGAAGACCAGATTCGGAAGACCGCGCTCTTCTACTTTCGGCACTACGTCGAGAACCGCGAGTATTTCCGAATCTTTTGGGCGATCGAGAATCAGCTGTTGATCGGGCAACTCTCGGACGAGGTGGTCGCGACCGTCACAGAGGTTTGGAGGCGTTGCCTGCAGATTCTTTCAGCGCAGATCGAGCGAGGCGTCCGCAGCGGAGTCTTCCTGCCCTGCGACCCGTGGGCCATCGCGAATCTTCTCTGGATCATCGGGAACGGGCTGATTCAGACGGAGCAGTACCCCGAGCGCCGCGCGTTGCGCGCGCAGCCGCTCGAGAAGGTTTTCGAGGCCTCGCTCTCGCTGGTGATCCGAGGCTTACGCGCGGGGTCCTGATTTTGCCCGTCGCATTGACAGCCCGGAGATAGTGTCGAAACATTGAGAATGCTCAGAACCTGACTCTGAGTCATTTTTTGTGGGGGGCTCACGTGCAGCGCGCGGGAGACGGGCCCTTCCTCGAGCATCACTTGTAACGGAGGAAGCGATGGAGCAGTTCGCGGCGAAAGTGACGTCGATCGTGGGGGATCAGCTGGGGGTGGATCGGGCAGCTCTGGTGCCGGAGGCGAACCTGCTCGATGATTTGGGGGCCGACTCGCTAGATGTGGTGGAACTCGTGATGGCGCTCGAGGAAGAATTCTCGATCGAATTTCCCGATGACGACGTCGAGAACATTCGCACGATCCAGGACATTGTTACCTACGTAGCGGGAAAGGCCGAGGCTCGCGCGTGAAGCTGGTGATCGCGGGTACGGGTTCCTGCGTACCCGAGACCAAGCTCAGAAATGACGAGCTGGAGCGGCTGGTAGACACGAGCGACGACTGGATCCAAACCCGCACGGGTATCGTCGAACGGGGCCGGGCCGGACCGGAAATCGCATCCAGCGACCTCGCGCTGGTCGCGGCGCGCCATGCGCTCGAGATGGCGGAGCTTTCAGCCGACCAGATCGAGCTGATCATCGTGTGTACGGTTTCACCAGACACGCTGACGCCGGCGACTTCCAGCTTGGTCCATCGAGAACTACGCGTTTCACGTCCGATCCCGTGCTTCGACATGAACGCCGCCTGTTCAGGGTTCATTTATGGACTCGAAGTGAGCGGCAGCTTGATGCGTGCGGGCGGGTACACGCGTGTGCTCCTGATCGGCGCCGAGAGCCTTACGAAGTTCACCGACGACGAGGACCGAGACACCTGCGTACTGTTCGGGGATGCAGCGGGCGCGGTGGTGTTGGAGCTGCGCGAGGGTGAAGGGGGCCTGCGGGCGACAGTGCTCAAGTCCGACGGGAATTTTGCGAACCTGATTTCGATTCCAGGCGGAGGATCCAGGCGGCCGCCCTCGCCGTACGTGCTCGCGCAGCGCCAGGCCTTCATTCAGATGAACGGCAGACAGGTCTTCAAGATCGCGGTGCAGGCCATGGAACAGGTCGCACGCGATGTGCTCGAGCGGGCGGGCTGGCAGTTGGACGAGGTTGATCACGTTCTGGTCCACCAGGCGAACCGCAGGATCATCGAAGCCGTTGCCGAGCGGCTCGAGCTGCCCAGCGAGAAGGTCCCGACCAACATCGAGCACACTGGCAACACCTCGGCCGCCTCGATCCCGGTGCTCATGGACGAGTGCAACCGCGCCGGGCGTTTCTCTCCGGGCGACAAGATTCTGTGCGCCGGCTTCGGCGCGGGTCTCACCTGGGGGGGCGCGGCGATCGAGTGGACCGGCTGAAGCCCGGGTCCAGAGGTCGAACCCGGCGCAGTCGCTCGAGGTAGTCCGCCGGCAGGTCCCAGCTCTCCGCCCAGTGGATCATCTTCTCGAGGTACACCTGGGTCGGCAGGAAGCTGCGCTTGTGGCGCACCGTGTACGCGAGTACCCGGTGCGAGCGACCGTCGTCGTCTTCGACCTCCAGGTGGACTCGGTCGTAGCCACCCTCGAAGCGGTCGAGTTCGAGCAGGTCCTCGGCTTCTATCTCGTAAACAAGACCCCAGACGGAGTCGCCGAAGTGGGGGAGCACATCGGCAGCACCGCCCAGCCACTTGGAGGAAAAGTGTGTGAAGTCGAGCCTGTGGTGAGCCAGCCGCGCGCGGAAGCACGGACGTGCGCTCGGGCAACGCTCGCGCATCTGGACGCCGTCCAGGTTCGATCCGTACGCGAAATAGTTCGAGCGCTTCCCCGCCATGGAATCAGCCGCTCCTCCGCCGGCTTCCCGGGAGCCATCCCCGGATCGAAAGCCACGCGACCGCGAGAAACGAACCGGCAAGGAACCAGGGCAGCTTCCCCTCGAGTCGGGCCTGGACTCGCTGCTCGAAGTAGTCCGGGATCGCCCCGGCGGGGGCGGGCTCCATCAGGATCGGAAGCACGTAGAGCCCGGCCGAACACAGGGAGAGCAGCAGGCCGAAGAGGATCAAGCCCGTGACGCGAGGTGCGAAGGTCGCGAGGTCGCGGTCGTCTGGTGGCGCCGGTCGCATACGCCGATGATCGCGCGGGCTTGTCTCCCGACGCAAGTAGGGGAAGACTGCGGCGCCAATGGCAGTAGCAGGTCGCACCGGAAGCTTTGACTGGGAGCGCATCGAGGCGGAACTCGCCCCGCGCTTGGAGGGGATGGAGGGCGCCCGGCTCGACCGCGAGTTGATTGAGCGCCACGCGGCCCAGGTCGCCTCCGGGCGCCTCAGTCTCGAGGCCAACCGGCTTCGGGATCCGCCCGGACTCCCGGACTCGGGCGAGATCGCGGTGCTCGATGCGCTCTCGGATGCAGACCGTCGCCGCTACGCCGAAACCGGACGCCGGGCGCTCGCGGAGGGAGCGGTTGCAGTCGCGGTCCTGAACGGTGGAATGGCGACCCGGTTTGGTGGAGGCGTAAAGGGGATCGCGGAGGCCTTCGCGGGTCGGAGTTGTCTCGAGATCAAGCGTGCGCAAGCGAGTGCCCTGGGTCCCGCGCCGTTTTTGGTCATGAACAGCTTTGCGACTCAGGCAGCGACCCTCGAATTCCTGCGCGAACGCGGCCTCGCGGAAGGGGTGTATACGTTGCTGCAACAGATTTCCCTGCGTCTCACTCCCCGGGGTGAATTGTTTCGGGGTCCCGACGGTGCGCTCTCACCTTACGCGCCCGGGCACGGGGACCTGCCGCAGGCCCTGCGCGAGTCGGGGGTGCTCGAAACGCTCCAGCGCCGCGGGGTCGCGACGGTGATGCTTTCGAACGTCGACAACCTGGGTGCTGAGCCGGATCCCGTGATCGTCGGTTACCACCTCGAGAGCGGCGCCGGGATGACGGCGGAGGTGGCACCGACCATCGCCGGCGATGCGGGGGGTGCGCCGATGCAGGTGCGAGGTCGGCTTCAACTCGTCGAGGGCCTTCGCTTTCCCAAAGGCTACGACTGGGGTCGGCTGCCCTTCGTCAACACCAATACCGCGTTTTTCTCGCTCGATACCCTGGCGCGCGAGTTGCCGCTCTCGTGGTTTTACGTGGAGAAGCGGGTCGCCGAGGAGCCGGTGGTCCAGATCGAGCATCTGATCGGCGAAGTCTCGGCCTTCGTCGAGACCGCCTTTCTCGCCATTCCGCGAAGCGGTCCACGGGGTCGTTACTATCCGGTCAAGAGTCGCGGCGACCTGGAAGAGATGCGCGCCGATCCGGCGCTGAGCGAGCGCTTCTCGTCGGTTTGAGTGTGCGCTTGTGAGCGCCGCCCGCCTCGTGCTACACCCCGGGCGATGGCCGAGCGTCTCTTTCTGATCGACGCGAGTTCCAGTATCTACCGCGCGTTCTTCGCGCTTCCAGCTCTCGCCAACGCTGCGGGCCAACCCACGAGTGCAATTCTGGGCTTCACCAGCATGCTCCAGAAGCTCCTGCGCGAGGAGCATCCCGAGCGACTCGCCGTGGTCTGGGACGGCGCTCGCGCGTCGGATCGTCGGCGCGGGATGTATGCAGGCTACAAGGCGAAGCGCGACCGCATGCCCGAGGACCTCGGTGCGCAACTTCCCGGGATCCGCCAAATCTGTGACGCGTACCGCCTCACCTCGGTGCAGGTCGACGGCGAGGAGGCCGACGACGTGATCGCCACGCTTGCGCGCCGGGCCGAGGCGGCCGCGCTAGAGGTGGTGATCGTCTCGACCGACCGGGACCTGCTGCAGTTGGTCTCCGAACGCGTGTCTGTGCTCGACACCATGAGGGACCGCTGCTTCGGGCCAGCCGAGGTCGAGGCGCGTTTTGGTGTTCGACCGGCGCAGATGCTCGATTTCCGGGCCCTGGTCGGAGATTCTTCCGACAATATTCCGGGCGTTGCCGGGATCGGCGAAAAGGGAGCGGTCGGGCTGTTGTCTCAATACGGCAGTCTCGACCAGTTGCTCGAAGCTGCCGGCGAGGTCCAGTCGAAGCGTCAACGAGAGGCCCTGCGTTCGGGTGCCGAGGCTGCCCGACTCTCGCGTGAACTCTCGCGTCTGCGCGATTCGTTGTCGCTCGAGGTCGAGATCGAAGAGCTCGCGGTGCGGGCCCCGGACCTTCCAGCACTGCTCGAGCTGTTTCGTGAGTTCGAGCTTCGGCGGCTCCTGGACGAGTTCGAGGCTGGCTCGGGGGACGGCGAGACGCCGGCGCGGGAGGCGCCGGAGTTCCAGATCGAGACCGAGAGCGTGGCGACTCCCGAGGCGCTGGCCGCCCTCTGTGCGGGGCTTGGGGCGTGTGATCGCCTCTCGCTCGCCTGCGTAGTAGACCCGGAGGAGCCGATGCGGGGCGAACTCGTGGCGATTGCGATCGGGGGGGCGTCGCACCCGGCCACGCTGGTTCCGGCAGCGCTGCTGGGGCCGGTAGGACTTCCGGCACCGCTCGCAGCGTTGGTCTCGGATCCGGACCGTGTCTGGGTCGGCCACGACCTCAAGCGTGACTCGATCGCGCTCGCCCGGCGTGGAGTCGAACTCGCTGGCGAGCTGCGCGATCTCTCGGTCGCCGCGTACGTGATCGATCCCTCGCAGCAGGTTCGGCGTCCCGAGGCCCTGACCCGGGCCTATCTCGAGGCCTCGATCCCGTCGGCCGAGGATCTGCTCGGAAAGGGTGCGCGGCGCCGCGGAGCTGCGCAGGCCGAAGCGAAGGAATTGTGCGCGATCTGGGGTGCGGAAGTCGGCACCGCCCTTGAACTCGCCGCGCAGCTCGATCAGCGGCTGGCCCGGGATCGCGAACTCGAAATCTACGAGCAGATCGAGGTCCCGCTGGTGCCGGTGCTGGCTCGGATGGAGATCGCGGGTGTTCGGATCGACGAGGCGCGTCTCGGGGATCTGGCAAGGGAACTCGGGGACGAGCTGGCGCGGCTCGAGACCCGGATCTACTCGCTGGCCGGTGAGGAATTCAAGATCGGGTCCACCAAGCAACTGCAGCGTGTGCTCTTCGAGAAGCTTGCCCTGCCGCCCGGAAAACGGACCAAGACGGGCTTCTCGACCGATGAGTCGGTTCTCGAAGAACTCTCGCTCTCTCACGAACTCCCCGCCGAACTCCTCGGGTTTCGACGCATGACCAAGCTCAAGAACACCTACGTCGACGCGCTGCCGGGCCTGGTCAACCCCGAGACCGGTCGCATCCACTGCAGCTTCAATCAGACGGTGGCGGCGACCGGGCGGCTCTCTGCCTCGAACCCGAATCTTCAGAACATCCCGATCCGGAGCCCGATCGGTCAGCGAATCAGGGAAGCCTTCATTCCCGCGGAGGGGCGGCTGCTGTACTCGGCGGACTACAGCCAGATCGAACTGCGGATCCTGGCCCACCTCTCGGAGGACGAGCGTCTGCTGCGCGCCTTTGCCTCCGGAGAGGACGTCCACGCCCATACCGCGGCCCTGGTCTTCGGCATTTCGATCGAGGCCGTCAGCCCCGATCAGCGCGACCGCATGAAGGCCATCAACTTCGGAATCATCTACGGCTCCTCGGCCTTCGGCATCGCGCGGACGCTCGGGATCGCCCAGGCCGAGGCGCGGGACCTGATCAAGCAGTATTTCGAGCGGTATCCTGGGGTGCGCGCCTACCTGGACGGGGCTGTCGAGCGCGCTCGAGAACGCGGGTATGCCGAGACC
Source organism: Myxococcota bacterium (assembly GCA_036337215.1). Classification (GTDB taxonomy): domain Bacteria; phylum Myxococcota_A; class UBA9160; order SZUA-336; family SZUA-336; genus JABSQV01. The sequence continues at coordinate 17,665 of JAYZEO010000037.1, read as the reverse complement.
CTGGAGGGCCGCCGGCGTTACCTCCCGGACCTCTCTTCGCGGAATCGCGCCCGGCGTTCCGCGGCCGAGCGGATGGCCGTGAACTCTGCGATCCAGGGGACCGCGGCCGACATGATCAAGCGGGCCATGGTCCGGATCGACCCGGCCCTGGCGGGCCCCGGTGGGCCCCGGGCCCGCATGATTTTGCAGGTTCACGACGAACTCGTGTTCGAGGTCCACCCGGAGGATCTTCGGGCGCTCTCGGAACTCGCGATCGGGGAGATGCGCGGGGTCGCGTCCCTCCGGGTTCCAATCGAGGTTCACGCAGGAGAGGGGTACAACTGGCGAGAAGCGCACTAAAAATGGGTGCGCAGTAGGAATTCGGCCCTGGCTGGCCGAATTCCTTCGGCTCTGCGACCGTCAAAGGCATGGCTGGTAGCGGTAATAGGAGCGCCGGGGACCGGGTCGCGGCCAAGGGGGCTGCGGCTACGGAGCCGGTAGAGGACGCGCCGAGTGATAGCGAACTGGTCCAAAAGGCGCGTGAAGGCAGCCGTGAGGCGTTCGAGGTGCTCGTCCGGCGCTTTTCGGAGCGGGCCTACCGCGTCGCGTTTCGGATCCTGCGGGACACCGACCAGAGCCAGGACGTACTCCAGGAGGCCTTCATCAAGGCATATCGCGGGATTCGGAATTTTGAGCAGCGCTCCGCCTTTTACACCTGGCTCTACCGGATCGTCGTCAACCTGGCGCTCGATCGCCGCCGCAGAGAGCGCCCCGGGACCCGCATCGAGTGGGAGGACGGCGTCGCTCACCAGATCGAGCCGCGTGCCGTGGTCAGCGCGCCGGCGGATCCAGACGCCACCGCCCGGCGTGCTCAGGTCCGCGAGATCCTGTCCGAGGGAATCCAGCAGCTGCCGGACGGCCAGCGCGAGGTGCTCCTGCTTCGAGAGGTTGAGGGGCTATCCTACGAAGAGATCGCCAAGACCATGGAAATCTCGAAGGGCACCGTGATGAGCCGCCTCCACTACGCGCGCCGCAAGCTGACGACCTTTCTCCGGGAGCGCGGTATCGGGCCCGAGGACGCGGCTTGAAGGGCCCCGGCTTCCTGCGCCGGCTGAGCGCATACCGCGACGGCGCCCTCTCGGGGCCGGCGCGGCAGCGGTTGCAGCAACAGCTCGAGGCCGACCCTGAGTCCGCGAGGCAGCTTCATGAGATGGAGCTGCTGGGTGAGGCGGTGCGAGTGGCCTGGAGCGACGGCCCGGAAGGCCCCGACCCCGAACGGCTGCTGGCGTCGATCCGCCCGGCGCTGCGCGCGGTGGATGCCGAGTTCGACGCGCAGGTCCGACCCCGCCTGCGCGACCGCCTCGCGGGGTTCCAGTGGCCCGTACCTTCGCGTGTGTTTGCCGGGGCCGCCCTCGCCGGGCTGCTCGTAGTCGGGATTTTGCCGCTCGTCGGAATCGGAGCGCCCCCATCGCGAGTCCAGCCGCCGATCCAGCCCGAATTCGCCCAGTTCCGGGCCCCCAACTCGATCTACGACCTCGGTCAGGGGGAGGTTCCCGTGATCGTCTTCGAAGCCGAAGACGGCGCGACGGTCGTCTGGATGGTCGATGAGGCGCCCGAGTTGATCTCGCACGCGCACCTCTCGGAGAAGGCCTAGCTTGCTGACCTCCGCCCCGCATCGCGCCCTCCGCCTCGGGGCGGTTCTGTTCGCGGTGCTGGGTTGCGCCGGATCCGGCGCCGCCTTCGGACAGTCGCGGAGCGAGGGGCTGCCCGACGCCCGAGGGATCGCGCTCTCGGTCCTGGTCGCGCACGGGATGCGCCAGCCCGGGACCGTCGACCCCGAGTGTCGGCCCCTGCAGGCACGGATTCGGCCGATCCGGTTCGGGACGCTCACGGTCGTACAGAAGCGGAGCTTCGTGGTTCCGTTCGGAACCTGGGCCCGGGTCTCGATGCCGGGCGGCCGCGCGGTGCAGATGGTGCCGATCTCGGTCATCGACGAACGGCTGCATCTTCACGTCCAGGTGCCGCGGGGCGCTCGCAAGGGACTCGATACGCGACTCCGGATGCAGAATGGAAAGCCCTTCGTGGTCGGCGGAGCCCGCTATCGCGGGGGGCATCTCCTCGTGCAGATCCTACCCGAGTTCTGATCCGAACCGGGACTCGTGATCCTCCGGCTCGAGACGACCCGGCCCCGCGAGTGCATCGATCTGACGGAATCCGTGCGCGATTTCGTGCGTGGTTCCGGCGTGCGTGAGGGCTTCTGTCACGTAATGGCGCTGCACGCGACGGCCGGGATCGTGATCAACGAGAACGACGATCCGAACGTCGGTGTCGACCTGTTGCACGCGCTCGAGCGCATGGTGCCCGCGCACGACGGCTGGCTCCACGATCGGATCGACTCCAACGCACACGCGCACATCCAGGCGGCCCTTCTAGGGCCCTCTGAATGGATTCCGATCGAAGCCGGCGACCTGTTGCTCGGCCGCTGGCAGCGGCTGCTGCTGGTAGAACTCGACGGCCCGCGCGCCACCCGGAGTATCTCCTTGCGCTTGCTCCGAGAGGGCCCGGCCGCGCCCTGATGGGCCCCCGGGGCTTTGCGGGCACTCGGCTCGCTCGGCCCCGCGCGCGCTCCGCCGGTCGGGCTATATTCCCGATCGTCCGACGTCCGGGGGGGAGAGATGTCGCTCGAAGAGTGGCTGGGTGCGGTCTCGGGCTTCATCTGGGGGCCCCTGCTCCTGATCCCGCTCCTGGTGGGGACCGGTTTCTACCTGAGCGTGATCCTTCGGGGGCTCCAGTTTCGGGTCCTGCCGGGTGCGCTTCGGATCGCCCTGATCGAGCGCAGCGAGGCTGACGCCGAGGGCGACATCTCCCACTTCCAAGCCCTGATGACGGCGCTCGCGGCTACCGTCGGGACCGGCAACATCGCGGGAGTGGCGACTGCGATCGCGGCCGGTGGCCCGGGCGCGCTGTTCTGGATGTGGATCACGGGCCTGGTCGGAATGGCGACCAAGTATTCCGAGGCGCTGCTCTCGGTTCGCTACCGGCAGACGGATCGGCACGGGCGCATGGCGGGCGGACCGATGTACTTCTTGTCGAGCGCGTTGCCGCAGCGGAGGCTCGGACGGCTGCTCGGGGGTGGGTTCGCGGTGTTTGCCGCGCTGGCCGCCTTTGGAATCGGCAACGGCGTACAGTCGCAGGAGGTCGGGAACGCCATCCAAGCGGCGTTCGGTGTGACGCCGATGCTGACACACGTCGTTCTGGCGGCGCTCGTGGTCGCGGTCACCATCGGAGGGATCCGTTCGATCGGGCGCGTGGCCGGAGCGCTGGTGCCGGTGATGATCGTCCTGTACCTGGCCGCGGCCTGCCTGATTCTGGTCCTAAACCTGAGGTGGATTCCTCAGGCATTCGTGTCGGTGTTCGAGGGGGCATTCGGAGCCGAGGCCTTCGGGGGCGGTCTGCTCGGAGCCTCGATCGGGGCCGCGGTCCGTTTCGGCGTCGCGCGCGGCATCTTCTCCAACGAGAGCGGGCTCGGGTCCGCCGGAATCGCGGCCGCGGCTGCGAGTACGCGTGAGCCCGTACGCCAGGCGATGGTGTCGATGACCCAGACCTTCATCGACACCCTCGTGATCTGCACGCTGACGGGCCTCGTGATCCTGACGACGATCCTGCGCGACGTCGACAGGACGCGCGAACTCCCGGCAGCGGAACTCACGCCGGCTGTGGCGTTCCTGGAAGGCGCTGCGCGAGACGGAAGCTTCGACCCGCTCGACCCGAAGTCCTCGAGCGCCAAGGGTGCGCTGCCGCCCGAGATCCTGGCGGCCGCGCCGGTCGCGCGCTGGAAGGTGCTTCGGGGCTCCCAGTGGACGACGCTCGCGTTCCGCGAGGGCCTCCCCGGAGCCGGAGGCGCGGTGGTCGCGCTGGCACTCGCGCTGTTCGCGCTTACGACCATCATCGGCTGGAGTTACTACGGCGAGAAGTCGGTTCAGTACCTGCTCGGGGACTGGGTGGTGCTGCCCTACCGGCTGCTCTTTGCCTCCATGGTGATCGTGGGGCCGCTGCTCTTCGGCCAGGCGGTCTGGCTCGTCTCCGACATCATGAATGGGTTGATGGCGCTCCCGAACCTGATTGGTCTGCTGCTGCTCTCGCCCATCATCGTGGCCGAGACGCGGGCCTACTTCGAGCGCGCTCGCGCGGGGACGGGCAGCGAGCCGGGACCACCGCTCAGAGACCGTTGACCTGCGACAGGTCGCGCGCCTCGTCGGTCTCGATCGACGGGTCGCCTGGGTCGCGACGAGAGGTTGCGCGCTTCAGGATCCCCAGGTAGCCGTGTTCCACGCAGGCGTCGTCGAGCACCCCGCGTTCACCTAGCAACCGGTGCATGCGGGGTAACTGGTAGTGGGGGACCGTCATCAGCAGGTGGTGTTCCAGGTGGTAGTTGACGCGGTTTGGCGCAATCAGCAGCCGTTCCCACGGGCGGGCCAGGACCGTGCGCGTGTTGCCCAAGGGGTGATGGAGGTCGGGAGTCAACGCGTGCTCGGCAATCGAGCGGATCCGTGTGACCAGCGTGTGCGTCGTGAGCCAGGCGGCGACCCACAGCAGGTAGAGTTCGGGCAACCCGAAGCTACCGAGAATGGCCAGCAGAACCAGGTTGGTGATGGCGACTCCGAACGCCGCCTTCCGCGCAACCGGGTCCTTGCGCATGCAGCCGAAGGTCCGCTGCCAGGCTCCGCGCGCGAACTTGAGCCCCGTCCGTCCCGATAGGTCGCGCCAGAGCTTGCGCCGGAAACTCGACCGCGTGATCGGGAACGGTTTGACGAGGCCGATGTCGGGGTCCTGCTCGCTTCCGGTTCGTGCATGGTGTTTGAGGTGGTAGGGGCGGTAGGGGCGCAGATCGCTCCAGATCGGGTACGCGCAGAGCCAGTTCCCGACCCGGTCGTTCCAGCCGCGGTCGCGCAGCAGGCTGCGGTGCGAGGCCTCGTGCATCAGGACTGCGAAGCCGAGCTGGCGCGCGCCGATCACGAACAGGGCTGCGAGGATCGTAAAGGGCGTGGGCCAGTACGCGACCAGTGCGAAGCAGGCGAAAACCAGGCCCCAGTTGAGTGCAATCGAGCCCCAGGACCGGAGGTCGTGGAATTCGAGCAACTGTTCCACGTCCGCGCGCGAGAGAGCGGCGCGCCAGTTCGCTGTCAGTTGTTCATCCGCAGTCGCCGCGCTCTCAGTCACTCTCGGTCTCCTTTCCGGCGGCCTCTCGGGTCCGCCCCTCAGCGGGCCAGCCACTCCGCCGCTCCTGGCGGCCACGCGCCGGCTGGTGCGCTCCTGTGGGGCACGTCGAAGCGTGCCAGGAACCCGGCCCAGGCGTCTCTCCCGAGCCGGTCGTAGTGCCGCATGGCCTCGCGCAGGGCGCTGCGCTCGCGGCCCGATACGATCGCCTCGGGAAGCAGCGGATCGAGCACGAGCTGCCGGATCACGCGTCCCCCGAGCAGGAAGGACTCCGCCATCGCGCGTTCGGCCGGAAGCCGCTTGAGCCTGAGCGCGCTCTGTTCGAGCTCCCGCCGCAGGCTGCGATGTGCGAGCGGCAGCGCATCTGCCGTCCACAGGCCTCGCGCGCGCGCCTCGTAGACGGGATCGCCGTCGCGGAGTTCGAAGACCAGCGCGCCCGCGCCGAGTCCAAGAGCCGCGAGTTCCCGGCGCAGCGCCGGCACGCCGCCGCGAAGATTGTCGGGGCGAACCGCCAACCCCGGGCGGAGTTCCCGGAATCCGAGCAACCTCAGCGCCTGTCGATCCCGCCGCTGTGCACTCCCGTGGCTCCCGAAGTCCTGGAGCGCCGCCGCCCAGCTGCCCTCCCAGTTCTCCAGGCGTCCCTCGATCTCGCGCCAGTGCGTGGTCCGGCGCGCCACCGGGAGCGCCGCCGGTCCCAGCCGGTAGCGGCCCCGGGCGTCGCGAACGACCAGGCCCGCGGCGCCGAGCCGCGTGAGGGCCACGCGCACGCTGTTGCCGGCGATTCCGAACACCCCGGCGCCGCTCACCAGCGCGGCCACGGGCATGCTGCCCCGTCGCAGCGTCGCGAGCAGGTTCAGGATGAAATGCTTGGCGCTGGGAGCCATCGCCCTATTATTACATATTATTAGAATTCGAATAAGATATCGTAATAATCAGTCAGCTAGCCGGCGCGGCCTGCAGCGTGGGGGTTGCGGCTCCCTACGGGCGGACGCCCGGCAAAGTCGAACGCCCCGGGTGGTTTTCAGGGATCGTGGGTGAGCCGAGCCGAGAGGCCGATCTGGGGCTGCCTGAGGGCCGGAAATGTGGGGCTAGTCCCGGCGCTCGGGACGCCTGGACGGCTGCGCCGGGAACCACTCGAGCGCGAGTTCTGCGGCTCAGGCTTGGTCGTCTCGGGCTCCCAGCGTCCAGAGCGCGGTCCAGAGTGCTGCCGCGCCGACGGCAAGTCCCAGCCAGGGATTGAGGCCGAAGAGAGCGCAGGGGAGGTAGCCGAGCGAGAGCGCGGCCAGCATCGTCGTCACCGCGTACGGGATCTGTGTACGCACGTGATCCACGTGGTCGGATGCGGCCGCGATCGAGGACAGGATCGTCGTGTCGGAGACCGGAGAGCAGTGATCTCCGAAAATCGAACCTTCCAGTACCGCGCCGATGCTCATCACCATGAGCCCGAAGCCGCCGATCTGGGAGTGCTCTCCTGCGGCGTAGGCGAACCCGACCACGATCGGCAGCAGTACGCTCATGGTGCCCCAGGAACTGCCGGTCGCGAACGCCACCCCGCCCGAGAGTAGGAAGAGCACGGCCGGGATCGCCCAGGCAGGGGCCGCCTCGCCGAGCAGCGCGGTCAGGTACGGCGCGGTGCCGAGCGTGTCGCAGACGGCCCCGATCATCCACGCGAGGTAGAGAATCAACAGCGCGACACCGGCGGAGCGCAATACTGTGAAGGCCGAGCGTGCGATTTCCCAGCGCAAACCAGCGCGGAAGGCCAGGCCAGAGGCCACTCCCAGCGCGGCCAGTGACCCGAGCATGAGCGAGTTCGAGCCGTCCTGGAAAAGAGCCAAGACCCCGTCTCTGGCGAAGGCGTCTCCCGCGTGCTTCCAGGCTCCGGCGAGTCCAGTCGCGAGTACGAAGGTCAAAAGTGGCGCCACCGCGACCGACGCTCGCGGCGCGATTCCGGCCGCGGGCTCGAGCGCGGTCGCAACCTCCGACAGCATCGGTTGTGCGCCGTCGCGCAGCAGTTTGCCCGCCCGGGCGCGTCGCTCGGCCGCTCGCATGGGGCCGAAGTCGCGCCCGCTCAGCACCACGAAGAGAACGAAGCAGAGCGTCAGGATGGAGTAGAAGCGATAGGGAAGCGTCGCGATGAAGATCGTAAAACCGTCCGCCTGGGAGAGGCCGACGCTCGGCAGTTGCGCGCTGTAAGTCGAAACCTCGAACGCGACCCAGGTACTGAAGATCGAAAGCCCGGCGACCGGTGCGGCAGTACTGTCTACGATGTAGGCGAGTTTTTCGCGCGCGACCCGGAAGCGATCGCTCAGCGGGCGCATCGTCGCGCCGACCAGCAGCGTGTTCGCGTAGTCATCGAAGAAGATCGCGAGTCCCATCAGGTAGGTGGCGAACTGCGTACGGCGCGCGTTCCTGGCGATCCGCGCGATGCGGTCCATGAGGCCCTGGAGGCCCCCGGCGCGCGTGATGATGCCCACGAAGGCGAGCATCGACGACACGAAGACAACGATCTCGATCCGGAAGTTGTCTGCGAGTTCGTTCCACAGGTAGACGGTGAAGACGTCGCGCAGGCCCAGCGCGGCGGCCTCCACGATCCCGGCATCGCCGAGCGCCTGCTGGTGCAGGAACGATCCGATCACCACGCCCGCGAGCAGCGCCAGCACCGGCCGGCGGAGCAGAATCGCCAGGAAGATCACGAGCAACGGGGGCACCAGCGAGTTCTCGCTGGGCGGGACCCACTCGCGCGTGCTGCTCGCGCTCTCGCCGTCGGGCCGCGTCGCCCGGAGTGTGAGTCGGTCCGGTTCCAGTCGCAGGCTGAGATCGACACCTTCGGGCGCTGCGGTTCGGAGACCCGCGAGCGAGGTCGGGGCCGTCGCCCCGCCCGCCGCCGCGAGCGCGCGCAGGCCCCGCGCGAGTGAGCGGCGCATCGCATCGCGCAGGGCCGGTGTGTCGGAGTCTTGCCCGGGGAGTTCGAGGTGGACGACGCCGAGCCGAATCTCGCCGCCCCCGGATCTGGTCATGGGATCGGCCAGGAATCGCCAGAGGGGGAGCGGGATGTCTCTGCCGGCTACGGGGTCGCCGAGCAGAGCGCCGGCCTCGAGTGCGGCCAGGCGCCCCGTCTGCTGCGGTGCCCGTCCGTGAAGTCCGACCAGCAGCGCGGCGAAGACGAACGGCACCGAGATGAGGACGGCTCGCCTCACCTGTGCCGCGTCCCGGCGCAGGCGCGCACCGCATCGGGCGCGGCCTCCCGCGGACTCGCCACCTGGGTTCCGGATTCGATTCTCGGGGCTAGCGCGACCCCCCGGGTCCCCGACCTCCGGCTTCGAGACATCGTGCCCCCGACCTCTCCACAGCGCAGTCTTGGGCCAGTCTACGCGGTCCTCGAGGCCGAGGCAGAAGACCGGGACGAAGACGAGCGTGGGCCGCGTCGAAATCTCGATCCCGGCTGTGGACCGCGTGAGTCCGAACTCGCGTCGGCGTCCATCGGCAGGGGGCAGAGGTTCCGCCGAAGCGGGATCGAACCGCTCGGAACTGGAGTTCAGTTTCCGTCTGACGGCGTTGTAACCTTGGGACTCTGTCCGATACCGGCGCGGCAGCCCGCAAAGCAGGAGGAAAACTGGTGGCGCAGGATCGAAAACTCGAGCGGCGTGTCGAGGAAACCCTCGAGGGCTACTACGCCCTTGGAAATGAGGTGATCGATCTCGGTTCGGTTCGGTTCATCCGCAATCGCGCGCACCCGAACATTCACGACGCGAATCACGGCGTCCCGGTCCGGGTCGAGACCGCCGGCGAGATCGAGGCGGTCCTCGAGCACGCCGAAGAGATCTATGCCGGGTATCGAGATCGGCTCTTCCGGTGTTCGTCCGATACGCCCGCGGCCTTCGAGGCCAGACTCGTCGTCGAGGGCTACGCACTCTCGACCGAGGTCCAATTGTTGCTCGAGGGGGAGTTATCCGCCTCGCCACGCGAGATGGAGATCCGCCGCGCCGAGACCGACAGCGACTGGGATGCGATCTACCGGCTGCTGCGCCTCGACCACGAGGAAGACGCGCGCAGGTTCGGAGGGGGGCCGATGCCCGAGCAGGTGACCCGCAGCATGCTTGCGATCTACCGGGCCAAGTGCCCGCCGCTGCGTTTCTGGATCGCGCATGAAGACGGGGTCGACTGCGGATTCTTCTCTTCGTGGCCGGGCCAGAGCGGAGTGGGCCAGGTCGAGGACCTGTTCACCCAGGAGGAGTTCCGGGGCCGCGGAATCGCCACGGCGCTGATCGTGCGCGCAGTGACGGATGCGCGCGAGCGCGGCGCCGGGCCGGTCGTGATCGGGGCGCGGACCGACGACTGGCCCAAGCGCTTCTACCACAAGCTCGGGTTCCGCCCGATCCTGCTCAAACACCAATTTCACAAGCAGCTGCCCGAGACGTAGCATAGAGCGCGAAGGGAGGAACGAGCTTGGCGCTCAGACTTGCCGGACGTCTCGACGCCCTGCAGCAATCCGAGATCCGCAACATGTCGATCGAGTGCGCGCGGGTCGGTGGAATCAACCTGTCGCAGGGTGTCTGCAACACCGAGGTCCCGATCGAGGTCCGGCGGGCCGCAGCCGAGGCCATCGAGGCGGGTGCCAACATCTACTCGCGCTACGACGGCGCGGAGGAGTTGCGGCGAGCCCTGTCGCGCAAGATGCGCGAGCACAACGGACTCGACTACGACCCCGAGGGCGAGATCATCGTGACCGTGGGCGCGACCGGAGCGTTCTATGTCGCGGCGCTGGCTTTTCTCGAACCCGGCGACGAAGTGATTCTGTTCGAGCCCTACTACGGCTACCACGTGAACACGCTCCGTGCCGTCCAGGCCGTGCCTGTTTACGTCGACACCGAGCCCCCCGACTGGTGCTTCGATCCCGCGGCACTCGAAGCCGCGATCTCGCCGCGCACGCGCGGGATCATGGTCAACACGCCCCAGAACCCCTCCGGGAAGGTGTTCGAGCGCTCCGAACTCGAGATGATTGCCGACCTTGCCCGCAGCCACGACCTGTTTCTGTTCACGGACGAGGTCTACGAGCACTTTCTGTTCGACGGCCGCGAGCACCTGAGTCCCGCGACTTTTCCCGACGTACGAGAGCGCACGATTACCATGAACGCGCTCTCCAAGACCTTCGCGATCACGGGCTGGCGACTCGGCTGGATCGCGGCGGACCGACGCTGGGCCAGGGCCTTCGGCCCGCTCTCCGACCTGGTCTACGTCTGTCCCCCGACCCCGCTTCAACTCGGGGCTGCGCGGGGCCTGGAACTCCTGGGTGCGGACTACTACGACGGGATCCGGGTCGAGTATCAGGAAAAGCGGGATCGCATCTGTGCGTCGCTGGAGCGTGCCGGGCTGTCGCCTTGGGTGCCGCAGGGCTCGTACTACGTATTGGCCGACATCTCCCGGCTACCCGGACAGACGAGCAAGGAACGCGCGATGGCGCTGCTCCGCGAGACCGGAGTCGCTTGCGTTCCCGGCGAAGCCTTTTTCCGCGGTTCCCAGGGTCACCGTATGGGCCGCTTCTGTTTCGGTCTCACAGACGAGGATCTCGCCGAGGCGTGCCGGCGCCTCGAAAAGCTCGCCTAGCTCGCGGGAGCCGACTCGGAACGTCGCGGCTAGTTCGCGAAGGCTCGCTTCAGGTGCGTGACCGCCTCCTGAATGGCCTCTTTCGAACTGTCGATCAGTTGGAAGAAAGAGAAGAAGCCGTGGATCTGCCCATCGTAGCGAGTGCAGGTGACGGACACTCCAGCCTGCCGCAATTTTTCGGCGTACGCCTCTCCCTCGTCGCGAAGCGGGTCGAACTCGGCCGTGATCACGAGTGCGGGGGGCAGCCCCGCGAGACTGTGCGCACGAAGCGGTGATGCATACGCGAGCTGGCCCTCCGAAGCCTCGCTCAGGTAGTGATTCCAGAACCACTCCATGGAAGCTCGCGTCAGGAAGTAGCCCTCTGCGTTTTCGGTGTAGGAGGGCGTGCTGTAGTCGTGATTGGTGACCGGGTAGACGAGGAGCTCGAAGCAGAGTTCGGGCCCACCGCGGTCGCGCGCCATCTGGGCCACCACCGCGCTCAAGTTTCCCCCGGCACTGTCGCCTCCGATTGCGATGCGCGCGGGGTCTCCGCCAATCTCGGCCGCGTGCTCGGTCACCCAGCAGGTAGCGGCATAGCAGTCCTCGGGTGCCGCCGGGAATTTGGCCTCCGGGGCGAGTCGGTAGTCGATGGCGACGACCAGGCAGCCCGCCTCGAGAGCGAGCTTGCGGGCAAGTGCATCGTGACTCTCGAGATCACCGATCACCCAGCCACCGCCGTGGAAGAAGACGAGCACAGGGAATGGCGCACCGCCTTCGGGCGTATAGATCCGCACCGGGATTTCGCCCTCCGGGCCGGGAAGGGTCCGGTCCTCGACCCCCGCGATCTCGATCGGCGGCAGCGGCAGCTGGGCCGCCTCGAACTGCTTTCGTGCCTCCTCGGGCGTGAGCGTGGAGAAATCGGGCAAGTTCATGGCTGCCATCTGGTCGATCATGAGCTTGGCCTGTGGGTCGAGGGGCATGGGAATACCTCCGGCGGCGACCCTACGGGCGGTGCGGGGGCGTCGTCAACCCGTTCGCACCCCAATCAACCGCTCTTCAAAACCGGTCTTCAAGTGGCCGCGCGGATCGTGCGCGTCGGGGCACAGGTCGAATGACGCTATGAAGTGTAGGAGAAGCTCAGCTCTCCGTCGGCGGCGTCGATGACGACCTTGCCACCCTTCTCGAGTCTGCCGAATAGGATCTCGTCTGCGATCTTGTCCTTGACCTCGACCTGGATCACGCGCGAGAGGGGACGTGCCCCGAAGAGCGGGTCGAAACCTTTCTCGGCCAGCCACGTGCGAGCTCCTTCCCGGAGGGAGATCTTCACCTTTCGTTCCTGGAGTTGCTCTTCGAGTTCGCGCATGAACTTTTCGACGACCTGCTCCATGACCTCGGGACTCAGCTGAACGAAACGGACGATTTCGTCGAGGCGGTTGCGGAATTCGGGTGCAAAGAGGCGCTCGATCTCGACCAGGGCGCTTCCGGCGGGCGTGTCCCCGAAGCCGATCGATCGCGCCGAGACGTCGCGCGCTCCCGCGTTCGAGGTCATGATCAGGGTCACGTGACGGAAATCGGCTTCGCTCCCGTGGTTGTCTGTCAGTGTCGCGTGATCCATGACCTGAAGCAGGATGTCGAACAAGTCTGAGTGGGCCTTCTCGATCTCGTCGAGCAGCAGGACCGTGTACGGATTCTTGCGGACCCGGTCGACCAGCATTCCTCCCTGGTCGTAACCCACGTAGCCCGGCGGCGCTCCGATCAGGCGCGCGACCGCGTGTTTCTCTGCGTATTCGCTCATGTCGAAGCGCAGAAACGGGACCGCGAGACAGTTCGCGAGCTGTTTTGCGAGTTCAGTCTTGCCGACGCCCGTGGGCCCCACGAACAGAAAGGATCCGATCGGCTTCTGGGTCCCGCCGAGTCCGGCCCGGGTTCGCTTCACCGCCTGGACCAGCGTCGAGATTGCATCGTTCTGACCGTAGACGACGGCCTCGAGGTCTCGCTTCAGGTTTCCGAGGCGCTCGCGCTCCGGAACCGAGGTCTTGGTGATCGGGATTCGGGCCATCCTGGAGACCAACTGCTCTACGTCTCGGACCCCGACCTGCTTTCGATCCTTTCCGCCCCCGAGTCGGACGGCCGCCCCGACCTCGTCGATCACGTCGATCGCCTTGTCGGGCAGGTGGCGGTCCTGGATGTATCTGGCGGAGAGTTCGGCCGCTGCTTTGAGCGCGGAGGGGGTAAAACGCACGCCGTGATGTGCTTCGTATTGCGGTGCCAGCCCGCGCAGAATCTGAACGGTCTCGTCGACGCTCGGCTCGTTGATCTCGACTTTCTGGAAGCGCCTGGCCAGCGCCCGGTCCCGTTCAAAGTGGCGATAGTCGGCGTGCGTGGTCGAGCCCATGCAACGGAGTTCGCCCGACTGTAGCAGGGGCTTCAGCATGCTCGAGGCATCGACCGTCGCGCCCTGCGCCGCGCCGGCGCCCAGGATGGTGTGGATCTCGTCGATGAACAGGATCGGGTTCTCGCGCTTCTGGACGGCCGCCACCAGCGCCTTGAAGCGCGCCTCGAAGTCCCCACGGTACTTGGTCCCGGCCAGCATCGAGCCCAGATCCAGGGAGTAGATCTCGGCGGTCTGTAGCTCTTCCTGCACGCTTCCCTGGTAGATGCGGAGTGCGAGGCCTTCAGCCATGGCCGTCTTGCCGACCCCGCTCTCGCCTACGAAGATCGGGTTGTTCTTGCGGCGGCGCGCCAGGATGTGCGTCGTGCGAGCTATTTCGGTTTCGCGTCCGACCAGCGGATCCAGCTTGCCCTGCGAAGCCAGTTCGCTCAGGTTGGTGGCGAAGGCCTCGAGGGGATCGGCGATCTCGTCGCCGTCGTCGTCGGGACGGAGCAGTTCCTGTTCGCTCGCGTCGCCCGCGGACTCTTCCTCGTCTGTGCCCTCTGCATAGCGCGAGATGCCGTGTGAGATGTATCTGAGCACGTCGAGACGGGAGACGCCCTGCTCCCGCAGTAACTGCACGGCGTGGCAGTCCGGCTCCTGGAAGATCGACGCGATCAGGTCTCCGGCCTCCACCTCCTCCTTTTCCGCGTTGTCCGCATGGGACATCGCGGCCTGGATCACCCGATGGAGAGCCAGTGTCTGGGCGGTCTCGATCGGTTGGTCTCCCGGCTCTGCCTCTATCGCGGTATCCAGAAAATCGTGTAGCTCTACGCGCAGCTTCCGCACGCGCGCACCGCAGTTGCGAAAAATTTCCACGCCACGGTCGTCGTGTACCAGCGCGTAAAGCAGGTGCTCGACCGTCAGGTAGGCGTGCCGCCGCACTTGGGCCTCGCGCACGGCCGCCTGCAGTGTCAGTTGAAGCTCCCGCCCGATCTGGCTCACTCCGGTTCTGCTCCCGCCCGAAGCGGATAGCCCCGCTCCTCGGCAATACGGTGGACTGTGGCTACCTTGGTTTCGGCCACCTCTAGAACATACACGCCCGCGCAACCCGAGCCCGTGCGGTGAATCGTGAGCATCAACTGGGTGGCCTCCGACGGGCCCCGCTTGAATACCTGCTCGAGCAGGGACACCACGAATTCCATCGGTGTGTAGTCATCATTGTAGAGAATGACCTTGAACTTGGGCGGCCGCTTGACCTGGCTGCGCTCCCGGGTTGCGACGCCGCGATCGCGCTCTCGCTTGGGCCGCGAAATGGCGTCCTCGGGTCGGTCCGGGCCAGTGGGCTTTCTGGGATCCTCTGCCACCTCGATAGGATAGGAGCCAGAGGGGGTCGGGGGCTAGACTGGCCGGGCATGGCCGAGATCGAGTTCCTGGGCGGGGTGCGTGAGGTCCCGCGCGAAGCGTGGAATGCGCTCGTGGGCAACGAGTCCCCTTTCCTCGAGTGGGAGTGGCTCGCGTCCCTGGAAGAGGCGGGTACCGTGGCTCCGGAGACCGGCTGGGCTCCCCGTCCGCTCGTCGTTCGGGATCGGCACGGGATTGCCGCCGCCTGCCCGCTCTACCTCAAGGGCCACAGTGCGGGCGAGTTCGTATTCGATCACGGCTGGGCAGACGCCGCAGAGCGGGCCGGGATCCGGTACTACCCCAAGCTGCTGGCCGGAGTCCCTTTCACACCCGTGACCGGCGCCCGAATCCTGGTTCGTCCCGACGTCGAGCGCCCCGCAATGATCGAGCGGATCGGCGGGGCGCTCCGGGAGCTCTGTACCACTAACGAGTTCTCGGGCGTACACGTGAACTTCTGCCGCGCAGACGAAATCGAGCCACTCCGCAAAGCCGGCTTCCGGCTCCGGGTTGGGCTGCAATACCACTGGCAGAACCACGGTTATCAGAGCTTCGACGACTACCTCGCGCGTTTCCGAAGCAAGCGGCGAAATCAGATCCGGCGCGAGCGCCGCGCGATCGAGGAGGCCGGCGTCACGATCCGGGCGCTCGTGGGGGACGAGATCCCGGATCGACTCATGGAGCCCATGTACCGGCTCTACCTCTCGACCATCGAGCAGCGCTACTGGGGGCGCCAGTACCTGAATTACAAGCTCTTCGAACTCCTCGGGCAGCGTTTTCGAAAGCGCCTGTGCTTCGTGGTGGCAGAACGGGACGGAGAACTCCTGGCGGGTACCTTCAACGTGTACAAGGGCGAGGCCATGTACGGCCGCTACTGGGGCGCCTTCGAGTACTTGCGCCACCTCCACTTCAACGTCTGCTACTACGCGGCGGCCGATCACTGCATAAGAAACGGACTCGTGCGCTTCGAGCCAGGCGCGGGGGGCGAGTACAAGCAGCTTCGCGGCTTCGATGCCCAGCCCACCTACAGCTTGCACTACCTTGCGGACGCACGGCTCGACGCCGCGGTGGGCCGCTTCCTGGAGGCCGAGAGGTCCGAGGCCGAGGACACGATCGACTGGATGCGCGATCACAGTCAACTCAAGGCCCAGTAGGGTTGGGTGGGTGGCCCCGGGATGTCCCGCGAAGGTTTCTTCGCGTCCCGCGCTGTCTCAGCCCGCCGCGCGAATGGGCTCGTTCTGGCCGTCTTCTCCCAGTCGTTCAGCGAAGATCTGGCGAACCTCCAGCGCGAGTTGTTCGGTATCCAGGCCCGAAAAACTCTCGGGAGCCAGTTCGTCCAGGACCTCGACCGAGATCGGGTGGCGCCCCCGCAGAATGAATCCGCGTTTCGGTAGGGCGTCGGCGGTTCCTCGGATCAGCACGGGCAGGATCGGCTGCTGGGCGCGTTTGGCAATCTCGAAGGCGCCGGGACGAAACTGGAGCAGTCGTCCGTCGGAAGAGCGCGTGCCTTCGGGAAAGATCGTTACCGAGCTGCCCGCTTCGAGTGTGTGTTCGCACGCTTCGAGCATGTGCGCGGCGCTCTCCTGGCTGCCGCGGCGCAGCGGGATGTACCCGTTCAGCGTCATGTTCCAGCCGATCAAGGGCACCCGGAAATTCTCGATCTTCGAGACCCACTTGAAATGGCGAAAGAGGCGAAAGACCACGAGGATGTCGAGCAGTGAGAGGTGGTTTGCGACCATGATGTAGGCGACACCCGGCCGGATCCTCTCCCGCCCCAGGACCCTCACCTTCCAGGCGGGGTTGAGCCAGGTGTAGACCGACGCCCAGAAGCACGTGAATCCGTGCAACACCACCCGGCGTCGGTCGAAGGGTGCCGTGATCGCCCAGAGGGCGAGCGCGACCCCGAAGAACAGGGTCGAACTCAGAACCAGGAACGCCCAGAAGAGTAGGGACAGCGAGGCCCTCAACATGCAGCGAACTCTACCCTCGATGCCCGGCGGAAACTACGTCTCCGCGGAAGCCGCGGTTCCGCGCCCGCGCACCGAGGGGGGGGCCGCTCCCGGCCTGCTTCTCGCCCGCTTCCGGCTTCGGTGTGAGAGCCGATCAGGCCGCGGCGTTGTGGGGCGGAGCCCGCGGTGAGAATCCTGGCCGGCATCCTGATCCTGGGTGTGCTGCTCTCGGTGCTCGGGGCGGGGCACCTCTACCTTGCGCAGCGGCTGGTGCTCGACCTCGAACTTTCTTCGGGGGCCGAGGCCACACTGCTGGCCGGGATCGTGGCGCTCGCCGCGCTCGCGGTCCTGGAGCCCTTCGCCGGCCGTCTGCTGCCGCGCCGGTTCGCGAGGCTCGTCGCCTGGCCCGGTTTTCTCTGGTTGGGCGCGGGATTCTTGTTGATCGTCGGGCTCGGTGGCTCGGACGCCGGGCTCTGGTTGTTCTCGTGGGCCTTCGCGCCGGAAGGGGAGTCGTGGGACCCAATCCGGGTCGCCCGGATCCGGGCGGGCGCGGTCGTCTTTCTCGCCGGAACTGCAGTCTGTTTCGGACTCTGGTCGGCGCTCCGACCCCCCGGAGTTCGGCGCGTGGAGATGTGGCGCGAGCGGTGGCCGGCCGCGCGCCCCCGATTCCGCATCGTCCAGATCAGCGATCTGCATCTCGGCCTGCTGCTCGGCCGTGGCTTTGCGGAGCGCGTGGCCGTTCGCGTGGGCGCGCTGGATGCCGACCTGGTCGCGATCACGGGCGACCTTGCCGATGGAGACGTAGCTGAGATCGGAGCGCTGGCCGAGCCATTCCGGGATCTGCCCTCCCGGTACGGGAGCTACTTCGTGACCGGGAACCACGACCACTACTCGGGGGTCGGCCCCTGGACCGAGCGGATCCGGGAACTCGGAATCCGCGTCCTGCGCAACGAGCGGGTCCGGATCGAAGCAACTGGCGCGGACTTCGACCTGGCCGGCGTCGACGATCATCGCGGCGACTTCGGGTCGGCAGAGGGAGGCGAGGATCTCTCGGCGGCGCTGTCCGGCCGAGACCCCGAGCGCGCGCTGGTGTTGCTCGCGCACGACCCCTCGACGTTTCGGCGAGTCCGGCATCTGGGGGTCGACCTGCAGCTCTCGGGACATA
>JAYZEO010000036.1:0-33603 GCA_036337215.1 Myxococcota bacterium | reverse complement strand
CAAGGGTGTAGAGCCCGGCCACCGTCGTGGACAGTTGCCACTCGCGCGTGCGAGCATGACTGCCGCGGGCGGCGCGGCCTCGCTACGCGCACGTAGCCGCCGGAGGAACCTCGCTTGATCGACCTGTATACGTCCCCGACGCCCAACGGCTGGAAGGCCTCGGTGACACTCGAAGAACTGAAGCTGCCGTACGAACCCCACGCGATCGACCTGTCACGCAACGAACAGAAGGAGGACTGGTTTCTGGCGCTGAATCCCAACGGGCGGATTCCCGTGATCGTCGATCGCGAAGCCGATGACTTCGCGGTCTTCGAGACCGGTGCGATCATGGTCTACCTCGCGGAAAAGGTCGGGCGCCTGCTGCCCACCGAAGCGAAGGGCCGTTCGCGCGTGATGCAGTGGCTCATGTTCCAGATGGGCGGAATCGGTCCGATGATGGGCCAGGCCAACGTCTTCTTTCGTTACTTTCCCGAGAAACTCCAGCCCGCGATCGACCGCTACCAGAACGAGAGCCGCCGGCTCTTCGAGGTGCTCGACCGCCGCCTGAGCGAGAGTGAGTGGTTGGCAGACGAGTTCTCGATCGCGGACATTGCGAACTGGTGCTGGGTCCGGACCTACAAGTGGTCGGGCGTTTCCCGGGACGGCCTCGAGCACCTCGATCGCTGGCTGGAAGCCATGAAGGAACGACCGGCGTGTCGGCGCGGCGTCGAGGTTCCGTTCAAGATTCCGAACATGGACAAGGACGAAAAGGCGGCCGCCGAGTTCGCCGAGAACGCGCGCAAGTCGCTGCAACGCTGAGCCGCCGCGTCTCGCGCTTCTGCGAAAATTCCGGGGCCAGCGATTGTCGTCGACGCGCGGCTCGAGGGCATTCCAGGCCGAAAACCCATTCGGCGACACGGACGCGCGTCGCGTAGTAGGATTGGGTTCTGATTCGGAGGACCGTCCGGTGGAACCCGTCGTTCGTCCTACGCTTCCTACGGGCCTCGTCGCGTTCGTAAAGCGCGACTGTCCGACCTGCGAACTGGTCACCCCGGTGCTCGCCGAGATCGCGAAGCAGAGCGAACTCACGGTCTTTTCCCAGGATGATCCAGCCTTTCCCGAAGGGCTCGATCCTCGGGACGAGACCGACCTCGCGCTGTCCTGGCAGCATGGCATCGAGGCCGTACCGACCCTGCTTCGGGTAGAAGACGGAGCCGAGGTCATGCGCGCGATCGGCTGGCACCGAGCCGACTGGGAGGCACTCACCGGGATCGGTGACCTGGGTCCGGGGCTCCCCGAATCCCGTCCCGGCTGTGGCTCGCTCTCGGTCGATCCTACGCGCGAACCCGAACTCCGACGGCGCTTCGAGGGCGGCCGGCTGCAGTCTCGTCGGATCGAAGTCGCGGCACTCGAGGACGAGCAGGAGGCGATTTTCGCGCGGGGCTGGACGGACGGGCATCCCGTCGTGGCCCCCACGGAAAGCCGGGTGCTGGCGATGCTCGACGGGACCGGGCGCGCCCCGGACGAGATCGTCGTCGAGGTGCCACCGGACCTGGTGCCGTGCACGGTCGAGAAGGTCGCGGTGAACGCGGTACTGGCGGGCTGCCGTCCGGCGTATCTGCCCGTGGTGCTGGCCGCGGTCGAGGCCGTCTGCAACGACACCTTCAACATGCACGGCGTGCAGGCCACGACGATGGGGATCTGCCCGGTCTTGATCGTGAACGGACCGATCCGTCGCACCCTCGGGATGAACGCGGGCATCGGCGTGCTCGCGCCCGGAAATCGCGCCAATGCGAGTATCGGGCGCGCGCTCCAACTCGTGATTCGCAACGTCGGCGGTAGCCGGCCCGGCGAGATCGACCGGTCGACCTTCGGGCACCCGGGCAAGCTCGGCAGCTGTTTCGCCGAGGACGAAGAGGCTTCACCCTGGGAGCCGCTTTCCGCGGATGCGGGCTTCGCGCCGGGTACCAACACCGTCACCGCCTTCGCGGGAGAGGGCCCGCGCCTGGTCATGGATCAGCTCTCGCGGGACCCCGAGTCGCTGGTCCGCAGTCTCGCGGCGTGTCTGCGAACCGTGCACCACCCCAAGATGGGGGTCGCGATGTCGGCCCTGCTGATCGTGGGCCCCGAGCACGGACGCGTGTTCCGCGAGGCGGGCTGGAGCAAGCAGCGGCTCAAGGAGGCGCTGAACGAGGCGCTGCTCTCGCCCGGTTCCGCGATGATGCGCGGAGCCGACGGGATCGCGGAGGGTCTTCCGCTGCCCGAAGCGATGCGCGACGCACAGATTCCCAAATTTCGACCCGGGCACCTGCACGTGGCGTTCGCGGGCGGTGCTGCCGGGCTGTTCAGTGTGATCATAGGGGGCTGGTTGACGGGTCCCGAGGGGAGCCAGGTCGTAACCAAGGAGGTCAGAGGATGAGTGAAGTGCGAACGCTCTTGGATCCCACCAGCGAGCGGAGTCCGGCGATACGCGAACGCGTTCCCCGCCTGGCGTCGCTGGAGGGTCGTACCGTCGGCCTGCTCGACATCTCGAAGCCCCGGGGCGACGTGTTTCTGAATCAGCTGGAGCAGGGGCTCCGTCGGCGGGGCGTGCAGGTCGAGCGCTACAAGAAGCCGACCTTCACGAAGCCCGCGCCCATTGACCTCCGTCACGAGATCTCCGTGAAGTGCGACGCGGTGGTGGAGGCGCTGGCCGACTGAGGCAGCTGCACCACGTGCAGTTTGCACGATACGGCAGACCTGGAAGCGAGAGGGATCCCGGCGATCTTCATTTCGACCCGCGAGTTCATCGACGCGGCCCGCGCGCAGGCCAAAAGCCTGGGTGCGGATCCGGCCGGCGTGTTCGTCGATCACCCGATCCAGGACCGGACCGACGAGGAACTCCAACAACTCGCGGATGCCGCGATCGAAGAGGTGGTCGCGGCACTGGTTGCGAACCCCTGAAGCCGGGCTCGCCTAGGGCCGGAGTCCCCGGGCCTTCGGTCCGCGGGGCTCCGAGGCCACGATCTCGGCCGCCCGGCGCGCGAACTCCACGAGCAGGGGCCGGGTCTCGCGCGGGTCGATGATCTCTTCCACGCCGAAGGCCTCGGCGGTGAGCAACGGGTCGCGCAACGCGGAGAGCTTCTCCTCGAGTTCGCGGCGCAGCGCGTCGGGATCCGGCGAGGCCTGGATTTGTCGCTTGAAGGCGGCTTCGACACCGCCCTCGATCGGCAGCGATCCCCACTCGCCCGAGGGCCACGCATAACGGGGACTCGAACGGGTGTGGTTAGAGTGGCCGGCGCCCGCGACGCCGAAGGCTTTGCGGACGATGATCGAGCACCACGGGACCGTGGCCTGGTAGACGGCCGAAAGCGCACGCACGCCCTTGCGGATCGTCCCGAGCTTCTCGGCCTCGGTTCCGATCAGGAAGCCGGGGTTGTCGACAAAATTCACCACCGGAAGTCCGAAGGTGTCGCAGATGTCCACGAAGCGCGTCATCTTTTCGGCTGCCGCCGCATCGATGGAGCCGGCCGCAAAGCACGGATCGTTTGCCATCACACCCACCGCGATGCCGTCGAGGCGTGCCAGGCCCGTGACCAGAGGCCGGCCGAAGTAGCGTCCGATCTCGAAGTAGGAGCCCCGGTCCAGCACCAACTCCAGGATCTCTCGGGTGTTGTAGACCTTGCGACGGTCGCGCGGAACGATCGACAGCAAGGCCTCCTCGCGCCGCTCCGGATCGTCTTCGGGTGTGAGCCGTGGTGGCGCTTCGTAGACCGAGGTGGGGAGATAGGACAGGAAGCGTCGGATCGCCTCGAACGCTTCTTCCTCGCTGTCGACCTCGTTGTCGACGGCACCGCTCCCGTGTGCGTGAATGTGTGAGCCCCCCAGTTCTTCCTTCTCGACCTGGCGACCGAAGGCGCGGAACACGACCGGCGGACCCGCCACGAAGAGCTGGCTGGTCTCGCGAACCATGACCGAGAAGTGCGAGGCGGCCACGCGCGCGGCTCCAAGTCCGGCCACCGGTCCGAGCGCCGCTCCCACGACGGGAACCTGCGACAGCAGCGCCACCGAGACGTCCCAGTCGGGGTTGGCGGGTACGTAGGAGCGCATCATCGTCGACGTGGTCTTCACGCTGCCGCCGCCGCCGGTCCCATCGACCAGGCGTACGACCGGGATCCGCAGTTCACGCGCGGTCTTCTCGCTCCAGCCCATCTTGTTGCCGATGGCGCCGTCCGAGGCACCGCCGCGCACGCTGAAGTCGTCGCATCCGATCACGACCGGGCGGCCGTCGATCGTGCCGTGGCCGGTCACGAAGTTCGAGGGTGTAAAGCTCTTGATCTTGCCCGCCTCGTCGTACTGCACCTTGCTCGCGAGACTGCCCGTCTCGCGGAAAGAGCCGGGATCGAGCATCCGGTCGATCCGCTCCCGCACCGGAAGCCGTCCCGCTTCGACGTGGCGCGCGACGCGCTCCGGGCCGCCCATCTCTCGCGCGAGTTCTCGGCGCCGGGCGATTTCGTCGAGTTCGGGCTTCCAGCTCACACCAGCAATTGTACCCTTCCGGGCATTCGTGCGTGTCGCCTGTCAAAACCCGTCCCCCAACCGAAAAGGGTTCCCGAGTTGAGCGATGGCTGAACTCTTCTGGCCCGCCGTGCTCTCGATGGGCGCCTTCTACTTGGCGACCTTTGCGGTCGGCGTCGGGGCCGCTCGGCGCGGGCGCCGTAGTGATGGAGAACGCTCGCTCGCCGAGTTGATGCTCGCCGGGCGTTCGCTGCCACCCTGGATCGCGCTCTGCACCATGACGGCCACCTGGGTGGGCGGTGGATACATCAACGGCACAGCGGAGAGGAGCTTCAGCGATGGCGTTTTCTGGGGCGCCCAGGCCGGGGTCGGCTACGCGCTGAGCCTGGTGATCGGAGGCCTGGTCTTTGCGCGCAGCATGCGGCGCCGCGGCTTCACAACGCTCATCGATCCTTTCGAGCGCCGTTACGGAGCACGGGTCGCCGCGATCCTGATGCTGCCCGCGGTCCTCGCCGAACTCTTCTGGAGCGGCGCGATTCTGGTCGCGCTCGGTTCGACTCTCGGCGTGATCCTGGGTCTCGAGCTTCCGGTCGCGATCGTGGGTTCCGCAGCGATCGGCATTGCCTATACGGCGCTCGGCGGACTGCGCGCCGTTGCTTACACCGACGTACTGCAACTCGCCCTGATTTTCGTGGGTCTCGGCGTCGCGGTCCCGTTCGTGTTGGGGGAGGCGGGCGGGCTGGCTGCAGTCTGGGCGGCCGGAACCGCTTCGGCATCGCTCTCACCGCTCGAAGCGCTCTCCTACGCCGATTGGAGTCTACTGTTGATCCTGGGCGGGATCCCCTGGAACGTCTACTTTCAGCGGGTTCTCGCGTGCCGGGACGAACGCGCGGCCGTGCGAACCTCGGTTCTGGCGGGCGGGATCTGTGTCGTCGCGGCCGTGCCCCCGCTGCTGCTCGGCCTGGCTGCGATGCAGATCGACTGGAACAGTCTCGGGCCGGAACCGGGCGGACTGGCGGCACAGCTCGACGAGTCACCGGCGCTGGTACTGCCTTTCTTGCTGCGCTACGGCGTGCCCGTCTGGGTCGCCGTACTGGGCCTGGGGTCGATCGCGGCCGCGGTCATGTCGTCGATCGACTCCTCGATGCTGTCGGCCGCGACACTGCTCACCTGGAACGGGTACCGAAAAGGGATCCGGCCGCGGGCGGGGCCCACCGAGCTTCGACGGGTGCTCCGAGTCGCAATCGTGATCCTGGGTACGGCCGCGACCTGGATCGCATTCGAGGTGTCGAGCGTGGCCGCGCTCTGGTACCTGTGCGGCGACCTCGTCTACTGCGTGCTCTTCCCTCAACTCTCGCTCGCGCTCTTCGACCGTCGCGCGAACTGGATCGGGGCACTTGCGGGTCTCGGCGTTTCGGTGTTGCTGCGACTCGGCGGTGGGGATGCGACGCTGGGACTCGAGTCGTTCCTGCCCTATCCGGATTGGGATGGAGCGTTTCCGTTCCGGACCCTGGCGATGCTCGCGGGGCTGGCGAGTGCCTGGGGAATCTCGCGGGCGACGGCGCGGCGGGCGCCCCCGCAGTCGCTCGACGGCTGAGTCGCTGCGTGTCCGGCCGCTCCGCTTAGCGGAGCAGCGGCGCTGCCGTCGCCGCGCTCGCCCGCGGTCTTTCGGCGCGGAGCGCGACCTCTCGACTGGCGTGCAGCAGCCGTGCCGCGAACTCCGGCGTGGTGCAGGCGAGGTGGCCGTCTTCGAGCGGGTGGATGCTCGCTCCGGGAATCCGTTCCGCCATCTGGAACTGCTGGGCCGGATCCATGGCGTTGTCTCGTGTCGTGACCACGACCGCGGTGGGAACGTCGATTTCGTGAATCCAGTCCCAGGCCGAGAAGGAGCCAAGTTCGCGTCCCGCCTCGAGCAACATGCGCCAGTCGTGCCGGGCCATTTCGTTCGCGGCCCAGCGGCGCAGGGTTTTGGGCGGTGCGGGTCGTGAATCCGGCCAGAAAGCTCGAATCATCGACCGCGGGAGTTGCGTCGAGACCTGGGCCAGCCGCGTGGTGCCGGCCAGTGCCGACATCGTGGTCGATACCACGATGCGGTTCCTGAGCGCCGGGATCAGCGATGGGCCGGTGGCGCAGAGCACGAGTCCCGACACCAACTCGGGGTGCCGCTGCCAGAGCAGTTGTGCCACCGCACCCCCCATCGAGTAGCCGACCGCGATCACGGGTCCGGCGTCGAGTTCCGTGATCAGGTCGGCCGAGTCGTCGGCGCAGTCTTCCAAACGGAAGCGGCGCCAGCTTCGGATTCCGCGTCCGTGCCCGCGCAGATCCGGGGCGATGACGCGGAAGCTGCGTCCCAGGGTGTCGAAGGCCGGGAACCAGTTCAGGCCGCCCGTTGCGATCCACCCGTGAAGCAGCAACAGGGTGGGGGCCCCGCGGGGACCGTCCAGTTCACGAAAGAAGCTCCGTCCCCGGTACAGGTCGATCGCCTTTCCAGGCGGAATTGCATCGAGCGATGGCGTCCCGACCTCCGCTGTAGCACGCGGAACTCGATCGCTCCACGCTTCGATCTGAATCATCATTTCGTGCACACCCAGCAGTTCCCGGCGGGCGGTGCCGGAGACCCTGGGGGGGCGTCTCCAAGTATGGCGAATCTTGCGGGCCGAGGCAGGCCCCTTCGCCCGGGGACCGGCCTGTCTCTATGGTCAGTGGCGATGGGAGCGCGGAGGGTGTCGCGACCCGGGACATTCCGCGCCGGGTCCGGGGCGGGTGTTCTCGCCAGCGCTGGGTGATTCGCGCATAATCGCCGCCCCAAGCGACCCCGCGCGCGGGCACCCCTCACGGCGCGGAGACGCGGAGCCCAGGTATGGCGCGCTACAACTACGACCGTCTCTCGAGCCAGGACGCGAGCTTCCTGATCTTCGAAAAGAAGCACCTGCACATGCACGTGTCCGCGACCCAGATCTACGAGGTGGGTCCTCTGGGCACCGCGGGCGGCGGCGTCGACATCGATGCCTACAAGAACGCGATCGCGAGTGTGCTCCATCGGGTGCCGCGCTACCGGCAGAAGCTCAAGTGGATTCCGCTCTGGAACCATCCGGTCTGGATCGATGACCGGCACTTCAACATCGACTACCACATTCGCCACACGAGCCTGCCGCGCCCCGGGAACGAACGCCAACTCAAGCACCTGGCGGCCCGGGTCATGGCGCAGCAACTCGATCGGGATCGCCCACTCTGGGAAATCTGGGTGGTCGAGGGGCTCGAGGCCGACCGCTTTGCGGTGATCTCGAAGATTCACCACTGCATGATCGACGGCTCCTCGGGCGTGGATCTGTCCTACATTCTGATGTCGACCGCGCCCGACTACGAGCCCCCCGAGGAAGTCCCCGACTTCATCCCGCGCCCCGAGCCCTCCTACGCGACCCTGGCGCGCGACGAGGTTCTGCGGCAATGGAGCCTGCCGTTTCGGGCGATCAGCGACCTGCGTCTGTTCGTGCGGGAAGCCCAGGATCTGGGGTCCGAGTTGCGTGTGCGGCTCTCGGCATTGGCTGACCTGGTCGGTGCGTCGTTGCATCCGGTTTCGAAGACCCCGTTCAACGGAGACCTCGGTCCCCACCGCCGTTTCGACTGGCTCACGATGCAACTTGAGGAGGTGCGCAGCGTCCGCAGGAAGCTGGGGTGCTCGCTGAACGACCTGGTGCTCGCCACGGTCGCGGGCGCGGTGCGCGAGTTCTTCAAACAGCGCCAGGTGGACCCTTCGATGATCGACTTTCGGGTTTCTGCGCCCGTAAGCGTTCGTCGCGACGAGGAGCGGGGCAAGCTCGGAAACCGTGTGTCCTCCTGGATCGTTCCCTTGCCACTCGGCGAGGAGGATCCGATCCAGCGGGTGCGCATCATCTACGACACCACGCAGGAGCTAAAGAAGTCTCGCCAGGCCCTGGGGGTCGAGATGATGATGGGGGCCGTGGACTTCCTCGGCACCATGTTGCTCTCCCTCGGCGCACGCGCCGTGTCGGGCACGGTCAATTCGATCGTGACGAACGTTCCCGGGCCCCAGGTTCCGCTCTACATGCTGGGTGCACGCATGGAGTCGATGTTTCCGCAGGTGCCGTTGCTCGACGGGTTGGGTCTCGGTGTTGCGCTGATGAGTTACGACGGAAGGCTGTGCTGGGGGTTCAACGCGGACTACGAACTCCTGCCGGATCTGAGGGAGTTCGTGAAGCAGGTCGACGCCTCCTTTGCGGAGTTGAAGGAGGCGGCGGGGCTGCGTGCGGTGACGGGCGAGGGGCCGCCCCTGGTCGAGGCGGAGCGACTCAGCGGCGCTTCCTAGCGCAAGTTCGCGGATCCGCGGCCCGGGTCCGAGATTTCAACCTTCAATCCGAGCGCCCCGGCGCCACACCACGGAGGCCAGCGTATGAAACCGGACAGCGACGCTCTCGAGAACCGTATCGCGAAGCTGCTCTCCGAGTTGACGCTCGAAGAAAAGGTCTCGATGGCGGCAGGTTCCGACATGTGGCACTCGACCGGTGTCGAGCGGCTCGGCATTCCGGCGCTCAAGGTCACGGACGGCCCCAATGGCGCGCGCGGAGCCGGCCTCGAGGGAGCGACCTCCGCCTGCTTCCCGTGCGGCACGGCACTCGCCGCGACCTGGAACCCGGATCTCGTCTTCGAGGTCGGGGCCGAACTCGGCAACGAGGTCAAGAGCAAGGGCGCGCAGTTGTTGCTGGCCCCGACCGTGAACATCCATCGCAGTCCGCTCGCCGGCCGAAACTTCGAGTGCTTCTCCGAGGATCCCTTCCTGAGCGCCCGGATCGCGGTCGCCTACATCCAGGGGGTCGGGAGCCGCGGTGTTGGAACGGCGGTCAAGCACTTCGTGTGTAACGACTCGGAATTCGAACGCATGTCGATCAGCTCCGAGGTCGGTGAGCGCGCGCTGCGCGAGATATACCTTCCGCCCTTCGAGGCCGCCGTGCGCGAGGCCGGTACCTGGTCGGTGATGTCCGCCTACAACGCCGTGAACGGGACGCCGGCGAGCGACAATGCGCGCTTGCTCACGCAGATCCTCAACGAGGAATGGGGCTTCGATGGCTTCGTCGTCTCCGACTGGTACGGCACCAAGAGCACCGTAGCTGCAGCCGCCGCGGGGCTGGATCTCGAGATGCCGGGCCCGCCGCTGCAGCGGGGACCGAAGTTGTTGCAGGCCGTGCGGGATGGCGAGGTCGACGAGGCGGCGATCGACGATATGGTTCGGCGGCTGCTCCGGATCACGCTTCGCGCGGGACGTTTCGAGCATCCCGAAGAGGCGCCCGAGCGCTCGGTCGACACGCCCGAGCAAAGGGCCTTGAACCGGCGCGCGGCCGGCGAGGCGATCGTGCTGTTGCGCAACCAGCAGATCCTGCCCCTCGAAACCTCTGGCCTTCGCTCTCTGGCCGTGATCGGACCAAACGCCGAAACCGCCGTGATTCAAGGAGGGGGCAGTGCCCAGGTCAGCGCGCACTACTCGGTCTCTCCCCTGGAGGGTATCCGGGCGCGTTGTGGGGACGAGGTCGAGGTCGTTCACGAGGCGGGTTGCTTGATCCACAAGACCCTGCCGGCGATGGATGCGCGCTGGGCGGCCTGCGAAGACGGCGCGCCGGGGCTCGAGATCGAGTACTTCTCGGGCCTCGATCTCGAGGGCGAAGCCGTGCTCTGCAAGCGGAGTCGCGAGGCAGTGTTCAACTGGTTCGGCAGTTTCGCTCCGGAGGTCGACGTGAACGCGTTCTCCGCGCGGCTGAGCGCGCGCTTCACGCCAACGGAGAGCGGCCGCTTCAGCTTCTCGCTCACGAGTGCCGGCCGCAGCCGACTGCGGATCGACTCCCGGGAACTCGTCGACAACTGGACCCG
This sequence comes from Myxococcota bacterium, assembly GCA_036337215.1. GTDB lineage: Bacteria > Myxococcota_A > UBA9160 > SZUA-336 > SZUA-336 > JABSQV01. The sequence goes on along the minus strand of JAYZEO010000036.1, from coordinate 23,247 downwards.
CCAGACCCGCGGAGAGTCCTTCTTTGGAATGGGAAGCAGCGAGGTTCGCGCAGAGGTCGAACTCGAGGCGGGACGCAGCTACCTGCTGGAGGTGGAGTACAGCCGTCAGGATTCGCCGCTGCTCGCGGGACTCAAAGTGGGGTGCCTGCCGCCGGCCCCGGAAGACATGCTCGAACGCGCGGTGGCGGCGGCCTCGGCCGCGGATGCGGCGGTTGTGGTCGTAGGCCTCACGGCGGAGTGGGAAACGGAGGGGCACGACCGGGCGTCGCTCGGACTTCCGGGGCGCCAGGACGAGTTGATCGAAAGGGTGGCGGCCGCAAACTCGCGCACCGTCGTGGTCGTCAATGCGGGCTCTCCGGTCTCGATGGATTGGATCGAGCAGGTCGGCGCGGCACTGCAGTTGTGGTATCCGGGGCAGGAGTCCGGGAACGCGCTCGCGGACCTGCTCTTCGGAGATCTGAATCCCAGCGGCCGCCTGCCTACGACCTTTCCGCGCCGACTCGAAGACAATCCCACCCATACGACCTACCCGGGAGAAGACGGGAAGGTGCTCTACGGAGAGGGGATCTTCGTGGGCTATCGCTACTACGACCGAAAGAAGGTCGATCCGCTCTTCGAGTTCGGTCACGGGCTCTCGTACACCGAATTCGAATACTCCGCGCTCACGCTGAATGCGAGCGAATACTCGGAGGGCGAGACGATCGAGCTAAGGCTGGAGCTCCGGAATTCCGGAGAGCGTGCGGGGCAGGAGGTGGTGCAGGTGTATCTGCGCGACCTGGAGTCGAGCCGTGCCCGACCCGAGAGAGAACTCAAGGCCTTCGCCAAGATCGCACTCGAGCCGGGAGAGAAGCGCTCGCTCGAATTGTCGCTGGACCGCCGCTCGCTCTCGAGTTACGACCCGGCGGCGTCGGCCTTCGTTCCCGAAGCCGGCGAGTTCGAGGTGCTGGTCGGAGCTTCCTCTCGAGATATCCGGCAACGAGCCCGCTTCACGCTGAAATCTCGTTGACCGGGCTCGGGCCGGGTCCTCAGAACCGGAAGTCGAAAGAGACGAGGAACCCATCAAGACCGAGGTCCACATCGGCAGTCCGCGACTCGAAGCTGAAGTTCGTTCGGCGGTAGCGCGCGGTGAGCAGCACGTTGGGGTTGAGGCTCACGCTCGCGCCGATCGTTCCGTCCATGACGCGCGCTTCGTCGAGCATGCCCCAGCTCCCGGCCAGGAAGGCCTTGGCCTCTAGGAAGAGGGTCAGCCGTGCGATTGGGCTCGCTTCGACCCGCAGGCCCGAGAGTGGAATCGGCACCAGGAAGCTCTCATCGACCGCGGAACCGACGAGGTCGAGGTCGACCGTGTCCATGAGGCCCCCGATGAGACTCAGCTGGACCACCGGGACGATCGTCCAGCGGCGTCCGATTCGAAAGCGGTAGCCCAACGCGAGATCGTAGCTCTTGAGATCCAGTTGGCTTTGGACGCGGTCGCCGGCGCCGTAGGTCACGCCTTCGATGACGGCAGTGCTGTCAAGAACGGTCTCGCCCCCGAAGGAGAGCGGCAGGTAGCCGAAGCGAACCAGGGCGTTGCCGGGCTTCAGGTCGAGTTCCCCCGCGAAGGTCTCGCTCCGTTCGAGTTCGAGGGCGGCGCCGAGATCGATCGCGCTCGGCCCCTCCTGGTCGCCCCAAGCGAGGCCTCCAGTGAGCCCGAAGTTCGACCTTCCGCCCGAGAGAGTCATGCTCCAGTCTTCGCGCTCTTCGAAGCCGAAGCCCCACTGTGCGCTCGCGTCGCGCGGGAGCGCGGCCACGGCCAGCACTGCGCAAAGCACGCACGAAGCCAATTGCGGGAGGTAGCGTTTCATTCGAGGGATCGTCGTCGACCTTCAGTATCGGACGGTGCTGCAGCGCGGCTTGAACCTCGACGACGGGGGGTCTCGGGGGCGGATTCGGTGTCGCCCAGCCGCGCCGCCGGATTCGACCGGAAGCTGCGTGCCCGGTGCCGGCCCGGGTTTCGGGTGAAAGGGAGTGAAGCAGCACACCGGCTGCACCTCGCTTTCCGCCGAAGGCCTGGAGTAGGATGAGTGCGGGTCCGGTGGGGACCTCGACATTTAGGAGAATTTCCGTTGGCGACTCCCGAGCATTTCAACGTCGTACACCCTGATCACTACGCCGAGTACGGCTATCCGCACGAGATCTGGACACGCTGGCGCCGGGAAGACCCGGTGCACTGGGTTGATGAGGGTGAGGGACTGCCGTTCTGGGCGGTCACCAAGCACGCGGACATCGTCTCGATTTCGACGCGCCCGAACCAGTTCCTGAACGGCCCGCGGCTCGTGATGAGCCATCTCGCCGAGCCGGAAGGTGCGCAGGACCAGTTTCCAGCCACCCTGATCCAGATGGATCCGCCGCGGCATCGCCTTTTTCGCAAAATGGTGTCGCATCGCTTCAAGCCGAAGGCGCTGGCCAAGATCGATGACGACATCGAACGGATCGGAAAAGAGATCGTCGATGCGCTGGGCCAGAGCGGCGGGTCAGGAGAATGCGACTTCGTACGCGAGGTCTCCGCACCCCTGCCGATTGCCGTGATCGCCTGGTTGCTCGGACTTCCGCGTGGTGACTGGGAACTGCTCTTCGACTGGACGAATCGCATCATTGGAGCCGGCGATCCGGAGTTCCAGCAGGAGGGCAAGGATCCGGGACAAGGCGCGCGCGACACGATGATCGAACTCTTCACCTACTTCACGAAGTTGGTCGAAGAGAAGAAGAAGAATCCCGCGGACGATCTCCTTTCGCTCTTTACGCAACTCGAGTTCGAGGGTGAGCCGCTGCCGCTCATGGACGTGCTCGCGTGGTGCCTGATCATCGTAGTTGCTGGCAACGAGACCACGCGCAACGGCACCAGCGGCGGGATGCTGGCCTTCATCGAGCACCCGGACCAACTGCGCAAGCTCCAGCGAGAGCCCGAGTTGCTCGCGCCCGCCCTCGAGGAGGTGGTGCGCTGGACCAGTCCGATCATTCATTTTGTCCGCACCGCCCAGGAAGACTGCGAGATCCGCGGAAAACAGATCAAGGCCGGCGATTCGCTCGCACTCTTCTACGCGTCCGCGAACCGCGACGAGGAGGTTTTCCCGGATCCCTTCGATTTCCGAATCGACCGATCCCCGAACCGCCACCTGGGGTTCGGCGTGGGCGAACACTTCTGCCTCGGCGCGCACCTCGCGCGACTCGAGTTGCGGGTGGCGTTCAAACACCTGCTTCCGCGAATCGAGGAGGTCGAACTGTCCGGCCCGGTCGAGCGTCTGCACTCGAGCCTGGTGGGCGGGATCAAACACCTGCCCATTCGCTACAAGCTGCGCGCGTCCTAGTGGCGCGCTAGGGCGAGGCTGGGTCCGGCCGGTAGTCGATAAAGATCGGTGACGACCACGCGAGTTCTTCGCTCTCTGCGAGGCAGTCGTCGCTGTCGGCCACCTCGCTGCAGGGGCGGATCCTGACACAGTTTCCGTTTGCATCGGTTTCGCAGCGCAGGGTGTCTGCATTCACGGCCATGCTCGGCTCTTCGATCGCGCGCACGTAGTAGAGCGTGTCGCGTCTCGCTCCCGGGAAGTCCTCGTCGCGAAAGCGGACCTGGCAGCCCGCCGGGTCGGGCGCGCAGGGCAGGCTCAGCCAGGGGTCCTCGATCAACTCCGCAATGTTCTCGTCGGCGTGAACGCGAGGCCGGATGCGAATCACCTCGATCCGACTGATCTTCCGCCGGCTGTCGGATGGGTGATAGCACTCGCCCCGGCAGAGACGTTCGAACCTTTCGGGTGACAGTTCGCCCTGCGAGAAATCGGGGCAGCCCGGCTGCTGTTCCAGGGAACCGACGGCTCGCACCTCGAATGCGGGGGTCTGTGCCATTTCGACATCGCTCCCCATCGGAACCGGGGCTCCGCCGCCGGAATCGACGAGGTCGAACCAGAGCAGAATGCGCGGTCCACTGGTGCCGTAGACCTCGCGGCGCTCGAGTGCCTCCCAGATTGCGTCCCGCCCGCGCCCCGCCGCGTGTGCGGCGACCAGGCCCCCGGTGTAGAAGAACGAGGCCTGACGCTCGGATTCACGGATCCCGAAGAAGCCGATTGTACTCTGACTCGGATCGAAGGGCTCCGAGCGCGGGAGCGGCTCCTGTTCCGGAACGGCTCCGAAGATCGTGTTGCCGAACTGGTCGAAGCGCGCCTCGGTCATCACGCTTCGGTCGTATTCCTTGTACCCGGTTCCGGGCCGCGAAGAGTGGTTGTCGCTCGAGGCAATGAATCCGAAGCGAAAGCGCGTCGGGTCGGGCTCATCGAAGTTGCGGAGTGCCATCATGTACTGCACCGAGCTCCGCGGCCGCTGGTTGAAGGCCGGCAACCTGCAGTCCCGACACTGGCCCGCGTCTAGCCAGTCTTCGAGCGTGGCTCCGGGGACGGTGAGGTACCCCGAGACGTCGGCGTCGACGTAGTTCTGGCGTGCCTCGGCGCTGCGCGCATCGCATAGCTCGGGGTCTTCGCCGGCCTGCCTGCAGCGTTCGAGAATGATCTCGCCCGCCCGCCAGCAGGAGGGGAGATAGCCGGGCTGCGCTCCAGGACACGAGCGCGTGCCGTCGGGCGCAACCTCGATTTCGCGGTATGCGCGATACTCCTCTGAATTCCCGTGCCCCGAGAAAACCTCGACCAGCGTCTGCCGCGCGGGATCGTGGAAGCGGCGGGTCAGTTGTTTGTCCCAGTTCGAGCCGAGTGGCGTGTAGTAGCCCCAAGCGGTCCCGTGCGGGATCACGAGTGACTCGTGGCCCCAGTCATCGAGCTTCGCGAAGAGTTCCTGCGGGGTTGCGGCTTGCTCGCGGCAGTCGTTGGGAAGTTCGCGGACCGGCAGATCTACGGGACAGACCGGAACCGCGAGAAGTTCCTGGAAGTAGCGAACCAGATCGAGCGATTCAGCAGTCGGCCGGGCGACGGGCAGTAACCCGAGCGCCAGCGTAGATGGGCGGAAGCCGGCCCGGTCGGCCGCGGCGGGGGGAGGCGCGGCCGCGATCGGGCGCGCGGGAGTCCGCGCCTCGTCGAGGTGCCTCAGGATGACGTTCTTGTGTCCGTAGTGATTTCCGGCCGTAGTCCCCATCTGGGTCCACTCCCAGCCCAAAAATGCCGTGGTATCCGGGTTCGAGTCATCGCCCGCAACCGCGTTGCACTGCCGGATCGCCTCTTTGGTTTCCGCCCATCGCTCTGGGGTGAGCCCGAGCGCGTGGTCGTTGATCGACCAGAAGTCGAGGGCCGAGCAGTGGCGCGCGAAGTCGCAGGCATCCGAGACCGGATATACGCCGTCGCCGCCCGCGATCGAGAGGCTCATCAGGAATGCGTCGAGCGAGTAGGTCGAGTGCACGTGCAGGTCGCCGAACAGGATCTGCTTGGGTGCCGCCACACCGACCCGCTCGGCCGCGCGCTGTTGTGTCGCCCCGCGTTCGGAAAGGACCGCGTCCGGGATCGGACCGGCGGTCGGAATGCCAGCCCCGTAATCGGTGCCGAGCCAGCCCGTCCCGAGCAGCCAGACACCTCCGAAGGCGAGTGCGACGAGCACCGCGATGATGATCAAGATTCTCGCAGCCATCGACTTCCCCCACCCAACTTTGCAACCGGTCGATCCGGCGGGCCCATCCTATGCACGGCGCGGCCGCGTCGGCAACCGCGCCGCCGAACCCGGCGCTAACTCCTCGCGGCCGCGAGTTCGGCCTGGGAGGGCAGGTGACGGATCTCGGGGAAGCTCAGGAAGACCACGATCCCGAAGCCTGCCACCGCGAGTGCTCCGAGCGCGACCGAGACGGGCGCGCCCAGGAACTCCGCAGCCGTCGCCGCGACGAAACCCCCGGCCGAGGACAGGAACCATGTCAGGCTCCAGACGCCCATCACGCGTCCACGCAGTTCGTTCGGGACGAGCAGTTGGAGGGTCGTCATCCCCAGGGTGAGATAGATCGCGGAGAAGAACGCGCCCGCGAACAGCAGGCCGAGCGATAGCGGGAGCGAGCGGCTAACCGCGAACGCGGCCACCCAGCAGCCGAACAACACCGCAGCCCCGATCATGGTCCCGCCCGCGTGACGTCCGGGCTTGATGCGGGTGATCGCGAGCGTACCGAGTAACGCCCCGACCCCGGCCGCGGCTTCGAGGTAGCCGAAGCCGCGCACCCCCGCCTGCAGGACGTCGTCCGCAAAGACCGGGAGCAGCACCACGTAAGAGCGGCCGAAGATCGAGGTAAAGAACGAGAGCCCGATCGTGGCCAGGAAGATCCGGTTGCGCAGGATGTAATCCAGGCCCGCGAACATGCCGTCGTGCTCGGTCTCCGTCTCGGCGTCCGGGGGCGTCTCGAGACGTAGGCTCGCGATGAGTCCGGTCGAGATCGCGAAACCGGCCGCGGTGACGAAGAAGGCGGTTCCGATGCCGATGGCCGCGATCAGGATCCCGGCCGCGGCCGGTCCGATGATCCGCATCCCGCTCCAGATCGACGAACTCAGCGCCACCGCGCTCGGCATCGCGGCATGATCGATCAGTCTCGGGAGCAGCGCGTTCCCGGCCGGGCTGGTCACGGCCGCCGAGACTCCAGTGAGCGCGGCCCACACGATCACCATCCACACCTCGACGATCCCGGTCACCGTGACGACCGCGAGCGCGAGGTGAAGCACTCCGCTCGCCGCGCGGCCCGCCACGAGCAGGCGGCGGGCGTCGATGCGGTCTGCGAGTGCGCCTCCCGGAACCGTGAGCAGAATCGTGACTGCGGCCGACACCAGGCCCGGAACCCCGAGCCAGAAGGGTGAGTCCGTCAACTCGTGGACCAGCCAGCCGCTCCCGATGAACCGGAACTGCATGGCGAACACCATCGCGAGGTTCGAGAACCAGAAGCGGCGGTAGGCCGCATACGAGAATGCGCTCGTCGAGGGCTGGGGAGAAATCAAACCACGCCGCGTGCGTGAAGTGCGCCGACCTCTGCGGCATCCAGGCCCAGCAGTTCGCCGAAGACCTCTTCGTTGTCGGCACCGAGTGGCCGCCCGGCGTGCCGGATTCGGCCCGGGGTGCGAGACAGTTTCGGGAGCACCCCCACCATTCGGATCTCTCCGCCCGCGCCGTCCGGGACCGAGACGAGGTTCTCGCGGGCCGCGACCTGGGGATCGGCAAACACTTCCGCGATCGAGTTCACGCGCCCCGCTGCGACCCGAAACTCGAGCAGTCGCTCGAGCGCTTCGTCGGCGCTGCGTTCTGCAGCCCAGTCCGCGATGATCGCTTCGATCGCGTCGGCATTCTTGCGACGCACCCCGGCGTGTGAGAAACGCGGATCGTCCGCCAGTTCGGGCTGTCCGAGCGCCTCAGCCAGCGCGCGGAACAGGTGGTCGGGGGCCGCGAAGAGCACCAGCCAGGCGCCGTCCCGCGTCTCGTAGAGTCCACCCGGAACCGCTGCCGCATGCCGGTTACCGGTCCGCTCCCGCACCACGCCGAGGCGGTCGTAGACGACCGAGGTCGCCTCGGAGGCACGCAGCATCGGCTCGTAGAGCGCGAGGTCGATCACCTGTCCGCGTCCATCCCCCTGCGCGTCTCGGTGGTAGAGCGCCATCGCGATTGCGAAAGTGTTGTGGGCCGCCGACAGGTAGTCGGCGAGTGCGTACCCGGAGCGCACCGGCGGCCGATCGGGTTCGCCCGAGGCGTAAGTCACGCCCGAGAACGCGGCCGCGATCCGGTCGAAGGAGCCACGCTCGCGGTAGGGGCCGGTCTGTCCGTAGCCGCTCATGCGCAGGTACACCAGGCGCGGGTTCGAGGCCTGGAGCCGCTCGGGCCCCAGGTTCCAGTTCTCCATGGTTCCTGGCCGGAAGCTCTCGATCAGCACGTCGGACTTACCCGCGAGACCCGCGAGCAGTTCCTGGCCTTCGGGATTCCTGAGATCCAGGGTCACGCAACGCTTGTTGCGTCCTTCCTGGAGCCAGAACAACTCGGCGCCGGGCCCACCTCCGAGACCCCGAATCGTGTCGCCGCGGCCAGGTTGCTCGACTTTGATCACGTCTGCGCCGAAGTCTCCGAGCGTCGTTGCGGCGACCGGTCCCGCCATCACGGTTGCGAGATCGAGTACGCGAATGCCCTCAAACGGCAGTTCCGCCATCACAGTCCTCCCCAGGGTCAGCCGCGGAACTCCGCGGAATGCCAAGGGTACTCGACTGCGCGACGCCTGCGTCGGCCCGGGCCGCCGGGCACGCGGCGAGTTCGCTGGATCGCCGGGTGGCCCCGAACGCGTTGGCGATCTTCCGCGGCCCGGCGGGGTATGCTCTCCGCATGCGGGCCCTGGTATTTCACGGTGCGGGTGACGTTCGCTGCGAGGCGCTGCCCGATCCGACGCCCCCGGATACGAACGGGGTGATCGTCCGGGTCGAGCGGGCCGCGATCTGCGGTTCCGACCTGCACCTCTACCACGGTGCGATTCCGACCGCGGAGGCCGGCTTCGCGATCGGGCACGAGTTCGTGGGAGAAGTGGCCGAGGTCGGCAGCGGGGTCAGGCGCTTCGCGACCGGTGATCGCGTGCTGGTTTCGGGCGTGATCGGCTGTGGGGCCTGCGACAGTTGTATCCGGGGTCGCGTCATTCGCTGCGAGCGCTTTCAGACGCGCGTGTTCGGGAACTCGAGCGCGCTTCCCGGCGGGCAGGCCGAGGCCGTTGCGGTGCCCGGCGCCGACGCCGCGTTGCGCGCGATCCCGGACGAGATCACCACCGAGCAGGCGGTACTGCTCACCGACATCCTGCCGACCGCCCAGTTTGGGGCGCGCGGGGCCGATATTCGCCCGGGCCAGGACGTGGCCGTGATCGGGCTCGGCCCGGTGGGGCTCCTGGCGGTTGATTGCGCGCAACTCTTCGGCCCGGCCCGGGTCTTCGCGATCGACCGCGTACCCGAGCGCCTCGCGGCCGCCCAGGCGCGGGGCGCGATTCCAATCGATGCAGGGAGCGATGCGGTGGCGGAGGTCCGTGAACGGACCGGGGGCTTCGGGCCCGATGCCGTGATCGAGGCGGTCGGGGCCGACGAGACGATCCAGGCCGCGATCGGGCTGGTCAGGGTCGGGGGCGCGGTCTCCGTGGTCGGCGTGAATCTCAATCCGGCCTTTCCGTTCCCGATGCCGCTGGCGATGATGAAAGATCTGCGGTTCACGATCGGAATCTGTCCGATTCCCGAACTCTGGGACGAGTTGATTCCGCTGGTCCAATCGGGGCGCCTCGCGCCCGAGCACGTGTTCACGCACCGCATGCCGCTCAGCAAGGGGCCCGACGCCTACGAGATCTTCGCTGAGCGGCGCGATGGGGTGCTCAAGGTCCTGCTGGATCCGGGCGCCTAGCGCCGGGTAGAGGAGCCCTCCCGATGTCATACGACGGATTCGAAGCACTGGCTGTGGAGGTCGATCGCGGCGTCGCGTTCGTGACGATCGACCATCCGCCGATCAACCTTTTCGATCTCCAGCTCATGCAGGAGATCGAACGTGTCGGACGTGAACTGGAGGCCGATGACGAGGTTCTCGCGATCGTGTTCCGGAGCGCAAACCCGGAGTTTTTCATCGCGCACGCCGACGTGACGCTGATCCAGCGGCTTCCGACCGAGGTGCCTCCGAAATCCGAAGCGCTCGGTTTCTTTCATCAACTCGTGGACCGCTTCCGAACCATGCCCAAGGTCAGCATCGGCCAGATCGAGGGCTGTGCGCGCGGCGGCGGGAGCGAGTTCCTGCTCTCGCTCGACCTGCGCTTCGCGGCCCTCGGCCGCGCGGTGCTGGGTCAACCCGAAGTTGCGCTCGGCATCATTCCCGGCGGCTGCGGAACCCAGCGCCTGCCGCGACTGATGGGACGTAGCCGCGCCGTCGAGGCGATCCTGGGTTGCGACGATTTTCCAGCCGACCTGGCAGAGCGCTACGGCTGGGTGACGCGCGCACTCCCGGCCAAGGAGTTGGCCCCCTTCGTGGAGCGCCTGGCGCGCCGGATCGCGTCGTTTCCGAAGGAGGCGATCGCATTCGCAAAGGCGTCGATCAATCTCTCCGAGCTCCCGATCGTCGAGGGCCTCGTGGAGGAGGCGCACCTGTTCAATCAGGTCGTCGCGACGGAGTCGGCGCGCGAGCGGATGTCGAGCTTCATGAAGGCCGGGGGCCAGACGCGCGAGGCGGAGCTCCAACTCGGCGCGCTGATGGAGAAGTTCTAAGGGCCTCCGTGCCCCGGGCTTCGGGTGCACAGGCGAGCCCGGATTCGGGTTAGACTTTTCGGACGCATCTCGAACCAAGGAGGAAGGCGTGGCGACCAGAGATTTTCCGGTGGAAGCGAGCCACATCATGATGTTTGCACGCTCCGTGGGAGACGAGAACCCGGTTTATCACGATGCGGAGCTGGCGAAGCAGAGCGAGGCTGGCGAGATCATCGCGCCCCCGACCTTTGCCCAGGCCAGCGCCCAGTTCGAGCCGGACTACCCGCTCCGTCCCAAGGTCGGAAGGCCCTGGTTCGGCTCGGCCAAGGAGCCGACCGGAGTCACGCGTTCCGGAGGGGGCGGTGGCGGAGGAGGCGGGGGCGGTGGCCTTCACGCCGAGCAGCACTTCGAGTACCACCGTCACCTGCGTCCGGGCGACCGGCTCACGGTTGAAAGCCGGCCGGGCCGAAGCTGGGAGAAAGAGGGTCGCCGCGCCGGAAAGCTCAAGTTCGGAGAGACCATCATGGAGTATCGCGATCAAGACGGCGAACTCGTGATCACGGCCCGATCCGTCGGTGTGCGCACCGAGCGCGTCGTCGATCAGGGTTAGGGGGGCACATGGCACTTCGAGCGAGTGACCTGAATGTCGGCGATTCCCACGAAGAGGTCGTTGTTCACAACCTGTCGCGGACCCAGATCGTGCAGTACGCGGGGGCGTCCGGAGACTACAACCCGGTTCATACCGACGAGGTATTCGCGACCAAGGTGGCGGGCTATCCCACGGTCTTCGCGCACGGCATGCTGACCATGGGGCTCACCGGGAAGATGCTCACGAACTGGGTCGGTGATGGCTGCCTCACCAAGTACGGAGTTCGCTTCGTGAGCCAGGTCTGGCCGGGCGACACGTTGACCTCGCGGGCCACGATCCAGGCGATTCGCGAGGAGAACGGCGACCGCCTCCTCGACCTCGAGGTCACCACCGAGAACCAGGATGGTCGCGCCGTGGTCCAGGGAAGCGCGACAGCCCGGATCGACGCCTGACCCCGGTGCGCGGAGTGTGCGGCGTAGGCGTGGACGCGTACGCGCTTCGCGTTCGGTAGCCTGAACCGGGATGGCGACTCTGGTCACGGGCGGTGCGGGCTTCATCGGAAGCGCGCTGGCGGCAAACCTGGCTGCGGCGGGTGAAGCCGTCGTCGTGCTAGACAACTTCAACGACTTCTACGATCCCGCGCTCAAGCGCGCGAACGCGGCCCGGCTCGAGGCGCTGGGCGTCGAGATCGTGGAGGGTGACGTTCGCGATTCGGACGGGGTCGAGCGCGTGGTCGCGAACCACGCGATCCGGCGCATTGCGCACCTGGCGGCGCTTGCCAATGTGCGCGCCAGCATCGAGCAGGCGCCACTCTACATGCAGGTCAACGCGATCGGTAGCCTGAACGTACTCGAGGCGGCGCGGCGCGGCGAACTCGAAAACGTGGTTCTCGCATCCACTTCCTCGGTCTACGGTCGCGGCGAGCGGATTCCGTTTCGCGAGGACGATCCAGCCGACCGCCCGTTGGCCTCGTACCCGGCCAGCAAGCGGGCGGCCGAAATCCTGGGACACAGCTACACGAACCTGTTCGGGCTGCCGGTGACGGCGCTGCGCTTCTTCAACGTGTACGGTCCCGCCGGCCGGCCAGACATGATGCCGCTGCGCCTGATGCGCGCGATCTCGCACGGCGAAGCAGTCCCGATCTTTTCCGAGGGCCGAATGGAGCGCGACTGGACCTACATCGACGATGTGGTCGCGGCCGTGGCGGCGGCGGTCCAGCGGCCGATGGGCTACGAGGTGATCAACCTTGGGCTCGGCGCACCGATTCCGCTCAACGACTTCATCGAAACCGTCGAGTTGCTGGCGGGTCGGAAGTTGATCCGGGTCGACGCTCCGGCGCCCCCGAGCGAGCCGCCGATCACCTTCTGCGACAACGCCAAGGCGCGACGTCTGCTCGATTTCGATCCGACGGTCCCTGTTCGCGAGGGACTTGCACGAACCTGGGAGTGGTTCCGGGCGCAGGCCACCGGCGACCGAGACCCCTCGGCATGACCCGGGCCGAGAAGGCGCAGCGCATCGAGGCGATTCTGAACGAGTTGTTTCCGGAGCCGGGCATTCCGCTCCGCCACCGAGACCCCTATACGCTACTGGTTTCGGTGCTGCTCTCGGCACAGTGCACGGACGAACGCGTGAACCGGGTGACGCCGGAGTTGTTCGCGCGGGCGGGGTCGCCGCGGGCGATGTCCGAATTGGGCGTCGCGAAGGTGCGCCACCTGGTCCGCTCCTGCGGGCTGGCACCCCAGAAGGCGAAGGCGATCGTGGGCCTCTCGCGGATCCTGGTCCGCAACCACGGAGGGCAGGTCCCGAAGACCTTCGATGAACTCGAGGCGCTGCCCGGCGTCGGCCACAAGACGGCCAGCGTGGTGATGGCGCAGGCGTTCGGGGTCCCGGCCTTTCCGGTCGATACCCACATTCACCGGCTCGCCGGCCGCTGGGGTCTCTCGCGCGGAACCAGCGTGGTGCAGACCGAGCGGGACCTGAAACGCCTCTGGCCGCCCGCGGCCTGGGGACTCCTGCACCTGCAGATCATCTACTTTGGCCGCAACTGTTGCCCGGCCCTCAGACACGATTTCGCGGCTTGCCGCATCTGTTCCTGGGCCGCTTCGCGCGCCCGGATCGCACGCGAAGCGCGCCCGAAGCGCGGAGCGCCCCGGGGTCGAGCTTCGCGCTCCGCCTAACGCTCCGCCTGGTGCTCCGCCTGGCCGGGAGGCGGGTGGGGCCGGACCGGTTGTCGCGAGCTCAGCTTCTCGGTCCCGGGACCCGCCCCGGAGTTTTGGAAGTTCTCGATCGAGGCTTCCAGCGGAAGCGCGCGAGGTCGACGCGTCCCGCGGGTCCGAAGTGCACGCCCTCGCGCTCGAGCAGGTCGCGTTGCAGTTCTCCGGAGCCGGGCAGCGCCGGGAGGCTGATTTCGCCGCGTACGTTGATCACCCGGTGCCAGGGAACGGACGCATCGCGGAGTTGGTGAAGCGCGTAGCCGACCTGACGTGCCTGTCCGCGCAGTCCGGCGAGTTCGGCAATTTGTCCGTAGGTGGCGACGCGCCCGCGTGGGATGCGCCTGACGCTTCGGTAGATCCTGGCGTAGCTCTCCGAGCCCTCGCGTCGTGGCACCTGGCTGCCGTCAATTCCCGAAACGGCGTTTCAGGAACTCGATGATGCCCTGGTTCGTCTCGTACGGTTTTTCCTGTTGCGTCCAGTGGCCGCACGCCGGGATCAGGCGTTTCTCGAGACCGGGTACGTGGACTTCCATGCCCTCCGCCAGGGCCGGCGGCAGCGCGAAGTCGTGCTCGGCCGAGATCATCAGGGCCGGGAGTTCGAGCTTCTGCGGAAGCTCGGCGGATTCCTCCCAGTTGCGATCGATGTTCCGGTACCAGTTGATCCCGCCCGTGAACCCGGTTCGTTCGAAGCTGCGCACGAACATGTCGAGTTCTTCCGGGTCGAGGAGCGCGGTGCCGGGCGGCGGCTCCTCTGCCTCGACGTGCTCTGCCATGTTCCGGAGTTCGCGCCCCGCGATGTCTTCCGGGCGAATTCCCTTGCGCATCAGGCGCTCGAATACGCGCCGAACGTCGGCCGCGAGTCGGCGGTCGGCGTCCCCCGGTTTCTGGAAGTGCACGACGTAGTGGTTCTCTCCCGCCATCGCGCGGAGGTTCTCGAGCGGAGCACTGGGTCCGCGTGGAATGAAGGGTGTGTTGACGCCGATCACGCCCGCGGTGCGCTCCGGGTAGCGCTGTGCCATGGACCAGACGACCATGCCGCCCCAGTCGTGCCCACAGAACACCGCTCGCTCGAGCCCCAGTGCATCGAGCAGGCCCGCAAGGTCACCCGTGAGCTGTTCGAGCGAGTACTGGTCGACTTCGTCCGGGCGGCTGGTCTGCCCGTAGCCGCGCTGGTCGGGCGCGATCGCCCGGAAGCCCGCCGCGGCCACGGCCGGAAGCTGGTAGCGCCACGAGTAGGCCAGTTCGGGAAACCCGTGCGAGAAGACCACCGGAAAGCCGGCGCCCTCTTCGTAGATGGCCATCCGGATTCCGTTCGTGTCTACGAATTGGGGATCGGGAAACCGTGGGCTCATGGGGCTGCTCCAGATTCTGGGGACGGCCGCATCTTCTCCCAGTGGTACGGCGAGGTCCAGTCGGAACCGCGGGCGGGCGCGCGCATGTCGAGCACTGAAGCCGGGCCGACCGAGCCTTGCCCCTAGGTTCCGATCCTCACCAGCCGGAGCAGGGATCCCTCCGGGTTTGGATCCTCGCGCAGGTCGATCTGGGCTTGGAGGCTCCAGTGGTTCTCGTCGTTGGAGTCGAGCAGGACCTGCTGTACATCCCAGGTGCCGGTGCCGGTCGCGCGCAAGCTGGTGAATTCGCTGAGCCGCGCCCGGCCGTTGAAGACCAGGCTTTCGTGCTCTGCGAAGAACGGTGCGAGCGCCTCCTCGAAGCGAGCCGTGCTCCAGAAGTTCGCAGGGTCGGAGTGAACACAGCCGCTGGCCGCTTCGAAATCGCCATCCGCGAGTGCTTGCACCAGCCGGTGCAAGTCGGCTCGCACGCGGGCGGAGAAGGCCTTCGGGTGCCGCGAGAGATTCGGCGGACCCTGGGCGGGCTCGACCTCGTTCTCGCGAACAGGCGCCTCGGGGTCGAGCAGCCGCTCCCACTCCTCGAGCAGGCTCGAGTCGACGCGGGCCAGCATGGTGCGGAGGTAGGCCAGAATGTCGTATACGCCCTCGGAGCGCGCGCTCTCGGGAACGCTGCGTGCCAGCGTGTTGTGTACCTGGCTCAGATAGCGGAGCAACACGCCTTCGCTGCGCGCGACCTGGTAGCGTTTGACGAAGCCCGAGAAGCTCGCGTAGTCCTCGTACATCTCTCGCGCGACCGACTTCGGGCGGACGTTCTCGTTTGCGATCCAGGGGTGCTTTGCGGAAAAGATCTCGAAGGTCTGGTACGCGAATTCGGCGTTTGGCTTCGGGTGGGTGACGTCGTCCACGAGCATGATCCGTTCCTCGTAGGGAACCCCTTCCGCCTTGAGGCGTGCGATCAGTTCGCCCTTGGCTCGATCCTCCTGCTTGTAGAGAATTGGAGACGGATCTTCCAGGATGGATTCGACGATACTCAACATCTCGGCCGGGTATTCGAAGGCGTCTGGATCGAGTGCCGAGACGGCATCGATCAGATACAGCGAGAGGGCGTGATGGAGCGAGAAATCCTCCTGCAGATCGGCGTTGACGCGCACCCGGCGTCGGCCACTCTCCGGGTCCGCAACGACCTCGAGGATTCCGGCCCGCCGGAGTGACCGGAACAGTACGGCCGCCTCGCGCCGCAGTCGGTACCGTGCGCGCTCGCCCTCGTGGCAGAGATCGACGAGTTCCATGAGGTCGCCGTAACCACCCGCGGATCCGCTGGTCTGGCTTCGCTGTAGCACCTGCAGGAGGGTTCCGTGCGAGAGACGAAAGCGGGAGATCAGGGCCTCGGGCGGGCGCGACACGAGTTTTTGAAAGGTGTCCCGGTTCCAGGGAACGAAGCCGCGTGGCGCCTTCTTTTTCTGGGGCTTCCGCCCACCGGAGCCGCGCGCGCTCTGCTTCTGGTTGGCGATCACGTGCTCTGGTGCCTGGCAGACCACGCTGCCGTCTTCGTCGAATCCCTTCCGGCCGGCGCGTCCCGCGATCTGCTTGAAATTTCGGGCGCTCAGCACGGTGACTCTCTCGCCATCGTACTTGGTCAGCCGCGTAAAGAGCACGGTTCGAATCGGGATGTTGACGCCCACCCCTAGGGTGTCCGTTCCGCAGATGATCTTGAGTAGCGCCTGCTGGGAAAGCTGTTCGACAAGGCGCCGGTATTTTGGAAGCAAGCCGGCGTGGTGAACGCCGATTCCGTGTCGCAGAAAGCGCTGGAACTCGCGTCCGTAGGGGCTGTCGAACCGGGTTCCCTCTAGCACCTGCGCGATGTGGCGTCGCTCGTCCTTGCTCGAGACCTGGATGCTCGTGAGCGACTGTGCCTGCTCTGCACAGTCGCGCTGGGTGAAGTTGACGATGTAGATCGGGGCCTTCCCATCGGCGAGGAGTTCCTCGATCGTCTGTTGGATCTTTGTCTCGCGGTACTCGAAGTCGAGTGGCACCGGTCGTTCGTCGGACCAGACGTGAGCCACCTCGCGGCCACTCCTTGCCCGCAGCCGTTCCTCGATCTTGCGGGTGTCGCCGAGCGTGGCCGACATCAAGAGGAAGACAGAGCGTGGAAGTGCCAGAAGCGGCAGCTGCCAGGCGATTCCGCGATCTCGGTCGGAGTAGAAGTGGAACTCGTCCATCACCACGTAATCTGCGCGGGTATCCTCGCCGAGGCGCAGCGCCATGTTGGCCAGCACTTCGGCCGTGCAGCACAAGATCGGTGCCTCGGGGTTGATGGTGACGTCTCCGGTCAGCATTCCCACGTTGGCGGCGCCGAAGTCGGCGCAGAGCGCGAAGAACTTCTCGCTCGCGAGCGCCTTCACGGGCGAGGTATAGAACGAGCGTCGGCCCTCGCACATCGCCTTGAAGTGGAGTGCGATCGCGATCAGCGATTTCCCTGATCCCGTGGGGGTGTCGAGAACCACGTGGCGCTCGGCCATCAGCTCGAGCAGCGCCTCTTCCTGCGCCGGGTAGGGCTCGAGGCCAAGCTCCGTGACCCATTCGAGGAACAGGGACAGGATCTGGTCGGGGTCGGAGCTGCCCCCGGGAGGCATGCGGTCGCTCAAGGGCCGGTGGCCCAGCGGCGGCAGAGACTCGTTGTTCCGGAACTCGCTCATGCGGCTCTGGACTCTAGCCCGCTCTCCGCTGGAAGCGCCCGCTTTTCGCGCGCTATTCGCTGAGGGTTCGCACCGAAATGTAGCCCAGGTAGATCACGAGCAGCATGCTGGCCTCGAAACGGATGATCAAACCCCGCTGGCTGATCGAAAACAGCAGCAGAAGCAGAGAGAGGAGTCCGACCGCGAGCAGGTCGAAGATCCCACCGGGTGGAATCGGGATCGGGTGGGTCGTGGCCGTGAGCCCGCCCACCAGCAACAGGTTCAGGATGTTCGAGCCCACCACGTTCCCGATCGCGAGTTCGCTCTGACGGCGTGCGACTGCGACCACCGAGGTGGCGAGTTCGGGCAGGCTGGTCCCGATCGCGATCAGGGTGAGCCCGATCACGGCCTCGGAGATCCCGAATGCTCCGGCGAGCGAGACCGAACTCGCCACCGTGAACTCGGCACCGATCACGAGGCCTACGAGTCCGAGCCCCACCCAGAGCAGCGATGTTGCCCTGCCGCGCAGCTGCCTGGGGCGATCGGGTTCGCCCTCGGCCGCGCGCTGATCCCTCACGTCTCCCCAGGTGTAGTAGAGGAACACCGTGAAGATCAGCAACAGAATCAATCCGTCCCCGCGTCCGTACTCGTTCGGCTGTCCCGCGAGCGCGTGATCGAGCGCCATCACGAAGGCGGCTGCCGTAGCGAGCAGCATCATCGGGATTTCGCGGGTCACGATCCGGCGTCGGATCTCGAAGGGTCGGATCAGAACCGCAATGGCCAGGATCAGGCCGATGTTGGCGAGGTTCGAGCCCATGATGTTCCCGAACGAGAGTTCCCCGTTTCCGCTCCACGCCGCTGTGATGTTGGTCGAGAGTTCGGGCGCGCTGGTCCCGAATGCGACAACCGTGAGACCGATCGTGAGTGGCGAGACGCCGAATGCCCGCGCGAGTGCCGAGGCGCCGCGTACCAGGAGCTGTCCGCCCCCGAGCAGGAGCCCGAGGCCAAGCGCGAGCCCGAGGGTGTCGGGAATCATGGGATGTCCGGCAGGATCTCGTCGCTTCGCGTTGCGACGACGACCGCGAGCGGGTCTGCACCGGGCGGAGAGCGATCCAGCAGCTCGGGCCGCCCGTAGCCGCCCGCACGCTCGAGGTAATTCGCGAGAAGCCGCATCCGATCCTCGGGCCCGAGTACCTGCCAGACCTGGACGGCCTTGGTTGGAAACAGGCGGTGCGAGGTTGCGATCAGGTGCAGGCCTCCGGGCGCGAGTACCCGGCGGACCGAGGCAAAGACCTCGACCGGCCGGATCAGGTACTGCACGGAGACGGCATTCACGACCGCGTCGAAACTCTGGTCCGGGTAGGGCAGCTCCGGGTCCGCGTTCAGGTCGTGTACGCAGTGTTCGTCGAGTCGGGGGTTGCGCTCCAGCTCGGCGCGATTCATGCCGAGCCCCGCGACCCGCGCGTAGTGGATTTCGGGTGGCAGGTGCGAGACCCAGGACGACATCAGGTCGAGTACGCGCCCGCCCGCGGGAAGCAGCTCCCGGTAGAGTTTCGTGAGTGCCTCGATGGTGGCATCGTCGATGTGGGTGACGAGTCTCGGCTCGCGGTAGAAGAGCGCGTCGGGCGACTCGTCGACGCGTCGGAAGAGTTCAGGGCGGAGTTCTGGCTGATTCCGGTCCTCTCCCTCCATCGCGCACGCCAGCATCCTCGATCGAGCGCGGTTCGTCGAGCAATCCGACATTGGGTGGGTGTATCGCCTGCGCAACGATCGCGAGAAGGGCTCGAATTTACGCTGAATCATGGATTGCGCCGGATCGCCGACACCACTGAATGTTGCCAAAATGCCCCTTCGGCTTTAAAATCGCGGTTTGGGGAAACGGGAAGGGTATGGGAGACCCTATGAACCGTATCTCTGTGATTCTTCAGCGAAGATCGCCCGTCGTTCACACGCTGAGCCCCGATGCCACGGTCTCTGAAGCCGTTTCCCTGATGGCGGAGGAGCACGTCGGAATCGTCCCCGTAGTCGAGCGCTGGCGCCTGGTCGGCGTGTTTAGCGAGCGCGATCTGCTCCGGCGGGTCGTGGCTCAGAATCGTTCGACCGAGACGACCACGCTGCGCGAAGTGATGACGCCGGACCCGGTGACTGCCGTGCCGGAGGAGGACCGGTCGCTTGCGATCTCCAAGATGGGGGCCGCGGGCTGCCGCCATCTTCCGATCATGTCCGGCCCGCACGTTATCGACATGTTCTCGATGCGGGAGTTGCTCGCGGACGAGGTCGAGGACCGAGGCACGGAGATCGGCGAGCTTCGGCGCTACATCCACGGCGGTTACTGATCGGGCCTGAGCCCCCGCGTTTCCGCGCCTCTGCCCGATCGGCGGCTGGCGGGTCGGCGCGGGGCCGGCGCCTTTGCACGATCGCTCCGTATGGCCGATTCTCCGGCTGCGATGCAGCTCGCGATCGGCCAGATCAACACCACTCTCGGGGATTTCGAGCGGAACCTCGGCCGCATACGTACGGGCGTGGAGCGCGCGCGCGATGCGGGTGCCGATCTGATCGTCTTTCCCGAACTCGCCACCTGCGGTTACCCGCCGATGGACCTGCTGGAGCGGCCGAGCTTTCTCCGGCAGCAGGAGCGGAGCCTGGACGCGGTTCGCGAACTCGCGCAGGGCATCGCGATCGTGATCGGAGCCGTGGTTCCGGCGCCCGAGGCGGAGCGAATTCGGCCGCTCGCAAACGCGGCCGTCGCACTCGTCGATGGAAGGGTCGCCCACGTTCAGACCAAGACCCTGCTCCCGACCTACGATGTCTTCGAC
Organism: Myxococcota bacterium; assembly: GCA_036337215.1. GTDB lineage: Bacteria > Myxococcota_A > UBA9160 > SZUA-336 > SZUA-336 > JABSQV01. The sequence continues at coordinate 3,433 of JAYZEO010000036.1, read as the reverse complement.
GAAGCGCGCTACTTCCAGCCGGCGGCGGAGCGCCGGATCTGGGAATTCGCCGGGCATCGGATCGGACTGGTGATTTGCGAGGACGTCTGGAGCGGCAGCTACTGGGGCCAGGACCGTCCCTACCCGATCGACCCCGTCGCGGAACTCGTCGGGGCTCGGGCGGAGCTGATCCTGACGGTGTCGGCATCGCCCTGGCAGCAGCGAAAGATCGAGCTTCGAGACGCGTTCCTGACCGACGCGGCGCGGCGCCACGGTGTGCCCTTCGTCTTCTGCAACCTGGTGGGTGGGAACGACGAGCTGATCTTCGACGGCTCGAGCCTGGTGGCCGATCGAGACGGCCGAGTGGTCCATCGCCTGGCGAGCTTCGAGGAAGATTTCGGCGTGGTCGATCCCTTCGAGTCCGGACGCTCGGAGGTCCCGGAGTTGGAGGCGGCCGACGCGTTGCTCGAGCGCGCGCTCTCCCTCGGGGTGCGGGACTACCTGCACAAACTCGAGTTGCAGACCGCCGTGATCGGGCTGTCGGGCGGAATCGACTCGGCCGTCACCGCGCACCTGGCCGCCCGTGCACTCGGCCCCGAGAACGTGGCCGGAATCTTGATGCCCGGGCCCTTCTCGTCGGACCACAGCCTTTCTGACGCACACGCGCTCGCCGCCAGCCTGGGCATCGAGACGCATACGGTGCGCATCGACACCATCTACAAGGACTTCCTGTCAGAGTTCGCGGGTCTCTTCGGACCCGAGAAGAACTACGGCCTCACGCAGGAGAACGTGCAGGCCCGGATCCGGGGAACACTGCTGATGGCGGTGAGCAATCGCGAGGGCCGGATCGTGCTCGCCACCGGCAACAAGAGCGAACTCTCGATGGGCTACACCACGCTCTATGGGGATCTCGTGGGTGGCCTCGCCGTGCTGGGCGACGTGCTCAAGCGCGACGTCTACCGGCTCGCACGGCGCGCGAACGCGAACGGGGAGCGGATCCCGGAATCCTCGATCCACAAGCCTCCATCCGCCGAACTTGCACCGGATCAGAAGGATTCGGATTCGTTGCCCTCCTACGACGTGCTCGATGCCATCCTGGAGCAGGCGGTCGAACAGGGACGCTCGGCCAGCGAGATCGAAGCTCCGCCCGGCGCCGACGCCGACACGGTCGCGTGGGTGTTGCGCCAGCTCGACCTCAACGAGTACAAGCGCCGCCAGGCGCCCGTGGTGTTGCGGGTGAGCGGCAAGGCGTTCGGCAGCGGACGACGGATTCCGATCGTGCAGCGGGTGGGCTCGGGGACATGAGTCGAAGCGCGAAACGCGAACGCGGTTACATCGGGCTCGGGCGCGCGTTTCTCCTCGGCCTGGGGCCAGCTGCGGGCCTGGTGCTCGCGTGCACTCTCTCGCCCGAACCGCGGTTCGAGGTACACGATCCGGACCCGCACCCCGAGGCGCCGGACGACGGCTACACCGCGCTGCGTGAAACGACGGCCCGGATTCGAGGGCTGGAGTTCCTGGAGCCGGTGGCGATCCATGAGGTCGAGCGCGCCGCCGTGCCGGAACTGGTTCGTTTCGAACTCGAGGAGGCGCAGCCCCCGAGCTATGCGGAGGCTTCCCGCGATGCCTACGCGGCACTCGGGGTCCTGCCGGTCGACATCGACTTGATCGACACCTGGCTCAGCCTGCATCGCGAACAGCTGATCGGAATGTACAGCCCCAGCCGCCGTGCCATGTTCGTGGTGTCCGACCCGGCGCAACCCGGCGGCTACGAAGCCGACGTTACGGTCACGCACGAGATGATTCACGCCCTGCAGCACCAGCACTTCGAGCAGACCGTGGCCCTGCTGCGCGGGCTTCGCCGAAATGACGACGTGCTCTCCGCGATTTCGGCGGCGATGGAGGGCGATGCCTTCCTGTCCATGTTCGCGGGCTCTTCCGAGTCGGTCTTCGAGCGCTCCATGGAAAGCGCGGAGCGGCTGCGGCGCGGGATGCTGGTCGAACTCAGTGATCCCAGCGGAAATCTCGCGTCCGTGCCGCGGCTGCTGCGCGTGTCGCTCGTCTTTCCCTACGCGCACGGCGTGGTCATCGCGGCGCGCGCCTACAGCGGCGAGTCCTGCTCGTCGTGGCTTCCGGTCGAGCTCTGGGCACCGCCCTGGTGCCGCGGCAATCGGGGTCTCGACCGCATGCTCGAGGATCCTCCGCTCTCGTCCGGGCGTGTGCTGTTCCCGGATCAAGACGCGAGCGTCGAGTTCGTGAAGCTCCCGAGCGAGGCGCTCGAGGCACAAGCGCGGGAACGGGACTGCACGGTGAGCTTCGACAACGTCGTGGGGGCGATGACGCTCGGGGTTCTACTCGAGGATTTCCGCGCGCCCAAGGCCGAGATCGAGGCCTTGCTGCCCGCGTGGCGGGGCGACCGCTTCGCCTACCTGAGTTGCCCGGAAAGCCGCGAGTTCGCCTGGCTCAGCCGCTGGGACACGGCCGAGTCGGCGCAGCACTTCGCGCACGTCTACGCGTCGATCGCGTCGGCCCTCGCCGAAGGCAGGCTGAGTGCGCCGCCCGAGGTCTACACGGCCGGCCGAACTGCGCTGGTGCTGACGTCGGGTCTGCGCGCCGACCGAGATTGGATTCTCGCGGGAACCGAGATCCGCGAGTACCGGAGTTTTCGCGACTGGGTCGAGGACGATTGCTTTCCGGAGACGCCGTGTCCGGTCGCCGCGGACGTGATCATGCCCGTGGCCGCTCCGGGGAGCAGTTCGGGGGGCGCCGCGCCTGAAGGAGGCGAGGTGTGCGGGCGCCCGGGCGCCTGCAGGGGGATCAAGGCTTGGCACTTCGAGTATTTCTGGCTCTTTCAGCGCTCGTCTGGCTCCCCTACGGGATCTACTGCTTCTTCATGCCGGAGTCGCTGGCCGAGTCGGCGGGTCTCGGCGCGATGAGCGCCACCGGGACCACCGAACTTCGGGCCATGTACGGGGGCCTGCAGACCGCGATCGGGGTGATGGCGGCGATCGCGGTGTTTCGGCAGTCGCTGCGCCGGCCCGCGCTGGTCTCGCTGGCTTTCCTGACCCTGGGCCTGGGTGCCGGGCGACTGCTCGGTCTCGCGCTCGACGGCGAGGTGACGAGCTACACGGGGGGCGCCGTGGTCTTCGAATTCGCGTCGGCCGCGGCCGCGATCTGGTTCCACGCGCGCGAGGTCGCGAGCCTGCCGGCCCGGTCCGTAGCCTCGTAGCCTCGTAGCCGGCTAGCGGGCCTCGCTCTCCCGCTCCGACTGCACCTCGGCGCGGCTCGGACTAGACTCCCGGTGGGCGCCCGTAGCTCAGCTGGATAGAGCTTCGGATTTCTAATCCGACGGTCGCAGGTTCGAGTCCTGCCGGGCGTGCCATGACCGGTGCCAGGCGTGAAATGCCTCCTGGGGGTGAGTCAGGGAGGGATCATGCGGCTCACCATCGTGCTGGGG